>CAZMBD010000040.1:0-16605 GCA_964564325.1 uncultured Clostridiaceae bacterium
ATTTCTTCACAAAAAAATGGGTTAGTTGCTAAAGCATCTAACCTTTATTTTATTAAAGAGAGGGGTTTGTGAGTGAAGATTAAAGATATAAATAGAGTTCCAAAACATATGACGACTATAGGTGGGCAAGCATTAATTGAAGGAATAATGATGAGAGGGCCAAAAGATGTGGCCATTGCAGTGAGAAAGCCTAATGATGAAATAGTATTAAAAAAGGAAGAATTAAATACTTTAGGCATGAGATATAAATTTTTTAGACTACCTTTTATTAGAGGAATAGTAGGCTTAATAGAATCTATGATAATAGGTATTAATTCCTTAACTTATTCTGCAGAGTTTTTTGATGAAGGAATAGAAGATGATAAAGAATACTTTTTGGATAAAGTATTTAAAGATAAAGCTGAAACTGTAGAAATGATAATTACCCTAATTTTTTCTTTATTATTAACCATAGGACTATTTATATTATTACCTTCTTTTTTTACTAATCTATTTAAAAACAAAATAGAATCCCCATTTTTATTTAATCTAATAGAGGGATTAATTCGTATAACCATATTTCTCATATATGTAATTTTAATTTCTAAAATGGAAGATGTAGATAGAGTTTTTGAATATCATGGTGCAGAACATAAGACTATTCACTGCTATGAAAATGGCGAGGAATTAACAGTTGAGAATGTAAAAAAATATCCTATACTTCACCCTAGATGTGGTACTAGCTTTTTATTTATGGTAATGTTAGTAAGTATCTTAGTGCTATCCTTTTTTGGTTGGCCAAATCCACTTCAAAGATTTTTAATTAGGATATTGATGTTACCAGTAGTTGCAGGTATTTCTTATGAAATAAATAGATTAATAGGGAAAAGCAATTCGCATATTGCATATTATTTATCTTATCCTGGTTTATTTTTACAGAAAATCGCTACAGTAAAAGAACCAGATGGAGAACAGATAGAAGTGGCTATAGAGGCGTTGAAAGGGGTACTAACAGAAAATAAGGAGGAAGATCTGTGGAAATAAATCAATTGCTTAAAATTGGTGCAGATATGATAGTTGACAGAAAATATGGAAATCCTGTATTAGAAGCTACTATGGCATTGGAATCCTTATTAGATGTGGATAGAATCTATATTTATACACATGGTAAAGAGAAAGTTAATGACAATATTGTGGATAAATTTTTAGAATTGATGAGAATAAGAGCCACAGGTTACCCTATTCAATATATACTAAAAGAAAAGGAATTTATGGGTTTAAAATTTTATATAGAAGAAGGAGTGCTTATCCCAAGACCAGATACAGAAATATTGGTAGAATATATATTAAAGTACGGAGATATAAATTATCAAAACAAATCCGTAAATCTACTGGATTTAGGCATAGGTAGTGGTGCTATAGCTTTATCTATAGCACATTATAAAAGACATATAAATGTCTATGGAGTAGATAACTCAGATATAGCCATGAAGGTGGCTAATATTAATAGAGAAAGATATAATTTAGACAATGTTAAATTATATAAAGGGAATTTATTTAAAGGAGTAGAGGAACTAGGAATAAAGTTTCACATAATAGCTTCTAATCCTCCATATATACCTAGTGAAGAAATCCAAACACTTCAAGAAGAAGTAAAAAAATTTGAACCTATGGCTGCATTAGATGGTGGAGAAGATGGGCTAGATTTTTACAGAAAAATTATTCCTGAATCTAAAAAATATTTAGAGAAGGATGGATTGTTAATATTTGAAATTGGTTGTGAACAGGGGAAGGATGTAAGTAATTTATTATTAAATGAAGATTTTAGAGATATAGAAGTATTAAAAGATCTTCAAGGACTAGATAGAGTAGTTCTTGGCATTAAATAAGAAGGAAGGAGTGTGTTTTAATGGAATTAATGTTTAAGCTATTTATGACATTTTTTAAAATAGGAGCCTTTACCATTGGTGGCGGATATGCTATGCTTCCTTTAATTCAAAAGGAAGTAGTGGAGACCCATGAATGGCTTACAGAAGATGAATTTATGGATATAATAGCCGTAGCAGAGGCAACACCAGGACCAGTAGCTATAAATACTAGTACTTATGTAGGTTATAAGATGGCAGGAGTTAAGGGCTCATTAATTTGTACTTTAGGTACTGTTCTTCCTTCTTTTACAATTATATTATTGATTGTAAAGTTTTTCTGGCAATATAGACAGAATCCTATAATAGAAAAGGCATTTTTAGGTATAAGACCAGCAGTAGCTGCTTTAATATTTTCAGCAGTATATAAAATGGGTAAGCATATGGAACTTAATGTTCGTCATATAATAATAACTGGTCTTACAATTTTAGCTATATTATTATTGGATATAAGCCCCATATATATAATACTTATAGCTGCTTTTGGATCTATTGTATATTTTAAAAATAAGGAGAAACGTCTATGAAACTACTTAAACTTTTTATTTCATTTTTAAAAATTGGAGCTTTTAGTTTTGGTGGCGGATATGCCATGTTACCTTTAATAAAAAAAGAGATAATAGAAGTTCATGGATGGCTTACAGTAACAGAATTTATTGATATTTTAGCTGTAGTAGAAATGACACCAGGGCCTATAGCTGTAAATTCAGCTACATTTCTAGGCTATAAAGTAGGAGGAGTTTTAGGCTCAGTAGTTGCAACTACTGCTGTAGTTTTGCCATCTTTTATCATAATACTTATTATAGCTCATTTTTTATCTAAGTTTAGAGACTCGCCCTATGTAGACTGGGCATTTATGGGGATAAGGCCAGTTGTACTAGGATTAGTTGCATCTGCATCTATAACTGTAGCTATGGATGCTTTTGTAGGCATTAAAAGTGTTATAATTGGATTGGTTATATTTTATTTAATTACATTTAAAAAATTGCATCCTATTTGGGGAATAATACTTGCAGGAACAGCTGGAGTTATATTATTCTGATACAGCGTGATACAGCAGGCTTTGCATACCCATCGAATAGGCAAAGGTAAGGACGGTTCTCCTTGTCTCATAAAAGATGGCAAACAAAACGTCCCCTTGCCACTATTGAATAATACGTATATTTCATGTTATAATATATATGATAAAATTGAAAACTAATACTTTATTATAGATAGAATTTTGGAAGGAGGGAGATTATATTATGTTAGATAAATTATCTTTTTTAGAAAATAAATATAAAGAATTAAGTCAAAAGATAATAGATCCTGAAGTGATGAAAGACATTGAAGAATGGCAAAAGTTGGTAAAGGAACATGCTGATATGGAGCCAATAGTATTTAAATATAGAGAATATACCAAGACACAGGAACTTTTGGAAGAAGATAGAGAAATGTTAAAGGAAAAACTAGATGACGAAATGAAAGAATTGCTAAAGGAAGAAGTTGCAGAAAGAGAAGAATTAATAATAAAACTAGAAGAAGAACTAAAAGTATTGTTACTTCCAAAGGATCCAAATGATCATAAAAATGTTATTGTAGAAATTCGAGCTGGTGCTGGTGGAGATGAAGCAGGACTATTTGCAGGAGATTTATTTAGAATGTATACTATGTATGCAGAAAGCAAAGGCTGGAAAACAGAAATTATGAGTAGCAGTCAGCAAGGAGTAGGCGGGTTTAAAGAAGTTATTTTTATGATTAATGGTAAAGGTGCTTATAGTAGATTGAAATATGAATCTGGAGTTCACAGAGTTCAAAGAGTACCTACCACAGAATCTGGCGGTAGAATTCATACCTCAACAGCTACGGTGGCAGTATTACCTGAGGCTGAGGATATAGATATAGAAATAAATCCAAATGATATTAGAATAGATGTATTTAGATCCTCAGGAAATGGTGGTCAATCTGTAAATACTACTGACTCTGCAGTTAGAATAACTCATATTCCAACAGGAATGGTAGTATCATGCCAAGATGAAAAATCTCAACATAAAAATAGAGATAAGGCAATGAAAATTCTAAAGACTAGATTGTATGACAAGGTTCAATCTGAGCAACATAGTGAAATAGCCGAGGCAAGAAGATCTCAAGTAGGTACAGGAGATAGGTCTGAAAGGATTAGAACTTACAATTTTCCACAAGGAAGAATTACGGATCATAGAATAAATGTAACTACTCATAGATTGGAAAACTTCTTAGACGGAGATCTTGACGAAATGATAGATAGTCTAATTACTTCAGATCAGGCAGAAAAACTAAAACAAGTAGTCTAAAAAAGGGACAGTAGGCTTCGGCCACTGTCTTTTATTATAAGATTTTGGAGGAATAAAAATGGATGTACAGCTTAAAGCTTATAAAAAGGACTTTGAATATTCCTATACTCTAGGAGTATTCCCAACATTGGAATTACTTAATTTTCAAATGGATAAAGTAATTAAAGTAATTCTTAGTGAAGATGGCATGGAAAACGAAGGAGTTAAGAAAATAACAAATATTTGTGAAGAAAATAATATAGAATGTCAAATAAATAATAAAGCCATAAATAGAATAAGCAAGAAGAAAAATTGTTATGCCATAGGTGTATTTAAGAAATATGAAATAGATTTAAGTAAATCTCTAAATCATGTAGTTTTAGTGGAGCCAAGTGATATGGGAAATTTAGGTACCATAATAAGGACTATATTGGGCTTTAATATAAAAAATTTAGCCATTATAAGACCGGCTGTAGATATATATGATCCTAAGGTAGTTAGAGCATCTATGGGTGCTGTTTTTAAGATTTCCTTCGAATACTTTGATAGTTTTGAGGAATATATGAATGAATTTGACAATTATATATATACATTTATGCTAGATGCCAAAGAAACTCTACCTAATATTAAAGTAAATAAAAATAGACCATTTTCCCTGGTTTTTGGCAATGAAGGAAGTGGTCTAAGTGATGAATTTTCAAACATAGGCACAAGCGTAATCATACCCCATGGCGACGGAATCGATTCATTAAATTTATCCATAGCAGTAGGAATAGCCGCCTATGAATTTACAAAATAAGACAGGGGGACGGTTCTTTTGTCTTATAAATACAATACTATCCCAATAATAAATCCCAATACTATCCCAATAGATGAATCCCTTCCAGAGTGAAGGGTTTTTGCACTTGGGATTATTTCATCGCAAATTATATATAGCATAGTACCACCAGCAAAGGATAGGCATAGGGAAATCAAAGAATTAGAAATCATGCCTATATATGCTCCTATAAAAGTACCTATGCCGGTGGGAATACCTGTTAATAGGGTATAGATTAGGATTTTCATAGGTGAGACTTTATTTATTTTCATAGGAATTGCCATGGTTATACCTTCTGGAATATTGTGAAGTGACATTGCCATAGCTAATACAGGACCAAAATCTGACAAGGTTAGAAAACTAGAACCTAGAGCTAGTCCTTCAGGGAAATTATGTACAGCTATACTTATACCTAAGAGCAATGAAGATTTCATAAAAGTGTTTTTTGCTTTTTTTTGAATACCATCTTCTAGTATTACAATTAATAATATACCTAATATTATCCCGATAATAGCAGTAATAAGTCCCCCTAATATAAAAGCCTCTGGTAATAGATGAAATGTAACTATAAATAACATAAATCCACCTGTTAAACCTAAGAGAAAACTTAAGATCCTATTGGTTTCCTTTATAAATAAGGAAATAAGTCCACCTAATCCTGTACCTAACATACCTACCATAAACCCACATAATGTTATAATGCCAATATCTATCATACCCTCACCCTTTCATTTAATTATTATTCTAAGATGAGGGTAATAAGAACAATTTTTTTACCATCCAATTATAGCTGCACCGATGGCACCTAAAAATGGACTTTCTTTAGATGAAATTACTTCTACTCCTAATTTTTCGCTTAATAATTTTCCCATAAGTTGATTTCTAGAAACGCCACCAGAGAAAAACACTTTATCTTGAATTCCAACTCTACTTACTAGAGAATAGGTTTTATTACAAACTGAATGGAGCAGTCCTGCTGCAATAGTTTCCTTTGATGTACCTTCTGCTACTAGTGATACTACTTCTGATTCTGCAAATACAGTACACATGGAGCTAATATTTACAGGTTCTACTCCTGTAGCTAAATCTGAAAGTTCTCCCACATCTACTGCTAGTGCATTGGCCATAACTTGTAGAAATCTTCCTGTACCAGCTGCACATTTATCATTCATTAGAAAATCTACTACTTGCCCATCCTCATTCAATTTAATTACCTTACTATCCTGACCACCTATATCTATAACTGTTCGAATATCAGGGTCCATATAAAAGGCACCTTTTCCATGGCAAGTTATCTCTGTCACTGTTTTATCTACGAAAGGTAAGGACACTCTACCATATCCAGTACCTACTATGGATTTAATATCCTCGCTGGCCGAATTAGTTTTTCGCATTATATCCTCTAATAATTGTTCCCCAACTTCTCTAGGACTCCAGCCTGTAGGATAAATAGCTGTTGCTATAATTTTTTCACCATTAAATGCTACTGCTTTTGCTGCTACTGACCCTACATCTATTCCAATACTTATCAAACAATCACATCCTTTTAAAATTTATAAGTATAATATAATTTTATCATTAAAAAAATAACTGTACCAATAACTTATATCAATGGGATTTGGGGTTATTATAAAGATAGTTAATAGTTAATTACTTAAAAATACTTTTTTAATTCTCTTTAAAATAATGTATAATATAATAGGAAGAAAATAAGGATGTGAAAATTATTTATGAAGGAAATTAAAACCCAAATAATAGAAATCAAAAATGAAAATTTAGATAAAAAATTAATTTATAAAGGGGCAAAAATCATAAAAAAAGGAGGATTAGTGGCTTTTCCCACAGAAACTGTCTATGGTTTAGGTGCCAATGGATTAAATCCAGATGCAGTTAGAAAAATATTTAAGGCAAAGGGAAGACCTCAAGATAATCCTCTAATTTTACATGTATATAATAAGTCTCAGGTAATTCCATTGGTAAAATCCATTTCTAATGAAGTAGAAAAACTAATGGAGAAATTTTGGCCAGGGCCTTTAACTATTTTGTTTAAGAGATCTAATTTAGTACCAGATATTATAACTGGTGGATTAGATACTGTGGCTATTAGAATGCCAAATAATCCTATAGCATTAAAACTAATTGAATTAAGTGATGTGCCTTTAGCTGCTCCTAGTGCTAATACTTCAGGAAAGCCTAGTCCCACATCTGCTACCCATGTAATAGAGGATCTATATGGTAAAATTGATTTAATAATAGATGGGGGAAATACTGGTATAGGTGTAGAATCTACTGTATTAGATATGTCAGGAGATACACCTACTATACTTAGACCAGGAGGAATTAGTATAGAAGAATTAAAAGAAATTATCCCAAATGTAGAAGAAGATATAGCCATAATTCAGGGACATGAAAATATAGTTCCCAAATCTCCAGGGCAGAAATATAGACATTATGCACCTAGAGCTGAAATGTTGGTATTTAATGGAGAACTAGAAAATGTAGTAGAGGCAATAAATGATTATTTAGAAAAATATACTAAAGATGGAAAAATTGTAGGGATTATGGCTACAGATGAAACCATAAATAGATATAATAATGAGATAATTATATCTGTAGGCAATAGAAAAAACAAAGATACTATAGCTCATAATTTATTTAGTACTATTAGAACACTAGATAAAAAAGGAGTAGATATAATATTGGCAGAAGGAGTGGAAACATCTAGTATAGGTAGTGCTATTATGAATAGACTTACAAAGGCAGCATCGGGCAATATTATAAATGTATAGGAGAGATAATGTGAATATTCTTTTTGTTTGTACAGGAAATACTTGTAGAAGTCCCATGGCTCAGGCAATATTCGAAGAAAAGGCTAAGGAAAATGGATTAGATATAGTAGCAAAATCTGCAGGAATATATGCATTAGATGGACAAAGTGCATCTGAAAATGCTATTAAATCCTTAGCTTTAGATGGTATAGATATTAGTAAACATAGAGCGAATATAGTCCATAGGGACTTACTAGAAGAAGCAGATTTAATTCTCACCATGGGAAATTCCCATAAGGAAGTGTTGATTTCTAAGTATGATTTTATAAAAAATAAAACTTATACATTAAAGAAATTTGCTTATGGTGTAGATGGAGATGTAGAAGATCCTTTTGGTGGGGATATTTGTATATATAATAATACTAAGGAAGAGTTAAACAAGGCCTTAGATGAAGTGGTAAAAAAATTAGTGGAGGGGATATAATTGAAAATAGGCATAGCTAGTGATCATGGAGGTTTTGAATTAAAAGAACATATTAAGGAGTACTTAGAAAAAGAAGGTATAGAATATAAAGACTATGGAACTAATTCTTTAGATTCAGTAGATTATCCAGATTATGGCTTAAAACTATCTAAAGGAGTAATAGATGGAGAAGTAGATAAGGGTATTGCCATATGTGGAACTGGAATTGGAATTTCTATGTCTTGCAATAAAGTGAAAGGTATTAGATGTGCTCTTTGTAGCGACACCTATTCTACTAGAATGAGTGTGCAACACAATAATGCTAATATAATGGCACTAGGTGGCAGAGTTATTGGTAAGGATTTAGCTATTGAATTAGTATCTACTTGGTTAAATTCAGAATTTGAAGGTGGAAGACATAAAAGAAGAATAGATAAAATCGCTGACATTGAAGCATAGTTATGATATAATCACACAGGGAGTTTTAAGCTAAATAAGAAAGGAGTTTTTATATGGGAAAAGTTGTAGTTTTAGATCATCCACTTATTAAACACAAGCTTACTTTTATCAGAGATAAAAATACTGGTTCTAAGGAATTTAAAGAATTAGTAAGAGAAGTATCTATGTTAATGGCTTATGAAGTTACAAGGGATTTATCCCTAGAGGAAATAGAAATAGAAACCCCATTGACAAAAACTAAATCTCAAGTTATATCTGGGAAAAAATTAGGATTGGTACCTATATTAAGGGCAGGACTTGGGATGGTAGATGGTATGCTATCTCTATTACCAGCTGCTAAGGTTGGGCATATTGGACTTTATAGAGATCCTGAAACTTTAAAACCTGTAGAGTATTATTGTAAGCTACCACAGGATATAGAAGAGAGGGATTTAATAGTATTAGATCCTATGTTGGCAACAGGTGGTTCAGCCACTGCTGCAATAAATTTTTTAAAGGAAAAAGGTGCTGTGTCTATAAAATTAGTATGCCTAATTGCAGCTCCAGAAGGAATAGAAGCAGTACAAAGTGCTCATCCAGATGTAGATATATACTTAGCTAGTATTGATGAAAAATTAAATGAACACGCATATATAGTTCCAGGATTAGGAGATGCAGGAGATAGATTATTTGGAACAAAGTAAATACTAACAAATAAAAGGTCTTGCATACCCATTGAATAAATATATGAAAGGACAGGTACTTTTGTTTCATTTCCAAACAAAAGTACCTGTCCCTAACGTTTGATTAGGGCGGCCCGAGGGTCGCCCAATTTTAAATTATCAAACAAAATGCAAACAAAAGGGACAGTCCCTTTTGTTTGACAATGAAATTGTGAATTGACTTATTTCTCATTCTAATATAAAATTTTATAAGGACTAATTATAAGGAGCGAAAGCATATGGGAAATATTTTAATACCATTTATTATATCTGTGTTTATATCATTATTTATGACACCGATAGTAAAAAAACTAGCGATTAAAGTAGGAGCAGTAGATATTCCTAAAGATGATAGGAGAGTTCATAAGAAACCTATGCCTCTCATGGGAGGATTAGCTATATACATTTCTATTATTATCACATCTTTAATTTTTCTTCCAGTAGATAAGACTTTAATATCTATTATCATAGGAGGAACTATTATCGTTATCTCTGGTATAATTGATGATATAAAAGAATTAAGCCCTAGAATGAAACTTATATTTCAAATAGCAGCAGCTATAGTTTTAATTTTAGGAGATATTAAAATAGATGCAATTACTAATCCTTTTACTAAAACTAGTAAATTAATAGATTTAGGAGTCTTTTCTATACCAATAACTATATTTTGGATAGTAGGAATTACAAATACTTTAAATTTAATAGATGGATTAGATGGCTTGGCAGCTGGTGTTGCAATGATTTCATCACTATCTTTTTTAGCTGTTGCAAATAAATTTCACTACATACCTGTAATGATTATGTCTTCTATTATAGCAGGTAGTTGTTTAGGATTTCTTCCATATAATTTTAATCCTGCAAAGATATTTATGGGAGATACTGGTGCATTATTCTTAGGATTTATTTTGGCAGCACTATCTATAGAAGGGGTAATGAAATCTGTTGCTACTATAGCAGTTGTGGTTCCAATTATTATTCTTGGAGTTCCAATATTTGATACTACATTTGCTATTTTTAGAAGACTATTAAATGGTAAATCTATAGCAGAAGCAGATAAGGGACATCTTCATCATAGATTATTACGAATGGGTTATTCTCAGAAAAAAACTGTATTAATTTTATATTCTATATCAGCAGTATTTGGGATATGTGCTACATTAATAGCTAAGACTAATAGCAAAAGAGGAGTAATAATAGCCATAGTATTATTTATAATTACTATATTATTAGCAGGTAAGATGGGGCTAATTAGTGCAAAGGAGGATGATCATGAACAAAATTAAAGTTATGACAGTATTTGGGACAAGACCTGAAGGAATTAAAATGGCACCTATAATTAAGGCTATGGAAAAGGAAGAAAAGATAGAAAATATAGTATGTATTACTGCACAACATAGAGAAATGCTGGACCAAGTATTGGATTTATTTAATATAAAAGCAGATTATGATTTAAATATATTTAAACCAGGGCAAAGTTTAACAGAAATCACCACGAATGCTTTAAAGGGGCTAGAAACTGTACTTCAAGAAGTAAAACCGGATGTACTTTTAGTACAAGGTGATACTACTACTGTATTTGCAGGGGCACTAGCTGCTTTTTATCAAAAAGTAAAAATCGGACATGTGGAAGCAGGACTTAGATCTGGAAATCTATATTCTCCCTATCCTGAAGAAGCCAATAGGAAATTAACTGGAATAATGACAGATTTTCATTTTGCGCCAACAGAGGAAAGTAGAGAAAATTTATTAAAAGAAGGCTATCCTGATGAAAAAATTTTTATTACGGGAAATACTGTAATAGATGCATTAAAATATGTTACTAATGAAGATTATAAATTTAATAATGAATTATTAAATAATTTAGATTATGAAAATAGGAAAATAATATTAGTGGAATGTCATAGAAGGGAAAATATAGGAGAGCCTATGAAAAATATATTTAAGGCTCTTAGAGATATTGTAGATGCTCATGAAGATGTAGAAATAGTTTTCCCAATGCATTTAAATCCAAAGGTAAGAGAGACTGCCAATGAGATTTTAAAAGATAATAGTAGAATACATTTACTTGAACCTTTAGACTATGAGGCTATGGCAAATTTAATGTCAAAGGTATATTTAGTAGTTACAGATTCAGGTGGATTTCAAGAAGAAGCCCCTACTTTTGGTAAACCAGTTCTGGTAGTAAGAGAAGAAACAGAAAGACCAGAGGGAATTGAAGCAGGAACAGCTAAGTTAGTAGGTACTAATTATGAAAATGTCTTTAAAGAAGTAGATATATTATTATCTAATAGTGAAGAATATAAAAAAATGGCCAATGCAGTAAATCCTTATGGAGATGGAAAGGCTGCGGAAAGAATAGTTGATGTAATAATAAATAGTTTATAGGCTATTGATTATTACAAATTGTGAATATGGGGCGGAGCCTTTGTTAAAAAATAAGACAAGGAACCGTCCCCCTGTCTTATGGGGAAGGGGAGGATTGTTTCTATGAAGGATATTATAAAAGACTCCGAGAGACAGCTTAAAGAATTAAAAAATTCATTAGATATGATTGAATATATATTAGAATATGCCTATGAAGGATTTGTGCTGGTGGATAAAGATGGGAAAATTGTCAAAATGAATTATGAAAAACTAATGGGTCTAAAAGAAGAAGAAAATTTAGGGAAACCAGTACAAGATGTAATAGAGAATACTAGAATGCATATAGTAGTAAAAACAGGGAAAAAGGAATTAAGGCATGTTCAAAGAATTCAAGGTTATGATATGATAACCAATAGAATTCCCATTATTAAAAATGGAGAAATAATAGGAGCAGTAGGTACAGTTTTATTCAAAGATGCAAGTGAGGTAAAAGAATTAGCTAGGGAATTAATTCAATTAGAAAACAAAATTAATGAATATAAAGGAGAAATTGAAAGACTTCAAGACAATAGGTATTCTTTTGATAGTATTAAAACTCAAGATCCTAAGATGGAATATTTAAAAAAATTAGGGAGAAAGGCAGCAGAGTCTAATTCTACGGTACTAATCTTAGGAGAATCTGGTACAGGAAAAGAAATGTTTGCTCAAGCTATTCATAGAGCTAGTTATAGAAAATCAAAGGCTTTTGTTCCTATAAATTGTGCCGCCATACCTAAAGAATTATTAGAATCAGAATTATTTGGCTATGAAGGGGGAGCTTTTACAGGTGCAAGAAAGGAAGGCAAACCTGGAAAATTTGAGTTAGCCAATGGAGGAACTATTTTTTTAGATGAAATAGGGAATATGCCGTTAGAAATGCAGGCAAAGTTATTAAGAGTATTAGAAGAAAGAAAATTTGAAAGAGTAGGTGGAAACAATAAAATTCAATTAGATGCAAGAATTATTGCGGCAACTAATGAGAATATAGAAGAAGCTGTAAAAAAGCGACAATTTAGAGAGGACCTCTACTATAGATTAAATGTAATAACTTTAGACATACCTCCTTTAAGAGAAAGGATAGATGATATTTCTATACTATGTGAAGACCTTTTAGATTATTTGGCAAAAGAATTAGATTGTCAAAGAAAAGCTATAGATAATAAAACTTTAAAAATACTTAAAGATTATCATTGGCCAGGTAATGTAAGAGAACTTAGAAATGTATTAGAAAGAGGGATGAATTTTTCCCATGGGAATATTATATTGCCTAAACATTTGCCAGAAAGAGTTTTAACAAATCTTAAATCTAGTGTTGATTATGATGAAATATATCCATTAGATGAAATAGTAGCTCAAGCAGAAAAAGAAGCCATAATAAATGCTCTAAATCAAACTAAAGGAAATAAAACTAAGGCGGCTAAAAAATTAGGAATTCATCGTACTGCCTTATATAAAAAAATAGAAAAATATGATTTGAAATTATAACTGTAGCTAAAGCACTACAGTTATTTTATTTATGTAGCTTTTTGGCTACATGTTTTTTATTTATTAAACTATATTAAAACTATATCAATTAGCCATTTATATACAATATTTAAAGAAATTAATGTATATAAATGGCTACACTTTTGTGTTTTTATATAAAAGTGAAAAATATATTAAGACTGCTATAGGTGGCTAGACAGCTAATTTAAAAGGGCAATAATCATATTTTTAAAACTTGGCATTATTTTTGCAAATAATTATATGTAGACAATAATTTGACAAAATGTCCACCACTTTATCAAATAAAAAATATAAAAATGGAGGGATCGTTTTATGAAACAAGTTGTTATTGCATCAGCAGTTAGAACTCCTATAGGAACCTTTGGAGGAAGCTTTAAAAATGTATCAGCAGTAGATTTAGGAGTAGTAACAGCAAAAGAAGCAATGAAAAGGGCAAATATTAAACCAGAAATGATAGAGGAAGTCATATTTGGGAATGTGCTACAAGCAGGACTTGGACAAAATGTGGCTAGGCAGGTTTCTATTCATTCTGGTATTCCAATAGAAGTACCTTCTTATACAGTAAATAAGGTATGTGGTTCAGGCCTTAAGACTGTAGCTTTGGCTGTGCAAGCTATTAAAGCTGGAGATGCAGATATAGTATTGGCAGGTGGTACTGAAAACATGTCTATGGCTCCGTATTTACTGAGAGAAGCTAGATGGGGACAGAGAATGGGAGACAAGATGGTAGAAGATTATATGGTGAAGGATGGACTTTGGGATGTATTTAATGATTATCATATGGGAATTACTGCTGAAAATATAGCAGAACAATATAATATAACTAGGGAAGAACAAGATGAATTTGCATTAAATAGTCAATTAAGGGCAGAAGAAGCTATAAAATTAGGAAGATTTAAAGATGAAATAGTTCCAGTAGAAGTGCCTCAGAGAAAGAAAGAGCCAATAATAGTGGATACTGATGAACATCCTAGATTTGGTTCAACTATTGAAGCTATGGCGAAACTTCGACCAGCTTTTAAGAAAGACGGAACTGTAACAGCAGGAAATGCTTCAGGAATAAATGATGGAGCAGCAGCACTTATTATTATGTCTAAGGAAAAAGCAGATGAATTGGGGATTAAACCATTAGCAACTATTGTGGCATATGCATCAGCAGGAGTGGATCCAAGTATAATGGGTACAGGACCAATACCAGCTACTAGAAAGGCATTGGAGAAGGTAAATATGACAGTAGAAGATTTAGACTTAATAGAAGCTAATGAAGCTTTTGCATCTCAATCTCTATCAGTAGTGAAAGGATTAGGACTAGATATAGAAAAAACTAATGTAAATGGTGGTGCCATAGCCTTAGGTCACCCCATAGGAGCTTCAGGTGCTAGGATTTTAGTAACATTATTACACGAAATGAATAAAAGAAATGCTAAAAATGGTTTAGCTACATTATGTATAGGTGGTGGGCAAGGCATATCCATGATAGTTAGTAGATAATCAAATATTAGCAAACATTAGGGACAGGTACTTCTGTTTGAAATGGATACGAGGGATGCAAGAGGGACTGTCCCTTTTGTTTGATGTTTGAATTTTTTGATTAAAAATAATTAGCCATTGAAAAATAATATAAACTTTGATAAAATTATAACAAGATCATAATAAATAATGGAGGTGGTTTTTTATGGGTAAAATAGTATCAATTGATGAAGCTATTAACCATATAGAAGATGGCATGACTATTATGGTTGGTGGATTCTTAGGTTGCGGTACTCCCCATAAGCTAGTTGACAAATTAGTTGAAAAAGGCGTAAAAGACTTAACTCTAATCAGTAATGATACAAGCTTCGTAGATTTTGGCGTAGGAAAATTAGTAGTAAATAAACAAATCAAAAAACTAATAGCTTCCCATATAGGAACTAATAAGGAAACGGGAAATCAAATGAATTCAGGAGAGATGGAAGTAAAATTAGTACCTCAAGGAACTTTAGCTGAACAAATTAGAGCTGGGGGTGCAGGATTAGGAGGTTTTCTAACTCCTACAGGATTGGGTACAGTTATAGAAGAAGGTAAAGACAAGATAGAAATTGATGGTAAAGAATATTTATTAGAATTACCATTAAGAGCAGATGTGGCACTGATTTTTGGACATAAAGTAGATAAAACTGGAAATATTGTATATAACGGAGCAACTAGAAATTTCAATACTGTAATGGCTACTGCTGCTGATATGGTAATAGTGGAAGCAGAAAACTTAGTAGAAGTAGGGGAAATAGATCAGAATGATGTAGTTACTCCTGGACTATTTGTGGATTATATAGTAGTTGGAGGTGACGAGTAATGGATAGAAATCAAATGAAAGAATTTATAGCTAAGAGAGTTGCAAAAGAACTTAATGACGGAGATGTGGTAAATCTAGGTATTGGACTACCTACAATGGTAGCTAATTTTGTACCAGAAGGGGTAAATGTATTATTTCAATCGGAAAACGGTTTCGTAGGTTTAGGACCAGCGCCAGAAGAAGGAAAAGAGGATAAAGATATAGTGAATGCAGGTGGTCAAGCTGTAACTATATTGCCAGGTGGAACATTCTTTGATTCAGCTACATCTTTTGGAATAATAAGGGGTGGACATGTTGATATAACAGTACTTGGAGCATTGCAAGTAGACGAAAAAGGTAATCTTGCTAATTGGATGATTCCAGGTAAAATGGTACCAGGTATGGGTGGAGCCATGGACTTAGTAGTAGGAGCTAAAAAAGTAATTATTGCCATGGAACACACTGTAAAAGGAAATCACAAGATTCTTAAAAAATGTAATTTACCTCTAACTGCTGCAGGAGAAGTAAATATGATAATTACAGAAATGGGAGTTATGGAAGTAACTGATAAAGGATTAGTGCTAAAAGAAATTAATCCAGAATTTACAGTAGATGATGTACAAGCTGCAACAGAAGCAAAGTTAATAGTAGCTGATGATTTAAAAGAAATGGAAGTTTAACCTTTGGTGGCCAAATAACATCTAGCCTTTGGCTAGGTGTTATTTTTAAAATAAATTATCAGAATATTAAAAAGCGTTACAAAATACGCAATATTCTGAGTAAGCAAAATATCATATTTCTTACAAAAAACCAAAGGAGGAGATTTTATGCAAATCAACAAAAGGGTGTTTTTCACAGTATTATTTATTTTAGTATTAGTGACAGCATTTCCAGCATTTGCAGAAGGGGAAAACGAGGTCAGTTTCGGTTGCAGAAAGATTAGGGAAAAAAGTTAATAATCCCAAAAGTGCTCAATTTTTCA
>CAZMBD010000040.1:16705-18926 GCA_964564325.1 uncultured Clostridiaceae bacterium
GTTGCAGAAAGATTAGGGAAAAAAGTTAATAATCCCAAAAGTGCTCAATTTTTCACTTGGCTTTTAGGCATATTAGTATTTTTTGATGACTATGCAAATTCTCTAATAGTTGGCCCTACAATGAGTCCTTTGACAGATAAGAATAATATTTCAAAGGAAAAGTTGTCGTACATTATAGACTCAACTGCTGCTCCAATTACAGGTCTTGCAATTGTTTCTACTTGGGTTGGATATATGGTTGGAGTTATAACTGATACCTATCGGAATATGGGAATGGAAGTTAATGGTTACAGTATATTCCTACAAACTATTCCATATATGTACTATTGTATTTTTTCTTTATTTATGGTTTTAATGATTACATTAACTCAAAGGGACTTTGGTCCAATGTATGAAGCAGAAAAAAGAGCTAGACTTACAGGAAAACTTGTGGCAGATGGTTCAAATCCAATGAGCGGTGATGAAATAGCTCGTATGGAAATTAAAGAGGATGTTAAACTTAAAGCTTCAAATGCTATAATTCCTATTGTAACATTAATAGTGGTTGTATTTATTGGGATTTGGTATACTGGATATGCTGAGGTAGAAGCAGGAGCAGGTTTTAAAGAAGCTTTTAGTAATGGAGATTCTTTTAAAGCATTATTATGGGGTTCATTAACTGCTAGTTTGGTAGCTATGGTAATGGGTGTAGCTCAAAAAATTTATACAGTGGGAGAGGCTTTTGATACTTGGATGGAAGGTGCAAAGTCTATGGTTATAGCTTGTACCATATTAGTTTTAGCTTGGTCAATTGGTAGTGTAACTCATGATGTGGGAACTGCTGAATTCTTAGTTGGAGCTGTATCAGGTGCTATACCAGTTGTGTTATTGCCAATTATTGTATTTATTATAGCTGGACTTATTTCAATTGCTACTGGTACTGCTTGGGGAACAATGGCTATTGTTACGCCACTAGCTTTGCCTTTGGCAGAAAGTTATGTAGAAATGGGAGCGGATCCTGTTATGCTAATAATAACTTTAAGTACAGTTCTAAGTGGTGCTATTTTAGGAGACCATGTTTCCCCAATTTCAGATACAACTATTATGTCATCTATGGCTTCTGGATCTGATCATTTAGATCATGTAAGGACTCAGATGCCCTATGCTATGTTTGTATCAGTTGTATCGATATTATGCTATTTTATAGCAGGACTGACAGGAATGAATCCAGTAATAATATTAATAATTGGTGTAGCTATAATTTATGCTGTAGTTAGATTTAAAGGAAAATCAGTACTTGTACAAGATCTTGAAAAAATAGAAGCGTAATATTTGAATAGTCAATAAAGGTTTGTCGAGAAATATACAATTATGACGAAAAAGAGAGATGATTAATAGCAATCATCTCTCTTTTTATCATATAAGAAGTACAAAAATTCTTTGAAATAATGGGGACTATGTTTTAAAATAAACTATCATAAAACATTTGCAAT
Organism: uncultured Clostridiaceae bacterium; assembly: GCA_964564325.1. GTDB lineage: Bacteria > Bacillota > Clostridia > Tissierellales > Tepidimicrobiaceae > JAAZMA01. The sequence continues at coordinate 18,178 of CAZMBD010000040.1, forward strand.
ATTAGAAAATATTATGTATATTTATAGTTAGGCGAAATTAATCTATAGTCCATTAGCAATGGAGGTTATTTTTTGAATAAAAAAAACAACAAAAATATGTATAAAAATTTAGTACTAATAACTCAAGTAGGTTTATCTATTGTAACCCCTATTTTACTAGGAGTATATTTAGGTGGTTTATTGGATAAAAAGTTAAATACCAATGGGGTATTTACATTGATACTTATAGTATTAGGTGCTGGAGCTGGTTTTTTGAATTTATTTAAGCTTATTGACAAAAAATGATATATAGGATGTGAAAAAATGTTTGGTGATGAGAATATTGTAGAAATAATAATTAAAAGAACCATTGTATTAGCACTTATTATAATGGGGATAATTCTCATAGCCGTAGATAAGCCAAAGCCTTATGCTCTAGGTCTAATATTTGGTACATCTGTTGGAATTTTAACCTTTATGTTAATGGGAAAATCTGTGGAAAGAGCAGTTACTATGGAACCTGATAGAGCTTATAGTTATACCGTTAGGCAATACTTTTTGCGAATGTTTATATACGGTATAGTTCTCGTAATAGCTGCATTAGCAGATTATTTAAGTTTTATTACAGTGGCTGTAGGATTACTTATGATAAAAACTGTAATTGTTTCTTTGGCAATTTGGGATTATCTTAAAGATAAATTTAAATAAAACTTAATCACATTTAAAAAATTTGTTATACTATTAATAGAGGGCTTTGGAAAGGAGGTATG
>CAZMBD010000041.1:0-18922 GCA_964564325.1 uncultured Clostridiaceae bacterium
CTTCCATAACTCCACCTGTAGCCCCAAATATTACTGCTGCACCAGAACTAATTCCCAAGGGTGTGTCAAATTCTTCTTCCTCCAAATATTCTGGCATAATATGTTCAGCTCTAATCATTCTATCTACTTCTCTAGTGGTTAATACTGCATCCACATCTTGACCTGCCCCTGCATCGTTTAATACAGATACATCGGCTTCATATTTTTTGGCAACACATGGCATAATAGATACATTAAAAATTCTATTTGGATCTACACCTAATAGTTCTGCATAATAGGATTTAGTAATTGCACCAAACATTTGTTGAGGAGATTTGGCGGTAGATAATTGATCCACCATATCAGGATATTGAGATTTAACAAATCTAATCCAACCTGGACAACAGGAGGTAAACATAGGAAATTTTTCATTTTCAGTATTCTTTAATTTCTCTAAAAACTCACTTCCCTCTTCCATAATAGTTAAATCTGCAGAAAAATTAGTATCAAAAATATAGTCAAAACCCATTTTTCTTAGAGCAGATACTAATCTATTGACTGTTGCAAATTCTCTTGATATTCCTAAACTTTCTCCCCAAGCAGCTCTTACTGCTGGAGCAATTTGTACTATTGTAATTGTGTTTTCATCTGCTAAAGCATCAAATACTTTTTGAGTATCATCTCTTTCTCTTAAAGCTCCAACTGGACAATAAGTAATACATTGACCACATAGAGAACAATCAGCTTCCTCAATTCTCCTATTATGGGATACATCCACATTTGTCCAAGCACCTGTATTAGACACATCCCATATATTTAAACCTTGTATCTTATCACAAACTTGAATACATCTCATACATTTAATACATTTTTCATAGTTTCGAACTAGTGGAAATCCTTCTGTCCACTTTGCATAGGGCAAATCCTCTTTATAAGGAATATCTATAATCCCTAAATCATTAGCTATTTCTTGTAAACTACAGTTTCCAGACCTTACACAAACTGCACATCTAGCATCATGTTGAGATAAAATTAATTCTACATTTACTTTTCTGGTTTCTCGAACCTTAGGGCTATTTGTGTCAATTATCATTCCTTCTTCTACTACATTATTACAAGCTGTAACTAATCTATCAATTCCCTCTATTTCAACTACACAAGTTCGACAAGCCCCAATTTCATTTAAATCTTTAAAATAACATAAATTAGGAATAGGTATATGGTTCATTTTAGCAGCATCTAGTATTGTTGTCCCTTCAAGAACACTTATTTTTTTATTATCAATAATTAAATTTACCATCTTAGAGTCCTACCCCCTTTAAATACCCCAAAACCAAAGTGATCGCATCTTAAACATCTTTGGGATTCTTGTAATGCCTCTTCATCTGTCATTCCATATTCTACTAAATCAAAATCCTTAATTCTATCTAATGCATCCCTTTCTTTCATGTTTACACGACCACAGGGTATTCTATCTGCAAGTCTAGGCTCTGGTATTTTAACATCTGTCTCTATAATGTGATGATAACCTAAGTAGTCATCTATATTTGCTGCTGCTACCTTTCCTGCAGCTATTGCACGAATTACTGTAGCAGGTCCTGAAACACAATCTCCTCCTGCATATATACCAGGCACATCTTTCACACCTGCACAACTTAATGCATCAATTACACCCTTTGTAACTGGAATTCCATCCTTTTCAAAAGCCATAGATTCAATACCTTGTCCTACAGCTGTAATTAATAAATCACATTCTAAAAATTTTCCATTTTCTTTTGCTTTTACAGGTATAGGCCTTCCATTTTCTATTTTCCCAATTATTTTTGGTTGTATCCATAAGCCTTTAATGCACCCATTTTCATCTACTTCAATTTTTGCTGGAGCAAATAAGTCTAGTATTTCACAACCTTCAGCAATAGCACCTTGAACCTCTTCTTCCATAGCAGTCATATCTACCTTTCGCCTACGATAAACCACAGATACTTTTTTTGCTCCTAAGCGAATAGCCGATCGAGCCACATCCATTGCTACATTTCCTCCACCTATAATCACTATAGATTTATCGTTAAAATCAGGATATTTATTATCTCCAATTTGTCTTAAAACTTCTACCGCAGAAATAATTCCCTCTGCCTTTGGACCTTCAATTCCAATCTTTTTATCAATATGAGCACCAATAGCTATATAAATTGCATCATATTTATCCCTTAAGTCCATCACTGATATATCCTTGCCTACTGTAATTCCTGTATTAACTTTAATACCAGTAGAAAGTATTGTATCAATTTCCTTATCTAAAACCTCTCTAGGAAGTCTATAACTTGGTATTCCATATCTTAGCATACCTCCAAGTTTTTGTCTTTGCTCATATATTTCCACATTATGCCCCATAATAGATAAATAATAGGCTGCAGACAATCCACTAGGTCCTCCTCCAATTATGGCTACATTTTTGCCTGTATTTGGTGCAGATTCCTCCACCGGCACCTCTCCCGCATTTTCTACTGCATAACGTTTTAGTCCTCTAATATTAATAGAATCGTCTACCATATTTCTTCTACATCTAGTCTCACAAGGATGTTCACAAACCAATGCACAAACGGCAGGCATTGGATTATCCTTTCGAATTAATTTAATGGCATCTTGATACCTACCTTCTGATATTAATGCAATATAGCCTGGCACATCTACCCCTGCAGGACAAAGAGATACACAGGGAACAGGTTGATCTAGTTCAAAGGTACATCTACCACGTAATATATGTTCTTCATAATCATCTCTAAAACCTTCTACTCCTTTTAATACCATATGTGCTGCTTCATAGCCTATGGCACAATCTGCTGAATAATAAATTGCCCTTGCAGTCTTTTCTATAAGGTCAATTGTTTCTAATTTTCCTCTTCCACTTAATACATCTTCTAATAAAGTTTCCAATTGACCTAAACCTATTCTACAAGGTACACATTTGCCACAGGTTTGAGCATGGCAAATCTTTAAGAAGGATGCAGCCAAATCTATGGGACATAGCCCAGGAGGGCTTGCAATAATTCGTCTTTCTAAATCTTTGTACAAAGTTTCAACTGTAGTCTGGGCCTTGTTCCTAGTAATAATACTTAATCTACTCATATTCACTCCTCTCCTTTTTTAGTATTTTTAATCCTTTTATATAATAGAAAGGATTATTATGTAATTGATTGTTAATTAACTAACAATCCTGTCTAGAAACAAATCCTTGAAAACTTTGTAAACATTTGTATATATTGTAGTATTCCTTTAATATATTATATCATAAAATTGACAAATTCAAAATAAATTTTACAAATATATAATAAATTCAAAATTTACAATAAATTTAGGGACAGGTTTTTGTTCCCTCTCAAACAAAAGCCCGTCCCTATTATTTAACTATAATCCTAAAAAATACATAGCCTAATAAATAACCCATTAGTACATCTGTAGGCCAATGAACCCCTAGATATATTCTGCTAAATCCTATAAGAGCTATAATTAAGAAACTAAGTATCCATAATGTTTTTTTGTTTTTATCTTTGTTTTTCATAATTAAATAAGTCATAGTAGCATAAAAGCTCATAGAAACCATAGCATGACCACTAGGAAAACTATATCCACCCTGTTCTATTAAAAAATATTTTAGCGGTCTAGTTCTTACAAATATATTTTTAAGTAAAAAATTTACTCCATAGGAACCTAGTGTAGATAATACTACTAAAGCCATACCCTCTAAATTCTTTTTCCAAAACATAAACAAAAATATAATCAAACCAAGGCTTAAGAAAAATTTAGCTGAACCAAAAAAACTAATTTTTTTCATAATTTCTATGCCAATTGGTGTAGTTCTATTGTGGACATACTCCATTATTTTTTCATCAAATAGTATTCCTTCCTCTGATGCCCTTATATTAACTCCAATTACCATAAGTAATATTAAAGATATTATACTTAATATGATTATACTATGCTTTTTTACCATTGTATTCCCTCACTTATAGTATCTTGCAAAATCAGTCGCTAATATCCATAAATCCATCACCTATTACTTCGTATACATTATTTACAGTAACAAAGGCATTTTCATCTATTTCTTTTATATGATTTCTCAATTTAATAAAATCTTTTCTATCTACTACTGTCATAATAACATCTTTTCCTTCACCCGTATAAGCTCCTTGAGCTTTATATATAGTGGCTCCTCTTTCTAATTCTTCTACTATATAATTTTGTATTTCTCCACTACAATTACTAACTATACTAACTGATTTACTTAAATTCATTCCTTCTATGGTTGAATCTATTACAATACTATTTATAATAGCTCCAAGTAATGAATACATTCCCAATTCAATACCAAAGGATGCTGTAGCACCAATAATTATTGCCAAATCTGACAACATTACACCTTTACCTAATTCTATACCAAAAAACTTATTTAATATTTTTGCTATTATATCTGTTCCACCAGTAGAGGCATTTTGATTAAATACTATTCCCATTCCTACTGCAGATACAAAAACCCCAAAGATTAATTGTAAAATAATATCATCTGTTATATTACCACTAATAGGCATGGTTTTTTCAAATATCGAAACTATAACAGAAGTTCCTATACCTGCATAAACAGTCTTTATGCCAAATCCTGTTCCTATTATTAAAAAACCAATTAAAAACAAAACTATATTAATGATTATCATTAGTATTCCAATAGATATAGATGGTATCCAATGATTAATAATAATAGCTAAACCATTTGCACCACCTATGGCTAAATTGGCAGGCATTAGAAAAAAGTATAATCCTGCTGCCACCATTGTCATACCTAATGTAATTAATAGAAATTCTTTAATGCTTTTTTTCATTCCTATTCCCCTCCTATAATTTCTGACAATAAAAAATCTCTCAAACTCATCTGATTTGAGGGATATAGTGAAATAGACAAATACTTAATATGCCTTGCATATAAAAACAAAGCTAATCATTTCACACCCTCTATTCACCGTAGAGTTTTCAGTGTATAAATAAAGGCAGGTCTTCTGACTCTAGTTCATAAAGATTTAAAGCCTTCCCGATTTTCTCAGTGGCATTAATTTAAATCCTTCACCATTACAGCGGCGGGACCGTACAAGATTTTAACTTGTTTCCCTTTTAAACAAAGAGTTATTCTTTGTACCTTTATCTAAATGTTTTATTTAACATTACTAGTATATAGTATAAAATATATCTCGTCAATTTATTTCTTTGCTTTTTTTCCCTTACATTCAGGACAATATCCATATAATTCTAATTTATGCCCTATAATATCAAAATCTGTAGCTTCCTCAAGAGAATTTTCATAAGTCCTAATAGGACAATGCTTTATTTCTACGACCTTATTGCATCCAATACATAGTAAATAATGTTCATGGTCTATTTTATTTAGTTCAAAAACAGATATATTTTCTTCTACTATAGCCATTTTATTTACTATATCTTTAGATATAAAAGTATTTAATACTCTATATACAGTTGAAAGGCTAATGTTTTCATCTATTTCTTTGCTTTGTAAAAAAATCTCTTCTGCAGTAAGAGGCTTTTTAGCCTCTTTTAATATTTCCAATATAATATTTCTTTGCTTTGTATTTTTAATTCCATGTTTTTTAAAAAGCTCTTTATTATTTTTCATCTTAATCCCCTTTTTATAAATCTTTAGACTTAATAGCTAAGCTAATTTAATTCTATTTATTAAAAAAAATATTACAAAGAAAATAGAATTTATAATTACAATAGTAGCACCTGTTGGAAAATTTAATATATATGATATAAAAGTACCCAATACTACAGATAATACTGATACTATTCCCGATATAAATATAGTATCTTTAAAACCTTTGGAAACCTGAAGGGCTGTCACTGTAGGAAAAATAATCATACTAGAGATTAGCATGGTTCCTACTACCCTTATACCTAAAACCACAGTAATAGAAGTTAATACAGAAATTAAATAATTCATCGCCTTTGAATTCAGACCCATAACTTCTGCAAATTCTTCATCATATGTTGTGGCAAATAAACTATTAAAAAACAGTAATATCAAAAATATGACTAGTATAGATAATATAATAGATAATATTACATCTAATTTGCTAATTACTAAAATACTTCCAAATAAATAAGAAAACAAATCTATATTAAATCCCTTTGCCACACTGGAAATCAGCACTCCTAATGCTACAGCAAAAGACGAAATAAGTCCTATGGCAGCATCTCCATGTAAACTAGCTTTTTCATTAAGTTTTAATATTAAAAAAGATGATAGTATGACTAAAGGAATAGAAACTAATAGCGGAGATTTATTTAAAAGTAATGCAATAGCAATAGTTGCAAAACTTACATGTGCTAAACCATCACCTATCATAGATTGCTTTTTAAGTACTAGAAATATTCCTAAAAAGGAAGAAGATAATGCAATTAAAGAACCTACTAAAATAGCCCTTAGTATAAAATCATATTGTACTGCTTCTAATATTAAATTAAAAATTTCCTTCATAATAGCCTCCAATTTAATCTCTTATAAATGTACCAAAATATCTATTTATTTCTTCTGAATGTTTAAATTCTTCATAATCTCCATAAAAAATTACCTTTCTATCTAAAAATAATATTTTATTAATATAATTTTCTATAGACACTAAATCATGAGATATAAGTATTATATTTACCCCTTCTTTATTCAGTTCTTTTAAAATTCTATAAAATTCTTCTCTTATTTCTGGATCCAATGCACTGGTAGGTTCATCTAAAATAAGGAGCTTAGGTTCTGATATCATACTTCTTGCTAATAACACTCTTTGTTGCTGCCCTCCCGATAAATTTCCTACTTTTCTATCTTTTAAATCTTCTATTTTAAGTTTATTAAGTATATAATCTACCTTTTGATAATCTGCTTTAGTATAAAATTTAAAACCTTTCTTTTGAGATAATAAACCTGTAGCTACAATTTCCTTTACTGTTGCAGGAAATAATTTATCATTTTCAAAAGTTTTTTGAGGAACGTAGCCTAAAAAATTTTCACCTAATAAATCCTTATTATAATTAATTTCACCTTCATAAGGTCCCATAAGGCCTAATAGTATTTTTATTAAAGTAGTTTTCCCAGAACCATTAGGTCCAATAATACCTAAATAATCTCCTTTTTCTACTTCAAAATTTATATTTTTTAATATTTGATTTTTGCCATATTTAAAATTTAAATCTTTTACAGTTAAAATATTATTCATTATATACCAATCCTTGTTTTAGTTTTTCTAAATTTTCCTCCATTATATCTATATAGGATATACCCGATTCTAATTCTTCTTTTGATACATTGTGTGCTCCATGTAATAATAGCATTTCTGCACCAGTTTGTTCTGAAATTACTCTAGCTACTTTTGGATCAATTAGTTCTTCATAATATATAGTGTTTATTCCAAGTGTTTTCATGTTTTCAATTAACTCTGTTACCCTTTGAGGACTCGGTTCTGCATTAGGAGTAAATCCATTGTAAGGAGATATATAATCTAAACCATAGCGTTTAGCAAAATACCCAAAGGCAAAATGACCACCATAAATAATAGTATTATTTTCTGTTTTCTCAAAGGTTTCTACAAACTTTTTGTCTAATTCTTCTAGTTTTTTCTTATAATTTTCTCCGTTTTCCCTATAGAAATCTTCGTTTTCACCATCTGTTTTTACAACGGCCTCTATTATATCATCTACCATTTTTTGTGCGTTTATAGGATCTAACCATATATGAGGATCTTTTCCCCCATGATGAGCATCATGATTATGTTCATGATCATCTTCATCTATAAGTTCTATACCCTTACTTAAATCTACAATTATAATATCCTCTTCTCCAATATTTTTTATCATTTTCTTTGCCCAAGGTTCCATATATTCTCCTGTATATAAAAATACATCAGCATTTCTTATACTTCCAATATCTTGAGGGGTAGGCTCAAAGGAATGAGCTTCTACGCCTGGTGGCAATAATAAAACTACTTCTCCTTTATCCTTTACAATTTCCTTAGCAAAATCATATTGTGGAAATAATGTAGCTACAATTTTTATTTTTCTATTGTCTTCAAATGATTTATTATTTGAAGCACAAGCAGAAATTGAAATTAAAATTAACATTAATACTAGTATGCTTATAATTATTTGAGACTTTTTCATATCTTTCCTCCTAATTATTCCTACATGCAAATGATTGGCATTTGCATGTAGGAATAATTATATATGATTTGTCAATTTTAGTCAATAAAAAAGAGTAAAATGTTATACACTTTACTCTTTTTTGTCTATTTTCTTCTTTTTCTAGGTGGTGCTATATGAATTGCCTTGTCATCTAAACCATGAACTGCCTCCATGAAAGCTTCAGATAATGTTGGATGAGCATGTATAGTTCTAGCTATACTGTCTACATCCATACCATTGGCTATAGCTATGGCACCTTCATGGATTAAATCATTGGCATGAGGTCCTAATATAGTAACCCCTAAGACTTTATTGTCTTCATTAGAAGCAAATACTTTGACAAATCCGTCCCCTTCTCCTAAGGACAAAGCCTTACCATTTGCACCAAACATAAACTTACTTACTTTATAGTCTATGCCTGATTCTTTTAATTCTTCTTCTGTCATTCCCACAAAGGCTACCTCTGGTAGTGTAAATACACAATTAGGATATACGTCTAAATTAATATCTGGCTCAAGTCCCATTAGTTTTTCCATTACATATATACCTTGAGCTGAAGCCACATGGGCTAATTGTATACCTAAATTATTTACATCTCCTATGGCGTAAATGCCTTCTACTGTAGTTTTAAAATCTTCATCTACTGTTATTCCAGTACGATCATATTCTACACCAATGCTGTCTAAATTTAATCCTTCTACTACTGGTCCCCTACCTGATGCTATTAGAACTTTATCTCCAATTACTTCAATTTCTTCGTCTTTCTTTTTGTACTTGGCAATAACTTTTAATTTGTCCCCTTCTTTAACTATTTCCTTAGCTCTAATATCTGTATATACTTCCATGCCTTGTTTTTTAAAGTACATAGGAAGTCTTCTAGCTATTTCCATATCTATATTTTTTAATATTCTAGATGGAAGTAGTATAACTTGAGAACCTAGTTCTTGATAGATACTTGCAAATTCCAAACCTATAACTCCCCCACCTACTACTATTAGGGTTTCTGGAATTTCTTCCATTTCTAATAAGTCATCAGAAGTAATAACTCCCTCTAAATCTACCCCTTTAGTTTCAGTCATTGTAGGTTTAGAACCTGTGGCAATCACTATATTATCTACAGTAATTTCCTTTGTATTCCCATCTTTTAAATTTACTATTATTGTACTTTTATCCTTTATAGAAGCTCGCCCTGCTAAAAATTCAATATTTTTATATGAGGATATTAATTGTTCAATTCCGCCTACTAATTGGCCTACAACTTTATTTTTTCTGTCTTGTAATGCTTTTCCATCTAAAGAATAATTGTCTATTGTAATTCCAAATTCTTCCGATCTTCTCAAGTCCCTCATTAATTCGGCATTTTTGAAATACGTTTTAGTAGGGATACAGCCTCTATTGAGGCATGTTCCCCCTACCTCCCTATCTTCTATTAAATAAATATTTGCACCTAATTGGGCGCCTCTAATTGCCGCTACATATCCTCCAGGACCTGCTCCTATTACTGCTATGTTTTTAGTCAATTATTTGGCACCTACCCTTCATATTTAAGTATTGGATTTCTTGCTGCCCTTGTTTCGTCTATCCTTCTTACTGGAGTATCATGTGGAGCTTCTTTTAATATTTCTGGATCTTCTTTTGCTTCTTCTGCTATTTTAATTAGTGCATCTGCAAATTCATCTAAAGTTTCTTTAGATTCTGTTTCAGTTGGTTCTGGCATTATAGCTTCATTTACAATCAATGGGAAATATACTGTTGGTGGATGATAGCCATAGTCTAATAATCTTTTAGCCACATCTAATGTGCTTACATCCAAAGAATCATCCTTTAAGCCTGCTAAAACAAATTCGTGTTTAAATATAGCATTTTCTTGTAAATTATAATGGCCCTTCAATCTATGAGCTAAATAATTGGAGTTTAAAACTGCCATTTCACTAGCTTTTCTCAGACCATCACTACCCATAGTTAAAATATAGCTATAGGCTTTAACCATTACATTAAAATGTCCTTGGAAATCTTTCATCTTACCTACAGTTTTTGGTACATCATAGTTTAGATAATATCTATCTCCATCTTTTTCTACAGTTGGTATAGGTAAGAAGTCTAATAAACATTCTTTAACTCCTACTGGTCCAGAACCTGGTCCCCCTCCACCATGTGGTGTGGAAAATGTTTTGTGAATATTGAAGTGAACTAGGTCAAATCCCATATCCCCAGGTCTAGCTTTACCAAGTATAGCATTGGCATTAGCACCATCATAATAAACTAAGCCACCTGCTTCATGAACTAGTGATGTAATTTCCTTAATATTTCTATCAAATAATCCCAATGTATTTGGATTTGTTAACATTAAACCTGCTATACTATCATCTAATACAGCTTTCAAACTTTCAATATCTACTAAGCCTTCTTCAGTGGATTTGATTTCTACTGTATCAAATCCTGCCATTACAGCAGATGCTGGATTTGTACCATGAGCTGAGTCTGGAATTATTATTTTAGTCCTTTTATAATCTTTTCTATTTTCATGATATGCTCTAATTAGTGTTAAACCTGTAAGCTCTCCATGTGCACCTGCTGCTGGTTGTAACGTCATTTTATCCATGCCTGAGATTTCACATAGAGCTTGATCTAACTCATACATTAATTTTAAAGCACCTTGTACTGTTTCTTCTGGTTGAAGTGGATGAATATTTACAAATCCATCAAGTTTTGCCATATCTTCATTTATCTTTGGATTATATTTCATAGTACAAGATCCTAATGGATAAAATCCTGTATCTACACCAAAGTTTTTATTTGAAAGATTGGTATAATGTCTTATTATATCTACTTCAGATACTTCTGGAAGGTTTAATTCTTCTTTATTTAAATATTCCTCAGGAATTAAATCTTCAACTACTATATCTTCCACATCATTTTCTGGAAGTCTATAAGCTTTTCTTCCTGGTTTGGATAATTCAAATATTAATTTATCATATTTATTAATCATATTATCCCCTCCAATACAGAACTTAATTTATCAATTTCTTCTTTTGTTCTCTTTTCAGTAACAGCATATAGTATTCCATTTTTATATTGGGGATAATCTTTTTCTAATGAGTAACCTCCAAGTATATTTTCTTCTAATAATTTTTCATTTACTTTATCTGCATCTGTTTCACTTGTTACAACAAATTCTTTAAAGAAAGGTTTGTCAAATAGTGGTTTGTATTTGCCAGATTTAGTTATTTCCTTTAAGGCATAATGAGCTTTTTGTGTAGTTTGAGTTGCTACTTCTCTTAAACCTTCTTTACCTAAAGTAGTTAAATATACTGTCGCTGCTAATGTATTTATACCTTGATTAGAACAAATATTAGATGTAGCTTTTTCTCTTCTAATATGTTGTTCTCTCGCTTGTAATGTTAATACAAAAGCTCTTTTACCATCTGCATCTAAAGACTCTCCAACAATTCTACCTGGTAATTTTCTCATATGTTTTTTACTTGTAGCAATAAAGCCTAAATAAGGTCCACCAAATGAAAGTGGAATACCTAGTGCCTGCCCTTCACCTACTGCTATGTCTACACCTAATTCTCCTGGTGTTTTTAATATTCCTAAAGATATTGGATCTACTGATGCTATCAATAAAGTTTTCTTTTGGCTATGGGCTATTTTTTCAATAGCTTCCATATCTTCAATTACGCCAAAAAAGTTTGGAGATTGAACTATAACTGCCGCTGTTTTATCGTCTACATTTTTCTTAAGTTCTTCTAAATTAGTTTCACCTTCTAAATCTTCAATTTCAACTATTTCTAATTTTTGAAGATGAGCATAAGTTTTTAAAACTTGCCTATATTGAGGATTTACAGTCTTAGATACAACTATTTTATTACGTCTTGCAATATCTGATGCCATAAAAGCTGCTTCTGCTATAGCTGTTCCTCCATCATAAAGAGAAGCATTAGATACATCCATCTCTGTCAAATCACAGATTAATGTTTGATATTCAAAAATATATTGTAATGTACCTTGACTAATTTCTGCTTGATATGGAGTATAGGAAGTATAAAACTCGGATCTAGAGAGAATATGACTCACTATAGAAGGTATATAGTGGTCATATGCTCCTGCTCCTAAAAAACATGTTAAATCATCTATAGTAGTATTAGTTCGTGATAATTTTGACAAATAATTGGACACTTCGAGCTCGGACATAGAAGTGTTAAGATCCAATGCTTTATTGAATCTCATATCTTCTGGTATATCACTAAACAAATCATCTATAGAATTAACTCCTATGGTCTCCAACATCCTCTGTTCATCATCTTTAGTGTGTGGGATGTAAGGATACATATTTTAAGCCTCCTCTAAGAATTTTTCGTATTCTTCTGCTGTCATAAGATCGTCTATTTGAGCTTTGTCACTCATTTCAATTTTAACAATCCAATTTTCATATGGGTCTTGGTTTAATAATGCTGGGTCATCTAATAGTTCTTCATTTATTTCTACTATCTTTCCATCAACTGGCATAAAAACATCTGATGCTGCCTTTACTGATTCTACTGCAGAAAAACCTTCTTCTTTTTCAAATTCATCATCTACTTCTGGGAGTTCTACATATACTATATCTCCTAGAGAATCTTGTGCAAAATCTGCTAAGCCTATATAAGCTTCCTCTCCTTCAACTTTTAGCCATTCATGATCTTCTGTGTAATATAAATCTTTTAAAACTTTCATTATATAACCCTCCTTATTTATCTTTTAAGAATCTTTTATTTATTATTTTAGCCTTCACAGGCTTATTTCTAATCATAACTTCTATTTCATTGCCTATTTCAGTTTGATCTATATCTATTAGGGCATTTCCTATATTTTTCTTTAATGTTGGGGACATATACCCTGTAGTTACATATCCAATTTTTTCTCCATCTTTATATACTTCATACTCTTCTCTTGGAATACCTCTTTCAATCATTTCAAATCCTGCAACTCTTCTAGTTAATCCATCTGTCCATTGTTTATTTAAGGCTTCTTTACCAATAAAATCAGGTTCTTTGTCTAATTTAACAAAAAATTTAAATCCACCTTCTAATGGAGTAACTTCTTGAGAAATTTCATGCCCATAAAGAGGTAATGCAGCTTCAAATCTAAGAGTATCTCTACAACCTAATCCTGTAGGTTTAAGGCCAAACTCTTTTCCTATTTCTAGTAATTTTTGCCAAACTGTTACTATACCTTCTTCTGATGTGTATACTTCAAATCCATCTTCGCCAGTATATCCAGTTCTAGATATCATACATTCTACTCCTGCAATGTCTACATTTCTTTTTAAATGAAATGGTTTTATAGCAGATAAATCTGTTTCAGTAAGCTTTTGGAGAATATTTGCAGCTTCTGGACCTTGAATTGCTACTTCTCCAACTTGGTCGGATATGTTCTCAATAATAATATTAAAGTCTTTCTTGTTATCAATCATCCATTTAAAATCTTTGTCAACATTAGCAGCGTTTACAACTAGAAGATATTCTTCACCATTGTATCTATAAACTAATAGATCATCTACTACGCCACCATCAGGATAGCACATAAAAGTATAAATTACTTGATTGTCTACCATTTTAGAAATATCGTTTGTTAATAAATAGTCTAAGTAAGCTTCTGCTTCCTCACCTTTAACAACAATTTCTCCCATATGAGACACATCAAATATTCCTGCTTCATTTCTTACTGCGTTGTGTTCTGGAATTAATCCTTCATATTGTACTGGGAGTAACCATCCTGCATAATCAACTATCTTTCCACCTAATTTGACATGTTCGTCATAAAGTGGAGTTTTTTTAGCTACCATTTTTTACCACTCCTCCCTAAGCTTTTTCAAAAATATTTTACCCTTGAAGTCTTATTTTAAACCTCCTTTATTTATAAATAAAAAGATTTAAAATAATCCTATCAAATTAATTATACAAGAGTAAGGAAATAAATGCAACACTGATGAACTATAAAGATAATTAATAGATAGATAACTTTTATCCACATTATCCACAGTTAATAGTGGATAAGATATGTAAACCTAATATTTTGCATAAAATCAAGCTATACGCACTGGAAAGTTTACATAATATATACATTATCCACATAATAATAAACTATCCACAGGGTTTATCCACATTAAAACAAGGAGAAAAAATTAATAATAAAAAACTGCCAAAAAACTCTTGGCAGTTTATATATATAAATATTATCTCTTTGAGAATTGTGGTGATTTTCTTGCACCCTTCAAACCGTATTTCTTTCTTTCTTTCATTCTAGGATCTCTAGTTAAGAAACCAGCTTTTTTAAGTGCAGATCTTAATTCTTCATCAGATTCTATTAATGCTCTGGATATACCATGTCTAATGGCTCCAGCTTGGCCTGTAAATCCTCCACCATGTACATTTACAAATACATCGTATTTATCCACGGTATCAGTTATCAGTAAAGGTTCTCTTACAAGAACTTTCAATGTATCATAATCGAAGTATTCTTCAATATCTCTATTATTTATAGTTATATTTCCATTGCCAGGAAGTAATCTAACTCTTGCAACAGAGGTCTTTCTTCTTCCTGTGCCTATATATTGTATACTAGCCAATTACAATCCTCCCTCCTTCAAACTATTTAAAACTCATATAATTCTGGTTGTTGCGCTTCATGTTTATGTTCTGGACCACTATATACTTTTAGCTTTTTAAACATTTGTCTGCCTAGTTTATTCTTTGGCATCATTCCTTTAACTGCTAATTCAATTGCTTTTTCAGGATTTTCTTCCATCATTCTATTATAGGATACAGACTTTAATCCTCCTGGATATCCAGAATGATAATAATATTTCTTTTGTTCTAATTTTTTTCCAGTTAATTTCACTTTATCTGCATTTATTACAATTACAAAGTCCCCAGTATCTACATGAGGAGTATATATTGGCTTATGTTTTCCTCTCAATATAGAAGCAACTTCTGTTGCCAATCTACCTAGTACTTTGCCTTCCGCATCTATTACATACCATTTTCTTTCTATTTCTTCTGGTTTAGCCATATAGCTCTTCATTTCTTTCCCTCCTTGTTCAAACATTGGGTTTCAAAAAGTTCCGGGGCTTTTTAAAACACTCTAATATATTCTAATACAAGCTAATATCAATGTCAATAGCATTTTTAATAATATACTTTTTCTAAATATAATCCCTGAGCTGCTGCAGTATGACCTGCACATTTTCTATCTTTAGATTTAATTATATTTGGAACATCTTCAGGCTGAATTCTACCTATTCCAATATCTATTAAGGTACCTGCTATAATTCTTACCATATTATATAAAAATCCATTTCCTTCTATATTTAATTTAATAAAGTCTCCTTTTCTTTTTAAGTTTATACTATTTATAGTTCGACAAGTGTCTTCTAAAACATTTTTTGAACCTGTAAAAGCTAAAAAATCATGAGTGCCTAAAAAACAACTAGCTCCTTTACGCATTTTATCATAATCTAAGACATAAGAAACATAATATGAATAATTCCTATATAATGGACTCCTGATATTATTATTATAAATTAAATAACTATATTTTTTAGCCTTAGCATCACATCTTGAATGAAAACTCTCATCTACCTCTTCTGATTCTACTATGGCAATATCATAAGGCAATCTAGTATTTAATGCATGTTTAAATCTATCACCTGAAATTTTAGATTTTGTATAAAAATTAGCTACTTGTCCTCTCGCATGAACTCCACTATCTGTTCTACCAGAACCTATTAAATGCACTTTTTCCTCTGTAGTTTCAAAAATAGCTTCTTCTATTTTTTCTTGAATACCAATGCCATTAATTTGTTTTTGCCATCCTACATAATTGGTACCATCATATTCTATGATTAATTTAATATTTCTCATATGATCCCTCTATATATAATTTATATATTTGGTGGATATTACAAAACCAAAGAATACAGTGGCTAAAATCAAAGCTAATCCATCCTGTTTATCTAGAGTCAATTCATTTAATCTAGTTCTTTTTTCTCCACCTCTATAACATCTGGCTTCCATAGCAATGGCTAATTCATCTGCCCTTCTAAAGGCATTTACAAATAATGGTACCAATAAAGGCACTAAATTTTTTGCTCTGTTTATTACATTTCCAGATTCAAAATCAGCCCCCCTTGCCATTTGGGCTTTCATAATTTTATCTGTTTCCTCTAAAAGAGTAGGGATAAATCTTAAAGCAATGGTCATCATCATTGCTAGTTCATGTGCAGGTAGCCCCACTTTTTTAAAGGGAGATAATAATTTTTCTATACCATCAGTTAAAGAAATTGGCGAAGTAGTAAGAGTAAGTAATGATGTACCTGTAATTAAAAATATCAATCTCAAAGCCATAAAAACTGCTTGACTAAGTCCTTCTTTAGTTACACTTAAAGGCCCTATTTTAAAAATCACTTCTCCTTTAGTTAAAAACACATTTATGGTAAAAGTAATTATTATTATAAGCATTAAAGGTTTCAAGCCTTTTAATACAAATTTTATAGGTATTTTAGAAAGTATAATAGAAAAAAGTATAAATCCAAAAATAAAAATATAGGCATAGAAATCCTTTATAAAAAACAGAGATATTATAAACATAATAGATATTAGTATTTTAACCCTAGGGTCTAGTCTATGCACAAATGTATCCCCAGGAAAATATTGCCCTATAGTGATGTCTTTAAGCATTTCCTCTACTCCTTAAATATTTTATTAATTCTATTTTGGCTTCCTCCACAGTTAATATATCATCTTTAATATTATGACCTTTAAGTTTATAGCTTCTCATAAAACTAGTAATTTGAGGAATGCCTAGTCCTATTTCTTCTAATTCCTCAACTTGCCTAAATACTTCTTTGCTACTACCATCCATTGCTATTCGTCCATTATGCATTACAATAATTCTATTTACAAGCCTTGCAATATCTTCCATACTATGGGAAACTAAGATTATGGTTATTCCTTCATTTTCATATAGCTCCTGTATTTTCCCTAGTATTTCATCTCGACCTCTAGGATCTAATCCTGCTGTAGGCTCATCTAAAACCAATACCTCTGGTTTCATAGCAAGAACTCCTGCTATGGCTACTCTCCTTTTTTGTCCACCACTTAATTCAAAGGGGGATCTATCCTTTAGCTTTTCAAAATCTAAGCCTACTAATTCCATAGACTTTTTAACTCTTTCATGGATTTCATCTTCTTCTAATTTTAAATTTTTAGGCCCAAAGGCTATATCTTTATATATAGTTTCTTCAAATAATTGATGTTCTGGATATTGAAATACCAGACCTACTTTTTGCCTAAGTTCCTTTAGATTTGCATCTTTAGAGGTAATATCAACTCCATCTACTATTATCTTTCCAGATGTAGGTTTAATTAATCCATTTAAATGCTGTACTAAAGTGGATTTTCCCGAACCAGTATGTCCTATTAATCCTATGAAATCTCCCTTATTTACATCCAAATTGATATTATCCAAGGCTTTCTTTTCAAAAGGAGTATTGGGATTATATATATAATTTAAATTTTCTAATTTCATTATCATAATGCATCCACCAATTCCTCTACTGTTAATATATTTGTAGATATATTAAAACCTTCTTTGTTTAATTCATATGCTAATTCTGTTACTTGAGGTACATCTAAACCTAATCTTTTTACCTTTTCTACTTGGGAAAATATCTCCCTCGGTGTACCTTCCATTACAATTTGCCCTTTTTCCATTACAAGAATTCTATCTGCTTCTACTGCCTCATCCATATAATGAGTTATATGAACTATGGTTTTGTTTTCTTCTTTATTTAACTTTTTTATAGTTTTTATTATTTCTCGTCGCCCAATAGGATCTAACATAGCCGTAGGCTCATCAAGTATTATACATTCTGGTTTCATAGCAAGAATCCCTGCTATAGCAATTCTTTGTTTTTGTCCTCCTGAAAGTAAATGAGGAGCATGACCTTTGTATTCTGTCATTTCGACTATTTTTAATGCTTCATCTACTCTTCTTCTAATTTCCAATGGTGGAACACCTTGGTTTTCTGGCCCAAAGGCCACATCTTCTTCTACTATGGTAGCTACTATTTGATTGTCTGGATTTTGAAATACCATACCAGCAGTCTCTCTTATATTCCAAGTCATCTCTTCATCCTTGGTATTCATTCCATTGACATAAACATCTCCTCTAGTTGGCAACAATAATCCATTCATCATTTTTGCCAAAGTAGATTTCCCAGAACCATTGTGTCCAAGTATTACCAGATGCTCTCCCTTATTTATCACTATATTTACATCCTTTACAGCAGAAAAGATTTCTTCGCTTCCAAAAGATTTATATTCATATGTGGCATTTTCTATTTTTATAATTTCCTCTACCATCTTTATCCCCTAACTTTAGTTATTTCCATAATCTAATATAACACAAGCTTCGATAATTGACAATAGTCAAACGTTAGGCTCTGCACACCCATTAAAATAATCAAACGTTAGGGACAGTCCCTTTTGTTTTAATCAAACGTTGGGGACAGTCCCTTTTGTTTGATACACACCCATTGAATAAATCTATGAGAGGACTGTCCCTGCTGTCTCAAGTATGCGACAAAGAGAACCGTCCCCACTGTCTCAAATCAAAAAAGGGACTAAGTAATAATTATAGGAGATAAAAATCTCCTCTACTTAATCCC
>CAZMBD010000042.1:0-18784 GCA_964564325.1 uncultured Clostridiaceae bacterium
ATCTTTTGTTCAATTCAAGCATAGTCTTTATAAAAACATAGGTCTTACCTGTACCTGTAGCAGCAACTAAAAATTTTATATATGCTATTTTGGATGAATAGTTAAAAGAACTCATCTACTCATATTTATAATAACAGATATTTTTGAAAAAGAAAAAGCCCTTGAAATTTAGGGCTTTTTATAAATATCTTTTCTATGACCTACTTCGATTATTAGTATCTTAACTTCATCATCATTTATTTCTGCAATTATTCTATAATTACCTATCCTGTATCTCCAATAATCCTTTAAATTACCTTTTAAAGATTTACCGGAGATTCCTGGGTCATTAGTGTTTTCTAAATTTTTAGCTATCCAGTTAACTATAATTCTTTGTTGGGTGATATCTATTTTTTTAAGTTGTCTATCTGCATTTTTTTCAAATAAGATTTTATATTAAATTTCTAACCTTTTCTTTACTTCATCAAAAGAAATATATTCTAATTCATCATTCTCAAGTCTTTCCTCATAAGCCAAAATAGCCTTTAAATCAATCTCATCTTCAATTTTTTCTTCTAAAGCTTCCTTCATCAAGGTTGATAGAAGAATATTTTTAAATTCAGCATACTCTTTATAAATGCGCTCTTCTTCACTATTCAATCTAACAGTAATTGTACTCATAAAACCTCTTCTTTCTTCAAATATGTTGTACCACATTGTATTACAATATGCAATGGAAATAAAATTTTAAAACACTAATCTTTTGCAGTTCTAATTATTGCCACATCATTACAACTTTTTGAAAATTCTATAGTTGATGTTCTATTAATTCCTTATTCTTCATAACAGAAAACTTACCTCCGTGTCAATTCAGCTGCTTTTTTAATTCCTTGACCTCACCTTTCTGTAAATCATTATTTTCAAGTTGACCCTTCTTTACCATATCCTTAAGCTTTCTTGGATTAGTCTTTCGTTTTTCACTAAGGTAGTCTGCAAGTGGTTGACTCTTTTCAGCAGCATCTTCCATAATTTTTTTCACCATTGCCTTTGGGTAACTATCTCCTCTTGGATGATGGGCAGCATAGCATAGCCACCACCAAAAGTAAAACCGCCTATTCGGAAAAATATCATAAACAATTCTAGCAGTTCCTTCATACGAACAACACTCCTTTTTTGTCAGGTAAATAATTCAGATCTAGTTATGGGAAATAAAGTCGAAAATATTAACAGTTTACATTATAACATATTTTATACCCTTCTTAAATATATATTATTTCCTACCACAATAGGATTTATATTAAAATTAATTCAGAAGGTTCAGTATTATCTTGTTGACAGAACAGTGCACCTGTTATATTGTACATATAACAGGTTGAAAGGGTGAAGCATATGATTATTAGGATAAAATTAGATTCTGAAATACCCATTTATGAACAATTAAGAAGGCAATTAATAATAGGAATAGCTAAGGGAGAATTTGCTCCAGGGGAAGAGCTACCATCAGTTAGGCGGTTAGGGGGGACCTGGGGATCAATCTTCATACTGTAAACAAGGCATATAATATATTAAAAGAAGAAGGATATCTAACTATAAATAGAAGGCAGGGCACCAGGGTAAAGAATGTATTGCCCCAGTCCAAGGAAGACTACCTAGAAATTTTAGGGGAGGAACTGCAATATTTAATTACAGATGGAAAGAATAGGGGAATATCCAGGGAGGGATTTCCTTAAAACTATTTCAGATATCTACCGGGAATTAGAAGGGGAAAATTAATGGAGGTGGAAGAATGACTGAGCATATGATTATACTTTAATTATAACCGTTCTAGCCTTGTTTTTAGCAAAATAGCAATCTGGTAGTATGTCAAGAGAAAGTTTTTAAAGAAAACAAAAGAAATGATTAAAAAAGAGTAACCTTAATAAAACCTATGGTTATTTACCAAAAAATAGGCTATTGGAATAAAAATATTTTATTTAATCTCTCCAACTTTATCGCTGGAGTAGATTTGATTCTTGGTCAGCAATCCAAAAATCAGGCGTACTAATTTACGAGATGTAAGTGCGAGTGCTCGTTTATGCTGGTGAATAGTCACTTCACCGAACTTTTTAAGGAAATATTCGTTGTATTCAGGCACATTGTTTTTAACACTATTAGCAGCTTCAATTAAATAATATCTAAGATATTTATTGCCAGTTTTAGTCATGCTCGTATTGTCAGAGGTGTAATCTCCTGATTGGTTAACCCTCCAGGTTAGACCTGCATATTTAGCTAAAGCATTATGAGAATCAAATACACTAATAGAACCAATCTCTGCTAAGATACCACTAGCTAATACAGGACCAATACCAGGAATAGACTTTAGAGATTGATATTCAGTAGTATTAATGCCTTTAATATTCTTTTCAATAGCTTTATCAATAGTTTTAACCTCACTTTCAAAGGCTTTAATAAGGTTAAAAGAAGAAGCAATTGAAACATTTAAAGGTTCATATAATACTTTATCTAATCGATAAGAATCCCTAGCAGCTTTTTGTAGTAATTTAGCTGTTTCATCAGGGTTACTAAATCGATTCTTACCTTTTTCTTTGATGAAAGCAACTAAATCTTCAATCGAAGAATAGGTAATATCATCTAAGGATAAAAACTCTGTTAAAACAGCAGCAGAGGTGGCACCATATTTATCAGAAAATGGTTTATCTTCCTTATCTAGAACTGCTAATTGACTAAATTTTAGATATATGTTAGAAATCATATAAGTTTTTTCACGAGTAATGCATTCAACTAAATGAAGTCTATGCCTGGTTAACCTTTGTAGAGCAAGAAACTGAGAACCACGCCAAGGAGAAGAAGTAATTCTTCCGCATCTGGCAAAGTCAGCAATAACATATGCATCCAGTGGATCTGTTTTATCCAGGTCCACAAAAGACTTTCTATAGTTAACAATAGTCTTTGGATTAAGACAAAAGACTTTAGGTTCAAACAAGGATAAATCCTCATGTGAAGATAAGAAATTAGCCACATGAACACTATATATAGAAGTAGATTCTAAGGCAATAACAGCATATTTAAGGTTATTAGAATTTAAACATTCCAAGATGCTTTTTAACATAGATTCGGCACCAGGATTGTTATTCGAAGCCTTTAGGTTGAGAAGTTTATTACCTTGAAAATCGAGAGCACATAAGACATTAGTCTTAGAACTAACATCAATACCAACAAACAAAGTTGATAAAATATTGTTCTTCATGTTATCACCACCTTTCATAGATAATAGGAGAACAATTAGAAAAAGAGATATCCTAATCCTAGCTACTAACTTCAACCTCGCACTATTAGCATTCATCTTTGAAAATTACCTTGCTGTTGGTCTAGTCAAAGAGATGCAGCATCTGAGTTGGAAGGTATGATAGCTAAGTCAGGAAGCATGCTTTTAAGGCAAAAACTATATAGTTTTGCAAGGAGGAGCAAAATTATCCTTCGCTAACCATTCTTTATTCAATTATAGCATTAGGATATCTCAATTAAAAATTGCTTTTAAAGTGCAAATTGTATATTATGGTGAATTTGTGAGGTCAGCGCGCGTATTTGAATTGTAGGGAGGCGTAGCCGACCGAAGATTCAAATACGCGCCTGAGATTAAAAATCTCATTTTGATAAGATTCACTTATTATTACAATTTGCTAAAAATAAAAATATGTTTAGAACACCTAAATTGATGCTCTAAACATATTATACGAGGAGGTGTAAAATGTTAAGAATTGAAAATGTATCAAAAGCTTATGATGGTGGAGAAGTTAAGGCTGTGGACAATTACAGTATTTGCCTTGGCAATTTTACTACTGATTCCCAGCTACCTTTTCATGTTAGAAGCCCTGGAACATATTTATGATGCTTATGAACAATTGGGGCAGAGATCCTATTTTCTCCATATGGGTATATTCGCTTCCCAACTATTAGTGTTTTTATTGGGTATCCTATATGTAATGAGTAAATACTATTTTGCCAACGATTTAAATATCCTGGTACCCTTGCCCATTAAATCACCCCATATCCTAGGCTCAAAGTTTGTCAGCCTTATGGTGAGCGAGTATTTGACATCCTTACCGATTATACTACCCTTTATTTTAATCTATGGGACCAGAGGAAATGAAGGTGTATTATATTGGCTATATTCAATTATCTTGATTTTGTTTATTCCTATACTCCCCCTGATACTTGCATCAATACTTGTTATGGTATTTATGAAACACACAAATATTAAGGGTAGGAAGGATACTATAAGGGTTATAGGGGCTACTTTATTTATATTGTTTTTAATGTATTTTCAAATAAAAGTACAAGGCATAATGCAAAAATCCCTAATGGCTGGGGAGGATTTTTTCCTGAGATTAGCCATGGATTCAAATCTTCTAATTAAAAAGTTGGGATTGATATTTCCTCCAAGTATGTGGGCTAGTTTATCTTTGGGGAATTATAAAAATGTTTTTGGTTTCTCCTATCTCCTACTTTAAGACAAACTGAGAAGAACAGTTATTTTTATATTAATTCTTACTACCAGATTTTAACTTTAAAACATTAAAATATACGGATCCTGTAAAATTTATGAGAATATGCATTAATATACTCATCCAAAGTGAACGAGTTAGTAAAACTAAAAATCCTATTGCATTGCCTAGAATGAAAATCGTAAAAATTCCAAAAATATAATCTTTGCTTAATTTAAAATTATATTCATAATTGATATGAAATAAAGCAAATAATAACGAACTTATAATTACGAAAAGTTCTTCATATTTTATTATTGGAAATTTGTTAAGTAAATTCATTAATATAATACCTCTAAATAGTATTTCCTCAATAATAGGATTTAAAAAGCAAAAATAATAAAACTCTTTACTATCCCAACTCAATGATGCAGCACTCTTGAATAGATTCTCACTGTTTAAAGAGTAATATACCAACAATCCCAGTATCCATGGAATTATATGCTTGAAAGCTTCTTTTATATATAAAATATCTCCCCAAGGTTTATATTCACCAGGTATTACAAAAATTAGTAATATTAGTAATATAGAACCCCAAATGAAAGTCCAAGGGCTAGACCAAAGTTGTCTATTCTCACTTAGCCAATCTTTTTTATATAGAAGCCATTCTAAAATTGTATAGAGAAAAAATGCTAGAATTATTATAATTATCAATTTCATAATATCATTTTCCGTATGACTAATGTTAAAAAATCATACTCTCCTTATATAATGTATTTAGATTTTAGAGGAGAATCTATTTAACCTTTAAGATAAGCTAATAATATGATCTACAAAATTAATTATTTCAGGATTATGGGAAATAATTATTACTATTGAGTTAGATTTATATTTTTTTAACCATTCTAATAAAGTTTCTTTAGAATTACTATCAAGAGCTACTTCAGGCTCATCTAAGAGTATTAGTTGAGGAGACTTAGTTAAAATTTTTAATAATCTTAGTTTTTTCTTCTCTCCTCCAGACAGTTCTTTAATGTTTTTAAAATTAACTTTATCTGATATATTAAAAGCATCTATAAGTGAATTGAATTCATAATCTTTAATGACATTTTTATTTATATTTCTTAATTGATTAACATAAGAAACTTCTTGAGGACAAAATCCAATTATACTTTTTCTAAAATCAAACATATCAATATTTAATATGTTTATGTCATTAAATAAAATATTCCCTTCATAATATCCAGGGTAAAGACCCATTAATAATGACATTAACGTACTCTTGCCAGTTCCATTACATCCTTCAATTAGATAAATATATCCTTTTTCAAATTTATAATTTAAATTATAAATTAATTTTTTATCATTTTCATAAGAAAAAGTTATATTTTCTAATGTTATATTTTCTAATTCATTTACTATTTCAGAACCATTTATCTCTTTAGGTATTTCAATAAGTTCTGTATTACGCATAAGAGCAACTTTTGCAGTTTGATAGGAATCGCCAAATCCAAGAAAATATTTAAATATTGAAAAAATTACATTAAAATAAGTATTAATAATAGTAAACTCACCGATTGTCATATTCTTTTTTACAATACTCGCTCCACCTATTAAAAAAATAATAATATTTATAAATAACAAAACAAGAGAACTAATTTCAGTATAATTTATTGATTTAATCAATCTTTCTTTTAGAAAAATTAGTAATTGATTAAAATTAACATCTATACTCTTCATAGAATTGTCAAAAATAGAATCTTCCTTAATAGGTTTAATATTATTTAAAATATCATGTTTTAGAGCACTATAATTATTTATATTTTCATTTAATTTTAGCTGGGATTCAAATAATTGTTCTTTTGTTTTATTATATATATATAAATAAATTGGAACTATAGATAAAACTAATATTGTCATTTTAAAGTTAATATTTAAACAAACTATAATCATAAATAACAGACTTATAACTTGTATAATAGTTTCCATAAAAACTGAAATTCCAAAATTAACTAATATTCCTGAATCTTTATTTAATCTTTGATTTAAATAAGAGGCATTAAACTTATAAGTTCTAAGATAAGGAGCTTTTAAAATATGCCCAATAACATCTTCAATTATGTCCTGATTTAACTTTGTATATATGATTCCTATCTTATATTTATATATATAATTTATTATTAATACAACTATAGAGCAAATAGTAATAAATAAGGTATATTTAATGATATTAATAAATTCAGTACCAATAATTAAATTATCAATGAATTTTCCCATTATCAAAGAAAAATATAAATTCCAAACACTTGTTATCATTACGCCAACAAACATAAACAGTAGTTGATATTTATATTTTTTTTGATATTTCCATATATATTTAAGTACTTTCATTTTTATGACCTTCCACTAGTTTCCCAATAATTATGTTAAAATTTTCTTGTTCAGTAAGGCTATCTTCTGCACATTTAAAGTTTTCATTTTCTCCAAATAGGTTTTTACTTGGACATCCTCCAACACAAGTAGGTAACATTTTGCAATCCATGCATATATTGGGTATCGAATAATTCAAATATTTATATAAAATAGTCGATGTATCATTTACACCATTATGAAGGTCTCCCACAATCATATTGCTTTTTCCAATGTCATTTATACAT
The DNA here is from genome assembly GCA_964564325.1 of uncultured Clostridiaceae bacterium. Lineage (GTDB taxonomy): Bacteria > Bacillota > Clostridia > Tissierellales > Tepidimicrobiaceae > JAAZMA01. The sequence goes on from CAZMBD010000042.1 coordinate 7,121, forward strand.
TTATATAGTTTTCCATCAGGTCCAATTACCATCGTATGGTTACATACTGCTTGGCATATACTAGACTTAGAAATTGGAAAATACCCACTCCTAAATCCATTCTCTATGATTATCTCGGATGCTCTTCGATACAAGGTTTTGTAATCATTCCCAATTTTAGAATTACTACAAGTCCCATTTATATTATCTAATCGCGAAACATATATATTGACCCGGTTACTTAAATTAAATTCTTTAATTTCATCAATCAAAAGTTTAAAATCTTCCAAATCATAATCATTTATATTTACCCTCAAATCTATATCTATTGATTTTGATGCATCAGAAATATTTTTTACAATTTTATCAAAAGAACCTGAATTACTATTTAATGGATGGCGTATTAAGTTATGTTTCTCTCTGTTTCCATCAAGAGTTACTTGCGCTCGAGTTATATTAAGAGCCACAAATCTTTCTACTTTATCATTATCCAAGTAATAACCATTTGTAACAATAGAAGCACTCAGTCTTTTTTCATCTCCCAATATTTTAAGTATTTCAAATGTTATTTTTTCTATTTTATCAAATTCTAGAAGTGGCTCTCCTCCATACCAAGTAATATCTATCTTTTTATATTCAGTTTCAGCATTTTTAATAAAATTTATTAAATCACCATCAAATTGTTCATTAGTTTCTGATCTTTCATTAATATTTTGGAAACAATAATAACAATTAAAGTTACACAATAAAGTCGGTGCTATTGTAAGAAATAATGTATCTGAATTTATTCTATTCTTATTTGAATAAGAGAAAAACTCCAACCCTTCATTTTTTTCTGAATCAACAATTATTCCGTATTCTTTTAGTAAAGTCAAAAGCTTATTATCTAAATTCTTAATATCTTCTTCTGAAAAGTTGGGAGGGAACCTTAAAATTCCACCCTTAATAGGATTATATATTAGAGAATACTTCTTATTTTCATAAATTAAATTATATTTTGAGAATTTATATACCATTTTTTTATACTGTATGATTATCTTATAAAATCATACTCTCCTTTCTTTTTTATTATATCTTATGTATTTATGAAACACCATAACTCGTATAAATATAGAATTTTTCGGAGAATATGAAGTCATCAATAAAAGAATAATTACATTTGTATTGAAAAACCTCATATTTATTACTACATATTATTTGATTTATATATACTTTAATTATAATCTGGGATCCTTAACATTAATATTAATATTTCCTACAAATATTTCGTATAGTATATATTTGCATTCCTCATCGTTAATATAATTTATGATATTTACATCTTTAAATCCACCAGATGCAACAACACCTAAACCCAGGGAAGTACCAGCTAAATAAATATTCTGAGCTAAATGTCCTGCTGATAAATTCATAAAACGATATGCTCTATCACCATATTTATATTCTAATTTTTCCAAATCACCAGTTACATAAACTATAAATGAACAATCTTCACTTAAGCTTTCACATAAGGTGAATTCACTTATAGAGGTATTATTTAAATCCTTTATATAGATTAATGTATGATCTTCATCATTGTACTTATATAAAGCAAAAGGAATACTTTCAACATTTTTTATAACAATATATACATTTAAACATCTAATACCCCCTGCCAATGGGTATGGAAACAACATAGATGATTTGTTTCTTATAAGTTTATTGTCTATAGAATAATTTAGTTTATCATTATTTAGTAAGCTATATTGGAGTAATGCGGATAATTGGAAAAAGGATATTTTTGAGTTTGAAAAATTACGGATACTTCTTCTATATAATAAAGTATCGAAAACTGTTTTTTTTGGTAATTCATCACTATTAATTTTAATTAATCTTATTTGTTCTCTATATTCATTTAAGTATTTTTTTTTATTAATTTGATTTATAAAATTGGGTTTATTCATTGCATTATAAATTTGGTCTGAGAAATTATCCGAAAAATTATCAAGTTCACTATTTAGATGATACAAATCATGTAATGAAGTTCCTTCTATTGACTTATAATTATTTATTATACTTTTAGTATAGATACTTTCTTTTCCAGAAAAACACTTTATTAAGTCTTTGTAATAAAACATTTTGCTATCTTTTTTAAATTCAATTATCTTACTTTTAATCATTGCATCCTTTTGATTTAATATCAAATAACATTCATTAACCAGCATACTACATGCCATAAAATAGAAGGCGTCCAAGGATATTGAGTTTTCAACAACATCATGATAAACTAATGTATCATTGCAAATTTCATTTATTATATATAAACTTTCTTTATCAGAAAAACCATCAAAAATAGGACCAACTGTTATTTTATCATTATTAAAAATATAAGGGACCCATGGAATTCTTTTCTTTATTAGAAAGTTATTTATATTTTTAAGCAATCTTCCATTATTATATGAAGAAAATGTTACAATTACTAAATCAAATTTCCTTTTATTGAAAATTTGTTTAAGATTAAAAGTTATAGATTTATTAAAAAAAACATTCGTAACCTCCTCAGTCTCTGAGTCACAATCTTGTACAAACTGAAAAATGGAACATTTGTTACCGTACGACTTTTTAAATAACTCCTTTATTGAAACTATATTCTCAACTCGTCCAAAATTTAAAATAACAATAGATTTTTGTTTTAATTCTTTATTTAATGTTTTGTCATAAAAAACAATTATATTTTTTTCATAAAGTTTTTCTATTACTTTTATAAAATCTTCTAATTTTGTTTCTATTCCATCCTTTATAGCATTTTTTTCTATTTTTCTATATAAAGATTCAATCGAATTATAACTGGACAAGCTATAAATTATAGGTGAAAAATATTTTACTGAATTTGGTCCTTTAAGTCTATATATGCTAAATGAACTTTTTAAAATAATTTCATAATTCGAAACATCTGTCACTAAAAAATCGTCAGATAACTTTATAAATTTTTTTTTAATATCAGTTGATAAAAAATAATTCATATGATTTATCGTTCCTTCCTTTTTAATCAATTACCAAAACAATTTTTATTTTATTAACTCCATACCAAAACCTTGTTTTTACGGAAATGGTAAAAAATTGCACTTTCTATCTAATTTTTTACCTGTTATTTGTTCTATCCCTCTTAATTTTTCCTCACTATATTTACTGACTTCGATAGAATTAAACCATTGTTTATCAATAATTCTCGTAATAACATATTTTTCTCGACCAATATTTCGATTTGCTAAGAAGCCTAATAGTGGCTTCATTTCATACTTAGTATTCAATTCTTTTGAAATTTCCCTAATATCAAAATTATGATCTTTTAGTTCTAAATAGTTATACTCCTTATTATTTCTTAAATAAGAATATGCTTTCCATAACCTTTCACCAGACAAATTAAAATATATTTCGCCATAATCATTTATCTTAAATGTAGTTGGTTTATTATAATTTTGAGATTTTTTTAAATCATAACCCCACTTACATTGAATCATTTCTTGAATGCAACCTTCAATTGCATTATCAAGATTCGAAGAGCAATTAATCCCTATATATAATTCATCATCTTTTAAAGCTAACCCAATGATGACGTACATTTGTTTTGTTAAAGATATATTATAAAACTCATATTTACAGTTTTTAAATATAGATACGAACTTGTAAAATTTTGGATATTTATTCATTATAATTTTCATACCAGGAGTCTTGCTAAGATAACTATATATATAGCTTTGTCTTTCAACATATTCTTCAAACGAATTTTTAATACTTAGTTCTGATATAACATGAGTAGCTAAACCACTGGAGTCAAAATCATTATGACATTTATGTGTATAAAATAGATACATATCTTCCTTTTTTATACACTCGTCAACAAGAGAATAAGCATACACCTCTTTTTTTGAATTAATTTCATCAATTCTTGAATATGATAACATTCCCCTTTCAAAAAGTTCTCCAATGGCAGCCAAGAGACAATCTCTTTGAGAATCCATTGATGCAGAATTTCCAATAAGAATATCGGAATGATTAACTCTAACATCTATAATAGAAGTATCAGTTAAAAAGGGACGCCTGTTTTTATTTAATTCTACATCTTTTAAAAAGAACATTTTTTTCTACCTCTTTCATTAAATAAATATATTTGGCAACATTTTGTTAACTTCTTTGTCAGTAATTTGAAACAATGTTTTTATATTGTTATTAGATTTTAAAATACTATCTTTGGAAGGAATACAATTAAATAAGTCCTTAGATACACATCTAATAGTCATATTATCTTGTTTTGGTGAAACATTTAATACACATACTTCAATATTTTTTATAAATGGAGCAACTTCAATTTTATTATGTTTATATAAATCTTCTAAAAAAATATACTTAAACTTTGTTTTGAAATAATTTACCATAGAGTAAACATCTATATACTCCTTTTCACTTAACATTTTATTATATACATTTACATTTTCATCCAAATTCTGTTCTCTTAACAAGATTGCTTCTTCTATAGCTAAAATTAGTCCCTGCTTCTCATCTTTATTTAGTGATATCCCTACAGACATAATCTTATTTTTTTTAAAGATAAGCACCGCTATAGTAAAAACATTTGATAATTGGTTTGACAAAAATATAACGGTTTCTTTTTGGCTCAAACCATAACTATTTAAAATATCAATTATTGATTCATCAAGTTTTAATATATAACCAGATTTAGAGTACCACATTAAAAACATTTCATTTTTTTCTATAAGTTCAGAAAGTGCTTTTTCAATAATTCTTGAAGATTTTGTGCCAGAAGCACTACCTGTAGTATCAACATTTCCAAAAGTTGAATTAAAGCCATATGATAGATCTTTACGTTTTCTTGTTTTAATTGTACCATCTATTATATTTAAAGTTTTAACTGTTCCACCTGAAGCGTTTATACCTATCCTAAATCGTTCTAAATACTCCCCATATAGCTTTCTAAGCGTTAAGTGTTTATCAAATCCAATTGAACTAGAAATATTTTGAGTCCTTCTACCCTTGTAAGTATAGGTTCCAAAATTGCCTATTGCTATTCTCGGATTATTTAAAAATTTAGATCTGTGCACATAATAACTTATATTATTATAACTAAATAACATGTGCTCATCCTTTCTATAATTATATACCAATTAAAGCAGAAGTAACTAAACAAAGTTCTGTTATATTCACATCTAATTCTTTAGTTATTAATGCTTGTGGTAATAATGATTCAGTAATAATTTTATATTCAGTATAGTCATCTATAAATTGAATAAATTTTCCCACTTGTAAAATGGCTTCTATTAACCCAACCTCTGCATATATTTCTGAAGCATATTCCATATCAACAAAAACAAAGCTAATTATATCTAATTTATATTTATTTATAAGAATTTTGATATTACTTTCAATTTTATTCTTATACTGAAATAATATTTCATTTTCAATATCCATACAATATAAACCTACATCTAATCCTAAATCTTTATTAGTTATTGCAAAAATGGGTACCATTAAAAATGGTTGATTTTTCTTTACAAAATCTTTAACTAGATATAAGAAGTTTTCTAACACAATATCTTTCCACTTGTATTCTTTTAATCTACAATCCGGCATTGTAAATGATTTCTTATTTAAAAAAACACTTTGACTTAAATTCTCTCTTGAACTTATAAACTCAGGATGAATCATTATAGATTGATAATATTTCTTCACACCCATTGTGATTTCATATAAATTGATATTGTCATAATTATTTTTCATAGCAATCACACAAATCCCAATAAAAAGCTCTATCTGATCCAAATATATTATTAATATAATCGAACACATAAGTATTATTTACTTTATAATTATCATCAATATCTATCGTAGTTGAAATTAAATATATGAGGTTTAAAATATTACCATTATTTAAATTAACTTGTAACTTAAAGCCTGGATCCTTTTCATATATTAACTCTAATAAGTTTTGAAAGGATAAACTGCCTGAAACATTAGAATATGAACTAAGGGCTGACCTCAGGTTAGAAAAAAAACAAATAGGACAAGGATTATACCAAGTTTTTTTATAATAATTAGTAATATAAATTCTATGTTCATAATAAAAGGCAATTCTAAAAGTAATGTCATCCTTAGATAGTTTATTACTAATTTCTAAAAAATCATTATATGTAAACGGATTTAGAAATATTGTTACTAATGACTTTTCAGGTATCTCTGGCATTTCCATAACCCCATATTTATCATAGTTAAGGAATTTACTGTTAACAATCTGATCTAAATTAAATATACAACTATCTATAAAACTACTATCATTACTTAGAATAAATAAATCATTATATTCTAAATCTACTTCCTCATAATATTCGATTAGATTATTTTTTAAACAAAAATCAATAACAATTCCAACTTTTCCTTCAAAAATTTCTAGTAATTCATTGAATTTAAAAATGTCCTTTTTTGACTCTTCTACATTTTTGAAGTATTGTGCAATTGTACTATCTTTTATCAAAACTGTAGATTTACTATTCTGAACCACACTAAAATCATCATATGAGGATATAATAAATGGTGGAACTTTATATATTTTATTTTTCTCCATATTCATTTCCTTTCTTATAATTATTTTTATATTCATATATAAGGATAGCCTGTGCATTATATAGGGTAAATTGTCTTATTTGATATACTATTTTTATGAAATTAAAGTCACCAACTATTTATAGAGTAAAAACTATGAATAGTTGGTGACTTTCACAATGGCGTCTATTATAGTATAATTTCTTCTTCAGTTATTTCCTGAGAAGATCCACCACCACCACCACATCCACCACATGCTTTACATCCTATGCAACCAAGACATCCACTGCAGAAATTAATAAAGCTACAGCTCTTCTTATCGTCAGTCCCAACTTCAAAATCCTTGTTAAATGCAATACCTATACCTTCCTCGTCATGCATATCATTTTCCACAGGAATACTCGTTTTTCCATATTCTGGTGGACCTGCCAAACTACCAAAATCTTTACTCATGTTTTTTCCCCCTTTCATATTAAAGGTATTTTTAGAATACTCACGTTAAACCCAATGTTCGTACTAGAGTTAATATTCTGAAAATATTATATCATATTCCTTACAACTTGTAAAGCCTAACTTTATTATAATAAAGTTAGGCTTTACAATTGTACATTTAAGAAGAACCTGGTTTCTATACTTTTCTAACTGATTTAATATCTTTAAGTAAACTCCCAACAGATATCTAGTATAAGTTTGCAATTGCAAATAAATTAGATGTCCTCGGATCAGAACCCCCATTTTCCCACTTAGATACTGCTTGTCTACTTTCTCCAAGTGTTACCCTTAGTTCGGATTTTTCTTTTCTTACATCTTTTGATTTTGGGTACTTTAAAAGAGCACGAATAATAAGAATTATTAAAGTGAAAAATAAAATTATAATTATAGGGATAACGATTAATAAAGTAATTTTCATCTTCAAGAACCCCCTTTGTTATCTATAGAATATCAAAACGAAATAGGTTGCTATCAATAAATACTTGAGTTTTACTTAATTTACTACTTGTTGTAGTATCAATAGTGGGATATGTGATTATGATATTTTTATCAGAAAGACTTTTCTTTGACGGCTTAATTGGAAATATGGAAGTATCAACATCTAGGGGAAGGGGTAAGAAGGATATAAGTGTTAAGGAAAGTGCAAGGAGAAGAAAGCCCTATATGGCAATAGCCAAAAAAGAGCTGATAATGATATGTAAAACACCGGTCTATTTGCTAAATACCATAGGTGGGGTAATTATCATACCTATTATTATTGTTATATCCACATTAAGCAACAATCAATCCCTGGAGCCCTTAAGGAACATGGTAGAAGAATATCCCTACTATATAGTAGTGGGGGGAATATTTACAATTGCAATTATGGGGGTTTTAAATTCTGTTGGAAGCACAACATTTTCTAGGGAGGGAAAAAATCTCTGGATTCAAAGGGCATTACCTATAAAGGCAGAGGATCAAATAGTAGGTAGGATTCTTCCTTCTTTATTTATCCAAGTACTAGGAACAATATCTGTAGTGGGCAGCTTAATCTTCCTAGTAAGAATAGATATAAAAAGTATTGTGATAATAGTTTTACTAGGCATGCTGGTCAGCATTCCTGCAACACAGATTGGTATGATAATAGATATAGTTAGGCCCCTCTTAATATGGGATAATCAACAAAAAGCCATGAATCAGAATCTTAATGTTCTTATATCCATGGGGCTGGGGTTCTCATATATGGGATTACTGGGGATCACGGCTATAAAGCTATTGGACCAAATCAATATAATTTACATTTACCTATTATTTGGGATTATATTTATAATATCAGCCGTAATATTTTTTATGATACTAATGAAATTAGCCAAAAAACAATTTGCAGAACCGGAGTAATTTCCCTTTGATTTCTTCTGCACCACCATCCATATATAGTATGATACTATATGGGTAAGTCTATTAACCTTGAAACTTTTAGAGGGAGGGAGTTGCTGAAGCATATAAGTCTTTGGTAGCGTTAGGATGAAAAGAAGACCGTTTAATAAGAAAAATGTAAGAAGGGTGTTAGGATTAATAGCCTTTATTGCCACGGGAGGGGGACTAATAATTTCAACAGCCATTAATGAGGATAATTTTTATAAGACAGAAATCTTGATAATCTTTGGATGTTTCTTTGCCATAAGTCTAGTGGACCATTTTAGGAAGTTAATAGAAAGGGACGATAAAGATGAAAATTAGTAAAAGAAGTTTATATGTTTTAATATGTTCCTTTATAGGGGTTAATCTAACCTGGTTTATAAACCACAAAATGGGCTATGGGGCGATCATCGCCAATGGCTTGGTGGGTGTTATGGATGCCACATTTCTCCCAAATGACTTGGCTGGTATAGTCTACACATCATCCTTTGTTGGCATGAGTTCCCTAGCGGTAATACCATCTATGGCAGCAGCTAGCCTGGGGAGCCTTATAGTAGCCTTGGTTTTTTTAACAACGGCAGAAATTTATGAAGGTATCGGCGGAAAAGGTGGAACTGCGGCAGCCTTGTCCACAATAATAACTAGGGCTATAATGAAACTTTTTAGCTAAGGAGGTATTCCATGGAAGAAATTATTATCCTGATAGTATCAATGCTTGCAGGGATGGCTACCTATCTAGTGTCTAATATTTTAAAAAGAGGGGCGGTTATTGCCTCAGCTATTATAACTTTAGTGTCGGGTCTTATGCTACCTCACTTTTTCCCAGAAATGGGTGGTGTTTTAGCTACAGCCGCAGCTTGTTCATCCTATGCAGGAATGATCTCTGTTGAGAATGCACTAAATCTTTTAGAGATGGCCGTAATATCTTTAATGACAGGAATACTATTTATAGCCGCTGATAGTGCCTATGCTGGTATAGGTGGCAGGCTAGGTACAATAGCCGCCATATCATGTTTTGCCTGGTTAGGATTCAAAAAGGTATTTGTAGGTATAGATGAATAAGCCAATGGATATATTTTCATTATATAAGTCAGCAACTTTAGGGATCAAAATGGAGGAGGTAGTTTATGAAAATCACTAGAACAAAGTTAATAGCGTACTGCGGAATGATAGCACCTTTGGCTAGTATGGTTGTAGGCTTATTAGGATTTTCTAATACTACGAAGAATATAAATAATATAAAAGACCAGTTGCTAAATAAGCATGTTGAAAATAATATAAATTTAACCATGAAATATATCAACAACTCTTATGGAACCCTGACCCAGGGAGAGGGGACCCTACTTGACAGTGAGGGTAATAGCATAAAAGGAAGGTTTGGAGTTGTTGACACTGTCCTGGAAGATTTAGGAGATAAGTCTACTATTTTTGTTAAAGAAAAGGATGATTTTAAAAGAATTTCAACCAATATTATGTCCGATGAAAATGAAAGAGCAATAGGCACATTTTTAAGAACTGATCATAATGCTTATGAAACAGTGAATATTGCCTTATTATTGACTTCATCATTTACCATCTAGGCAACCTCCTTTCTGGGGGAAATAAAAAAAGCGGCCCAGATTTTTACGTCTGAACCACTAAAGTTTATTATTCTATAATTTTTATTACTTCAAATAAATCCACCTTTAAAACTCTCTCTATAGAAAGTGGGTTATATAAACATTGATTTATCCTTCTTTAATTTCCTTATCCGAATAATCAACCACAATTTTTTTGCACTCTTTACAAATCCAAGATGAAAAAATATAATCTTTTATTACGTTATTCTCAAGTAAAATCTCCCCTTGTTTTGGATGTAAAGAAACCCTGTGATGTTTTTTTACCCAGGCTACTCTATTCATCCCTTACAAAAACCCTTGTTCCATCTCATTATTACAAACTGGACATCTCATATTCACACCCCATCTATATATCAAATTTATTTATTTTATATCCATATAATCTAGCTGCATATAAACCTACTGATGTACAATATATAAAAGATGTGTCGTTAAATATAATATTTATCATCTTCCCATTTCAATGGATTTGTTTCTATGTAATTCCATATTTCTTGGTATTCTTGTTCATTTCTGATTATATGGTCATAGAATGATTTTTGCCATAATGAAAAGCCAATCTGTTTAGAAATAGAACCTTTAAATTGCTGGATAATACGAGATATTGTAGGGACGGTCTTTGACCGTCCGTTTCCATTATATAATATAATAATCATATGTATATGATTGGGCATAATAACATATTTGTTGATTTCAACATTTTCATAAATAGAATTAATTTTATTTATTTCTAAATCAATAATTTCTCCTATATTTGATAATGGTGGTCTTTCAAACTGGCGACCACAGGTCGCCCCTACTTCCCAAAATAGACTTTTCTTATCCTTGCTACATATAGTTATAAAATAATATCCTGCTTGTGAATAATCATAATTTTTTAATCTAATATTCTTTCTTCGTGGTAATTCATCCATATAACCACCATCCATCTTAATATTATCCCTATGTCACACTTTTCTACTGTTGCGACATAAAATATAAACTATATATACTATTATTCAAATTTCTAAAGTTAATTTTAACTTTAATCTATAATCCATTGGATATTATAAGATTTTATAAACCTGGAACTTTTACCAGTCTCTAAATCCATTATATATACATTCCCAGAAAAGTCAGTAGCCATATTGTTTACAATGAAGCCCAAAGGGGTAATATGTTCAGAAGAACTATATATAAGATATTTTCCATCAGGGGAGAATCCGATAGGTCCATATCCTGTAAACTTGCTATCATATATACCGTAGAATCTTTTTATAAGCTTTTCTTTTCCGTTTTCGACTATATATATGGAACCTTTTTTACTAATAGCTGCTATGTCATTCTGCTTATTATTTATATATCTAGTCTTATCTAAGGAAACTCCATCCTCTAACACTTCTCTTGTCTCACCTATAAGGGTTGGTTTATTTTCCCCTTCTCTAATTGAAAACACACTCCAATCATCATCCATAGCTATAAAGGTTATAGTTTTACTGTTTGAATCATAATAAAAGTCTCCAATATTATCGTTGTACCCCCCTGTTTTAACTTTTCCATTTCCTTTATGACTATATAGTAAAGTCTCATTATCTAAATTAGC
>CAZMBD010000043.1:0-18740 GCA_964564325.1 uncultured Clostridiaceae bacterium
TTATACTATAACAAATTTTTAAACCTTTGTCAACAGTTTTTTAAAAAACTTTTTTATTTTTTAAAAAAATTGTTTTTTAAAGTCGAAACTTGTTTGCTGCTGACAAGATAATATACTACACTATTTTTATATATATGTCAACACTATTTTTAAAAATTATGCTAAAGTTTTTTCTAAATCCTTTCTAAACTTCTCTATAACTCTCTTTTCTACTCTAGATACAGTCATTTGAGATATACCTAAATCTTCTGCAATAGCTATTTGAGTTTTCTTATTAAAAAATCTATCAATTAGAATTTTCTTTTCCATATCATTTAGCTTTTCCATACCCTTTAGTAAAAAATCATTATTTTCTATTTTACTAAAATACATATCTTCTTCACCAATAAGATCTGCTAAATTTACATCACTATCATCATTTTGAGAATCATAGGTTAAATCTAGAGATTGTGGTGTATATACCTTACTAGCCTCCATTGCCTCTAAAACTTCTTCTTCAGTACAGTTAAGATAATTAGCTATATCCTCTACAGTCGGTGAACGTTGGAGGTCTTGACTTAAAGTAACTTTTGCATTATTTATTTTTTTTGATAATTCTTGAATTCTTCTAGGTACTCGAATAGTCCAGCCCTTATCTCTGAAGTGTTTTTTTATTTCTCCAATTATAGTTGGAGTGGCAAAACTAGAAAATTCAAAGCCTTTATCTACATCATATCTGTCTACGGCATATATAAGTCCAAGTGATGCTACTTGATAAATATCGTCATATTCAATGCCTCTATTGACATACTTTTTTGATAAAATTTCTGCTATATATAAATGTTTCTCTATTAAATATTCTCTTATTCGTGGGTCATTGGTTTCCTTAAGCTGTTTAAATAAAATTTTATTGTCTATTTTATCTAAATTTTCTATATTATTGTATTTATAATATTTTTCTGCTTTCATCTATGACCATCCTCTATATATTTTATCATTTCAACTCCTTTTTCTGTGAAATGAACTTCATCCATAAGAGATTCTATTATCAATATACCCAGCTGTCTTTCTTTATTTATTTCCAAATCATCTGGTTTATATTGAGAAACATTATCTACTTTCATAGTTAATTTATCTGTTTCTATTCTAAATTCAATATTTATCTCTGTAGATTTATCTAAAGCATTTATACAGGCTTCTGATATACATACCTTTAAATCTTCTATATCATCTATATTAAAACCTATATTATTTCCTATGGAGGAAGTCGTAAGTCTTACTACAGAAATATAATTTGCTTGACTTGGAATGGTCAGTTTAATAATATCTTTTTCCATTTTTTCACTCCTTAATTATAAATACCTTATCTAAATCAGTTATATCAAATAATTTTCGAATATTAGGTTTAATGTTTTCTAGGTAAATTTTATTATTATTTTCTTTAGTGATCTTTAGTGTGCTAATTAATGCCCCCAGACCAGTACTATCTAAATAATCTAGTTTTTTGCCATCTATTAATATATCTGCTGGCTTTTTAGATAAATTTTCAGCTAATGCATTTTTAAATTTTGGTGATGTATAAATATCTATTTCACCTTCTGGGAACACATACCAGATATTATCTTTTTCTTTAAATTCTATATTTACATTCAAAGACATTTACTTCCCCTCCTTATTAAGGTCCTATTCAATAATAATTTTATAATAAAATTCTAAGAATGTAAAGCAATCTACTAGGATATAGTTAATGTAGATTTATAAAAAATGCCCTTATGTAAGGGCATTTTTATATTATTCTTCTTCTACATATTTGGCCACTGCCATAACTTTATCTTCTTCATTCCCCATTTTCATCAAAGTAACTCCTTGAGTACTTCTACCCATAATAGAAATATCTTTGGCTTTCAATCTAATTATAATTCCTGAAATGGAAATCATAATAATCTCGTCATTTTCATTTATTACTCTTGCAGATACAAGCTTACCTGTTTTCTTTTTTGTATTATAAGTCTTGAGACCTACTCCTCCTCTTTTTTGAATTTTATATTCATCTAAGGATGTTCTTTTACCAAATCCATATTCTGATACTACTAATAAATCACTACCTTCTTCTACTAAATCTATAGCTACTACACTGTCATCTTTTTTTAATGAAATAGCCTTAACACCTGTAGCATTTCGCCCCATAGCCCTAACATCTGATTCATCAAATCTAATAGACATTCCATTGGCAGTTACTATTACTATTTCTCTTTTACCATTAGTTTTTCTTACATCTATGAGTTCGTCTTCTTCTCTTAGATTAATGGCTATAATTCCATTTTTTCTAATGTTTTTAAATTGATCTAGTTTTGTCTTTTTAATTGTACCTTCTTTTGTAATAAATACTAAATTAGATTTTGGATCATATTTTTCTATAGGTACAACTGCAGATACTCTTTCATCTTTAGTTAGATTTAATAGATTTATTATGGCAGTACCCCTTGCTTGTCTTCGGCCTTCTGGTATTTCATAAGCCTTTAGAGAATAAACTTTTCCTTTATTAGTAAAGAATAATATAGTATCATGAGTAGATGTAATAAATAAATCTTCTACAAAATCTTCTTCCCTAGTGGTTAAGCCAGTTATTCCCTTTCCACCTCTTTTTTGAGTTTTATACGTATCTTCAGGTGTTCGCTTTATATACCCAAAATGAGTTAAAGTTATAATTACATCTTCTTCTTCTATCATATCTTCTATATTTATATCCTCTGCCGAAGGCATTATTTTAGTTCTTCTTCTATCTCCATATTTTTCTTTAATTTCCAATAATTCTTCCTTAATTATATTATAAATTAATTTTTCACTAGATAGTATTTCTTTTAATCTATTTATTTCTTTAATTAAAGACTCATATTCTTCTTCTAATTTTTCTCTTTCTAATCCTGTTAATCTTCTAAGTCTCATATCTAGAATAGCTTGAGCTTGTTTCTCTGAAAGTTCAAAACTATCCATAAGTCGTGTTCTAGCTATAGATTCCTCTTTTGAAGATCTAATAATATTTATTATCTCATCTATATTGTCTAATGCAATTTTTAAACCTTCTACAATATGAGCCCTATCTTCAGCTTTATTTAAATCAAATTGAGTTCGCCTTATTATTATTTCTTTTTGATGATCTAAATAATAATTTAGCATTTGTTTTAAATTGAGTACACGAGGTTCGTCATTTACTAGTGCTAACATTATAATTCCAAAAGTAGTTTGTAATTGAGTTTGCTTATATAAATTGTTTAAAACTACATTTGGATTGGCATCTCTTTTTAATTCTATTACTATTCTCATACCTTCTCTATCTGATTCATCTCTTAAGTCTGAAATTCCTTCAATTTTTTTATCTCTAACTAGTTCAGCTATTTTTTCAATTAATCTAGCTTTATTTACTTGATATGGTAGCTCGGTAATTACTATTTTATCTCTTCCCCTAGTATGTTCTTCTATTTCAGCTACTGCTCTAATTTTTACTTTTCCCCTACCAGTGGTAAAGGCAGATTTTATTCCATCCTTCCCCATAATAATAGCCCCAGTTGGAAAATCTGGACCCTTAATTACTTTCATTAAATCTTCAATATCTAATTCTGGTTCATCTATTAGCATTATGAGGCCATCTACTATTTCTCTTAAATTATGTGGAGGAATATTAGTAGCCATACCAACTGCAATCCCCGAAGAACCATTTACTAATAAATTTGGAAATCTACTAGGTAATACTACTGGTTCTTTTAAAGTTTCATCAAAATTTGGTCTATAATCTATAGTATCTTTATTTATATCCCTTAACATTTCTAAAGTAAGTTTAGTCATTTTAACTTCTGTATAACGCATAGCCGCAGGACTATCTCCATCTATAGAACCAAAGTTACCATGACCATCTACCAATGTATATCTAGTATTAAAATCTTGAGCTAATCTTACCATAGCATCATAAACAGAAATATCAGAGTGAGGGTGATACTTACCTAGTACATCCCCTACAACTCTAGCGGACTTTCTATATTGTTTCTCAGGTGTCATTCCCAATTCATTCATTGCATAAAGTATTCTTCTATGAACAGGTTTTAGTCCATCTCTTACATCAGGAAGAGCTCTACTTACTATTACAGACATGGCATAGTCTAAATATGAAGTTTTCATCTCTTCTTCTATGTTTACATCTATAATTTTCTTTTCTTCATTGTCCATATATCTCCCTCCCTATATATCTAAATTTTTAACTAATTTTGCATTTTTCTGTATAAATTCTCTTCTAGGTTTTACTTTATCACCCATAAGTTTAGTAAATATTTCGTCTGCTGCTACTGCATCTTCTACATTTACTTTGAGTAAAATTCTATTTTCTGGATCCATAGTAGTCTCCCAAAGTTGTTCTGGATTCATTTCCCCAAGACCTTTGTATCTTTGAATAGTATAATTAGTTCTACCTATTTCTTCTAATAGTTTTTCTAATTCTCTATCACTATAGACATAGTGTTCTTTTTTACCTTTGCTAACTTTATATAGTGGAGGTTGAGCAATATATACATGGCCATTTGTTATTAATTCTTTCATATATCTATAGAAAAATGTCAATAATAAGGTTCTAATATGAGCACCATCTACATCGGCGTCCGTCATTATTATTATCTTTCCATATCTTAATTTTTCCATATCAAATTCACTACCAATACCAGTTCCAAAGGCAGTAATCATAGCCCTTATTTCCTCATATCCTAAAACTTTATCTAGCCTAGCCTTTTCTACATTCATTATCTTACCTTTTAGTGGAAGTATGGCTTGAAATTTTTTATCTCTTCCTTGTTTAGCACTACCACCAGCAGAATCCCCTTCCACTAGATATATTTCTGTAATTTCTATATCACTTTCTTGACAATCTGCAAGTTTCCCTGGCAATGTAGTATTATCTAATATACTTCTCTTTCTAGATATTTCCCTAGCTTTTCTAGCTGCCTCCCTAGCTCTTGCTGCATTAATAGTCTTTTCTAATATTATCTTTCCATCATCTGGATTTTCTTCTAAAAAATTTGAAATAAAATCATAAGTTAAAGTTTCTACTATACCTCTAGTTTCACTATTTCCTAATTTAGTTTTAGTTTGACCTTCAAATTGAGGTTCCATTAATTTCACTGATAGTACAGCAGATAATCCTTCTCTAACATCATCACCTTGAAAATTTTCATCCTTTTCTTTTATATATCCATATTTTCTACCATAGTCGTTAATGACCCTAGTTAAAGCTGTTCTAAGGCCTGATAAATGAGTACCGCCTTCTTGAGTATTTATATTATTTGCAAAAGTATATACATTTTCTGAATAACCATCAGTATATTGCATTGCCAATTCTACCACAGTATTATCTTTTTCAGCTTCAAAATACATAATTTCCTTTTGAATAGGAGTTTTGCTTTTATTTATATATTCTACAAAAGATTTAATTCCACCTTCATAGTGAAATTCTTTTTTAATATTTGTTCTCTTATCTTCTAGAGAAATTTTAATACCCTTGTTTAAAAATGCCATCTCCCTAAGTCTATATTCTAAAGTTTCAAAACTATATACTACTTCATCGAATATTTCACTATCAGGTTTAAATTCAATAATAGTACCTGTAGTATCAGATTCTCCAACTATTTCAAGTTCTGTTACTGGTAATCCCTTTTCAAATCTTTGGGTATATTCTTTACCATCTCTTCTAACTGTAGCTATTAAATATTCAGATAGGGCATTTACAACAGAAACCCCTACTCCGTGAAGACCACCAGATACTTTATATGCATTATTATTAAATTTACCTCCAGCATGAAGAATGGTTAAAACAGTTTCTACAGTAGATTTACCTGTTTGAGGATGAGTTTCTACTGGTATACCTGAACCATTGTCTTCTACTACAATAGAATTATCTTTATTTATAAACACTTTAATAATATCACATACTCCAGCCAATGCCTCATCTATACTATTATCCACCACTTCATATACCAAGTGATGTAATCCTCTAGGTCCTGTACTACCTATATACATACCTGGCCTTTTTCTAACTGGCTCTAATCCTGTTAATACCTGAATTTCATCAGCTGTATATTTCCTTCCATTGTTTTCATTGGTCATTAAATTACCTCCAATCTCTTTTTTATTATTTGCTTCTCTTATATAATGCAGTAGATGAAATATTAGATGTATAAAGACCATTACAGACAATTATATAAGTTTTAATATTATCTATATTAGAATTTAATAAAAGACCATCTTCAATTAAATTATTAATAAACTCTTTTGTTATTTCTGAACTATCTACTGTTTTTTTATCTAGTATAGTTATTATATCTTTTTCTGCTATAGTATTATTATTTCCTATGTGAATAAACATGGAATCTACTCCTTATGCATTATTTTTCTATTTTCTATATAAAATATAGATTTTTCCATATCTTTTAAATTTTCCAATCCCAATAAATCTGTAGATGTAATAATTGTTTGCATTTTACTTAAAGATTTACTTAAATATTTTCTTCTTTCCTTATCTAATTCAGAAAATACATCGTCCAAAAGTAATATAGGATATACTTCCTTTTCTATATAAATAATTTCCATCTGGGCTAATTTTATAGATAAAACTATGGTTCTTTGTTGACCCTGAGAGGCAAATGACCTAGTATCTAGTCCATTTATTTTAATTCCTATATCATCTCTATGGGGACCTGTTTCCGTATTTCCCGTAATCAAATCTTTTTTTGTACCATATTTTAATTTTTTAAGAAAATTTTCTTCTATTTGATTTTTAGTGCAATCTAAAAAATCCACATTAGAAATATAATCTAAAGTTAATTTTTCATTTTCTAATGTCAATTTTTTATGAATACTTTCAGCCTCATTGGATAATTTATTTAAAAAATCTTTTCTAGTTAGTATTATCTCAGTACCAGTTTTTGCAAGTTGTAAATCAAATATTTCTAATAAAGTCAATATCTCTGATTTTGGTTTATTGGACTTTAATAGATTATTTCTCTGATATAAAATCTTATTGTATTTACTTAAATTATACTTATAAACTGGCCTAATCTCAGATATACTTGAATCTAAAAAATTTCTCCTTTCAAATGGTCCATCTTTTATAATTTTTAAATCATCTGGTGAAAATACTACAACATTTAAACCACTATTTAACTCTTTAAAATTATTTAGTTCCACTTTATTTATTTTAATTCTCTTTTGTCTATTTCTATCTAATTTAATTTCTATAAGTTTTTTAGCTCCATTAAAATTTACATTAGCTCCTACATAAGCTTCGTTTTTATAAAAATTAATTAGTTCCCTATCTCTATTGGTCCTAAAAGAATTTCCTGTTGCACAAATATAAATAGCTTCTAATAAATTAGTTTTCCCCTGTGCATTCTTACCTATGAATATATTCATATTTTTATTTAAATTTACACTTAATGATCCGTAATTCCTAAAATTTATCAATCTAATGCTTTCTATATTCAAACAAAGCACCCCATTCAAGTAGATTTCCCAAACCATTTGGTTTGGGAATCCTAATCTAATTAAATATATCTTTATCCTTTATAATATTATATCACAATAAAACTATCCATGTCTTTTATTTCTACAGTATAACCTTTTTTTATTTTTTTCCCACGAGCTTTAGTTAATTCTCCATTTACTTTAACTAAACCATCACTAATTATCATTTTAGATTGTCCACCTGTTTCAGCTATTCCAACAAATTTTAGTAGCTGATCTAATTTTATAAATTCAGTTTCTATTTTAACTTCTTTCATTATTTTTTATTACTCCTTTAAATTAATAATCTTCTTGAGCTAAACGAACTGGCAAAGCTAAATACGTGTAGTTTTCATCCCCTACTGGTCTAATAATACAAGGATTTAAACTTCCCATAAATAATAATTCTATATCTTCTGCATCAATTACCTTTATTCCATCTAATATATATTTGGAATTGAAGGCTATATTTAGTATATCTCCTTCTTGTTCTGAATACACTTGCTCATTTACGTCTCCTATTTCAGAATTAGATTTTATAATTATTTTATCTTCTTTTATATTTAATTTAATTAAATTAGCCTTTCCTTCGCTGGCCAATAAAGATGCTCTTTCTAAACTATCTTGAAACTCTCTTTTATTTACCAATATCTTTGATTTATGATCTTTTCTAATTATATCTCTATAGTTTAAAAATTGACCTTCTAATAATCTCGAAAATAATAATGTATTTCCTAAATCAAAAATTACATGTCCAGGAGCCACTACAATGTTTAAATCATCTTCACTTTCATCTAATATTTTGTTTAACTCTACTAAAGCTCTACCTGGAATTACTATTTTAATATCTTCTTCTATATTTATAGGAATATTTCTAAGAGCTAATCTGTAACCATCTAGAGCTACAAAAGAAGCTATATTATTATTAGTTTCTAATAATACTCCAGTTAAAATTGGTCTAGTTTCATCCTCAGTTGTAGCAAAAACAGTTTGTCTAATAGCGGATTTTAATAGATCCTTAGGCATAGTAAAAGAGTTTTGATTTATTATAGTAAGTAATTCGGGATATTCTAAAGAATTACTACCTAAGATGTTAAATTCTGAATTTTCACATTTAATATTCATTTTGTTTTCGTCTACAATTATATTTATTTGTGAATTTGGTAGTTTTTTAATTATATCCCCAAATATTCTAGAATTTACAACTATAGAGCCATTTTCTATTATATTGCAATCTGCATATGTTTCTATGCCTATTTCTAAATCTGTAGCTGTTAATTTTAATTTTCCATCTTTAGCTTCTAATAATATGCCATCTAAAATTTGTAAAGTTGATCTAGAAGATATACCTTTTTGTACTATATTTATGTGATTTGCTAATATTTTTTGATTTACTTCTATTCTCAATTGATAATGACCTCCTTTGTTTTTTATCAATTAGATAAAGATAGAATATATAATAATAATAGTAGTAATAGTAGTAGGGCCTGTGAATATGTTGATAACTATGTGTAAAATATCAAATGAATGGAATATAGAATTTTATAAAATGTTAATAAAAAATTATAAGTATTATTTTTATCCACAAGTTTTAACTTATCTTAAAGTTTAATTTTAATCCACATTAATTGTTGATAAAATTGTATATTAAATATGGATTATTCCCCTTCTATTTCTTTTATTATATTTTCAATTTTGTTTTTAAATCTCTCAGAATCTTTTATGTCTTCTGTTATTTTATCGTGAGCATGTAATACGGTGGTATGATCTCTACCTCCAAATTCTTCTCCTATTTTAGGCAAAGAAAGATCTGTTAACTCTCTAGTTAGATACATGGCAATTTGTCTAGGATAGGCAATAGCCCTTGTTCTCTTTTTGGAAGTAAAGTCTTCCATTTTAATATTATACTCCTTACCTATAATTTCTTTAATTAGATCTGGAGTAATTTCTCTTGGCTTATTATCAGATATAATATCTTTTAGGGCTTCTTCAGCTAATTCTACAGTTACCTCCTTATTAGTTAAAGAAGAATAAGCCACTACTCGTATTAAAGCACCTTCTAATTCTCTAATATTAGATTGAATTTTAGTTGCAATATATAGCATTACATCATTTGATATATTAATATTTTCAACTTTGGCCTTCTTTTTTAATATAGCTATTCTAGTTTCTAGATCTGGTGGTTGAATATCTGCTATTAATCCCCATTCAAATCTAGACCTTAATCTATCCTCTAATGTTGGAATTTCCTTAGGAGGCCTGTCACTAGAAATAATTATTTGCTTATTAGCTTCATGTAAAGCATTAAATGTATGGAAGAATTCTTCTTGAGTACTTTCTTTTCCTGCTATAAATTGAATATCGTCTATTAATAAAACATCGACATTTCTATATTTATTTCTAAATTCATTATTTCTATCATCTCTAATAGAATTAATAAGTTCATTAGTAAATTTTTCAGAAGATACATATACTACTTTCGATTCTGAAGTTTGATTTAATATATAGTGTCCAATAGCATGCATTAAATGAGTTTTTCCTAATCCTACTCCTCCATAGATAAATAGAGGATTATATGCTTGTGCGGGGGCTTCAGCTACGGCTAAAGATGCAGCATGGGCAAATCTATTACTATTTCCAATTACAAAAGAATCAAAGGTATATTTTGGATTTAATTGAGCTCTTTGATTATATTCTGGACTTTCTGTAACTATAGATTGTCCAAGATTCATAGATATTTCATCCCCAGGAATAGTAAATTGGATAATATAATCTTCTCCTGTAGCTTGAGCTACTGCATTTTTTATTAAATTAAAATATCTTCCTTCAAGTATACCTTTTGTAAATTCATTAGGTGCAGCTAAAATAAGCCTATCTTCAGTTATAGCTATAGGATCAACAGTTTTAAGCCATGTATTAAAGCTAACTTCGGTTAACTCTACTTTTATTATGCCTAGGACTTCATTCCAAATACTATCTAAATTTGAATCCATAATAAAATCCTCCTAATTTTACTGTAAATTATAACCATTATGCTATTTGTTTATAACTCTAAAATAAAAATATCAACAATATTATCCACAGAAAATTTTAAAATTTATATAATATTTTTTTAAAAAAAAGGTATAATAATTGTGGATAAGCTATTAACATATTGTAGATATTTTAGAAAATGTATATATATATACGATATCCACAAATAAACTCATAATGTTTTTGTGGATAACAAACCTGGTGAATATAAGGTTTACAGTAGTTTTTTATTTGTTTTAATATAAAGATATTCACAATCTATCCACAGACTGTGAATAAAGTCCTATATTTTTATTTAAAAAAATTATCCACATATATATTTTATAATATCAAAAAAAAGAATTTATATCAATAGAATTATCCACAGGATTTAAATATTGTGGACAAAAAATATGGGGATATAGATAATTTAAACTTCTTGACATATCTAGTTCCTATAAATATAATCTAAAGTAGTATTTATCTTTTTTAAAAAAAGATTTTAATATATCATCTATAGATAGTAGTTTGAAGGAGGTGCATCATTTTGAAAAGAACATATCAACCAAAAAAGAGAAAGAGAAATAAAACTCATGGTTTTAGAAAGAGAATGAGTACAGCATCTGGTAGAAATGTTATTAAGAGAAGAAGACAAAAGGGTAGAAAAAAATTATCAGCATAAGGCCCCACTAAAGGTGGCCTTTTCTTAAATAATTGAGTTTAAGATACTTGTAAGGAGCATTGTAATGGAAAAGAAGTATAGATTGAGAAAAAATGAAGATTTTAAAATGGTCTACAAAAAGGGCAAAAATTACTGGAATAGAAATTTGGTACTTTATAAGAAAAAAAACGGATTGAATTATTCTAGAATAGGTTTTTCCATAACAAAGAAGTTTGGAAATAGTGTGGAGAGAAATAGGACTAAAAGAAGATTGAAAGAAGTTTGTAGACTAAATTTTCATAATATTAAAGATGGATATGATATAATAATAATACCTAAGAAAAATATAATAGATATAGGATATAAAGAATTAGAAAGTGCAATGCTTCATATTTTAAAAATATCTAACCTAATGAGAAAATAGGTGAAAACATTGTCTAAAGTTGTCATATTATTAATAAAGTTTTATCAGAAATTTATTTCTAAATATATCTTAATTGGAAGAAATTGCAGATTTTATCCTACTTGTTCGCAGTATTCTTTAGAGGCTTATGAGAAATACGGTTTTTTAAAGGGAACTTATTTAAGTATAAGAAGAATTTTAAGATGCCATCCCTTTAACAAAGGAGGATATGATCCATTAGAATGATTGGAGGTTAGGCTATGAGAGCCTTTTTAGGAAATTTATTTGGAGGATTATTGAAATTAATTTTCGATTTAGTTTCTAAGATTGGTACAGAACCAGAACATTTTTCGTTTTATGCTATGGCTATAATTATTACTACTATTATATTTAAATTTATATTATTGCCTATATCTTTGCATCAAAGCAAATCTACAAAAAAGATGAATGAATTGCAACCGAAATTAAAGGAAATTCAAAATAAATATAAAAATGACCCACAGACCCAACAAGCAAAAATGATGGAATTATATAAGGAAAATAATTATAATCCTATGTCTGGATGTTTAATACTTTTGATTCAATTTCCAATTATTATTGCTTTTTTTGCTGCTTTAAGGGATCCTGTAACCTATGTATTTAAGAGTGAAGCTGTATATAATGCTATAAGTAAAAACTTTTTATGGATACCGAATTTAGAACAGCCAGACCCATATTTGTGGGGATTACCACTATTAGCTGCAGTAACTACTTATTTTCAATCAATACTTATGGCTGCTAATATGCCAGCTGATCCTCAGACTCAAGCATCTCAAAAGACAATGAATATTGTTATGCCACTTATGATATTTTGGATTGCTAGATCTTTTCCATCAGGAGTAGCTTTATACTGGGTTATAGGTAATATATTTCAAATAGTTCAACAAATCATAAGTAATAGGTCTCTGGGTAAGATTAAGGAGGATTAAATAGTATGAGGTCCGTTGTAAAAATGTCTAAAACCGTTGATGAGGCTGTTAACATTGCTTTGGAAGAGTTAGGTGTTAATAAGGAGGATGTACATGTAGAGGTATTAGAAGAACCAAGTAAAGGATTATTTGGTTTATTAGGAACTAGAGATGCTACAGTAAAAGTAACAGTTACAAATGATCCTGTAGAAAGAGCAGAAAATTTTTTAAATCAATTACTTGTATTTATGAATATTAAAGGAAGAGCTATTGTAGAGAAAAAAAATAATTGTTTATTTGTAGAAATAGTAGACATATCTTCTTCAGATATGGGGATAGTAATTGGAAAGAGAGGCAATACATTAGATGCTATTCAATATATACTAAGTTTAGTAGTAAATAAAAATAGAGATGAATATATTAAAATTATTGTTGATGTTAAAGGTTATAGAGATAGAAGGGAAAAGACTTTAATTAGACTTGCAAATAGAATGGCTGATAAGGCTAAATACAATAATAGACCAGTAAAACTGGAGCCAATGAATCCTTATGAAAGAAGAATAATTCATTCTGCACTTCAAAATGTAGAAGGAATTACGACATATAGTGAAGGGGAGGAACCCTATAGAAGAGTGGTTATTCAAGCAAAATAAAAAGTTAGAAACCCAGTACTATACTGGGTTTCTCTTATCTATAAGTAAAGGTAGGTGAATATTATGGATACTATTGCTGCTATTTCTACTGCTATGGGTGAATCAGGAATAGGAATAGTAAGATTAAGTGGAAAAGAGTCTATAAATATATGTAATAATATTTTTATAGGAAATAAGAAAAAACAATTAAAGGATGCTAAAAATAGAGAATTAGTTTATGGATATATAGTAGATGGGGAAGAAAAAATAGATGAAGTATTAATTGCCTTTATGAAAGGCCCTTATACCTATACTAGAGAAGATATGGTGGAAATCTATTGTCATGGAGGAATTGTCCCAGTAAGGAGAATTTTAGAATTAGTACTTAAAAGTGGAGCTAGATTAGCAGATAGGGGAGAATTTACTAAAAGGGCTTTTTTAAATGGAAGACTGGATTTATCTCAGGCTGAAGCAGTTATGGATTTAATTAAGGCTAAAACAGATGAATCTTATGATGTTTCTTTAAATCAATTAGAAGGAAAATTATCTAAAGAGGTAAATAATATAAGAAATATACTATTAGATATATTAGCTCATATAGAAGTTAGTATTGATTTTTCTGATGAAGATATTGAAGAAATTAGCTATGAGAAATTAGAATCTAGAGCTAAATTAGTAGAAGAAAAAATTGAAAAATTATTGAGTACAGAAAATAGAGGTAGAATACTAAGAGATGGCTTAAATACTGTAATTCTTGGGAAACCTAATGTGGGGAAATCTTCACTATTAAATGCAATTCTTAGAGAAAACAGGGCCATTGTTACAGATATACCTGGTACTACAAGAGATATTATTGAAGAATATGTAAATATAGATGGAATACCACTTAAAATCATAGATACGGCAGGAATTAGAGATACTGAAAATATAGTAGAACAAATTGGAGTGGATAGGGCTAAGGATATGGTAAATAAGGCAGATTTAATTATAGCAGTATTTGATGCTTCTGAAAGTTTAACTGAAGAGGATTTTCATATTATAGATATTATTAAAGATAAAAATGTTATAGTATTGTTAAATAAATCAGATCTTCCAAATAAATATCAGGAAAAAGATTTACAGAAACTAATTCCAGATAAAGATATAATTATTACTTCCATAGCTACTGGAAAGGGTATAGATCTATTAGAAGAGAACATCAAGGAAATGTTTTATAGTGGAGAAATAGAAGTAGGTACTGGTGCTATAATTACAAATATTAGACATAAAAATCAGCTTGTAAAGGCTAAAGATAATATAAATGATGCCATAAATGCTATTAAATCAGGCATGCCTTTAGACTGTATAGAAGTAGATATTAGAAATTGTTGGGATAATCTAGGGGAAATAACTGGAGATGGCATTGGAGAAGATATATTGGATAGAATATTTTCTGAATTTTGCATAGGAAAATAGTTTTGTAAGAGGTGTTTGTATGAAAGATATAAAAAAATTTATTGCAGGTAATTATGATATTATAGTAATTGGTGCAGGTCATGCTGGCTGTGAAGCTGCTCTTGCTTCTAGTAGAATGGGCATGAAAACTTTGATACTTACTATAAGTTTAGATTCTATAGGAGATTTGCCTTGTAATCCTAATATAGGTGGCACTGGGAAGGGACATTTAGTTAGAGAAATAGATGCATTAGGTGGAGAGATGGCATTAATCATAGACAAATCTTTTATACAATCTAGAATGCTAAATACTTCGAAAGGACCTGCTGTCCATTCTTTAAGAGTTCAAGCAGATAAAAGGAAATATCATGAAGAAATGAAAAAAGTATTGGAAGATGAACCTAATTTAACATTGCAACAAGGAGAAGTAGTAGAAATTTTAGTAGAAAATAATATAGTAAAAGGTGTAGTAACTAAAACTGGAGCTATATACAATGGAAAAGTAGTAATTTTAGCCACTGGTACTTATTTAAAAGGTAGAATTTTTATGGGAGAAGTAAATTATTCCAGTGGTCCTGGAGGATTAGCACCTGCTAATTATCTTTCTGATTCTCTTATTAAATTAGGGATAAATTTGCGTAGATTTAAAACGGGAACACCAGCAAGGGTTCATAGTGATAGTTTAGATTATTCTAAAATGGAGATACAACCAGGAGATGAGGAAATTATACCTTTTTCATTTTTAAACATGGGAAAGGAATTTGATATGGAACAAGTTCCTTGTTATTTAACTTACACCACTCCAGAAACTCATGAAATAATAATGGAGAATTTACACAGATCTCCAATGTATTCTGGAGAAATTGAAGGTGTAGGTCCTAGATATTGTCCTTCTATAGAGGATAAAGTAGTAAGGTTTTCTGATAGAAAAAATCATCAAGTATTTATTGAACCAGAAGGTTTAAGTACTAAGGAAATGTATGTACAAGGTGTAAGTTCTACATTACCAGAAGAAGTGCAGTTTAAAATGTATAAGACTATAATTGGATTGGAAAATGTTCAATTTATGAGATCTGCCTATGGAATAGAATATGATTGTATAGATCCAAGAATATTAAAGAGAACTTTAGAACATAAGGAAATAAACAATCTATTTTTTGCAGGTCAAATTAATGGTTCATCTGGATATGAGGAAGCAGCAGCCCAAGGACTTATATCTGGAATTAATGCAGTGTTAAACATAAAGGGTGAGGAACCTTTTATATTAGATAGATCGGAAGCTTATATTGGAGTATTAATAGATGATTTAGTAACCAAGGGAACCAATGAACCCTATAGAATGATGACATCACGTGCAGAATATAGATTAACTTTAAGACAAGATAATGCAGATTTAAGATTAACTCAAAAAGGTTATGATATAGGGTTGGTAACAGAAGAAAGATATAGAAAAACCATGGAAAAAAAAGAAATGATAGAAGCAGAATTATCTAGATTAAAAAAAGTTCAAGTGACTCCAACACAAGAAACCAATAAAATTTTGAGAGAATTAAATAGTGCAGAATTAAAAACTGGAATGAGTTTGTATGACTTAATTAAAAGGCCAGAATTAAAATATGAAGAATTAGAAAAATTAGATAGGGATAGGAAACCTCTACCAAGAGAAATAAGACTTCAAGTGGAAACTCAAATTAAATATGAAGGTTATATTAAAAAGCAAATGGCACAAATTGAGCAGTTTAAAAAATTAGAAGAAAAAAAATTAGATGAGAATCAAGATTATAATGAAATAAAAGGTTTAAGTAATGAGGCTAAACAAAAACTAAATCAAATAAAACCAGATTCAGTAGGTCAGGCATCTAGAATTTCAGGAGTATCTCCTGCAGATATTAATGTAATATTAATATATTTGGAGCAAAAACGAAGAGAAAAGAAAGGAGTTTAGAATGACTAATGTAAACACCTTAATAGATGGGGCAAAAGAATTAAATATTGAATTAGATGAAGAGCAGATAGAAAAATTTATAGTATACAAAGAGTTATTACAGGAATGGAATCAAAAGATCAATATAACTTCTATTACTGAAGATAAAGAAGTAGATATTAAACATTTTATAGATAGTATAATACCTCTTAAAACAGAATTATTTGAAGGGAAACTTAAAGTAATAGATATAGGTACGGGAGGAGGATTTCCTGGTATACCTTTAAAAATCATGAATGAAAATTTAAATATGGTATTATTAGATAGTACCAATAAGAAAATTAGATTTTTAGATGAAGTAATTGAAAAACTAGAATTAAAAGATATATATGCTATACATGGTAGAGCTGAAGAATTAGGAAGAAATGTGGATTATAGAGAAAAATATGACATAGCTATATCTAGAGCAGTAGCTTCTTTAAATACTCTTTCTGAATATGCATTACCCTTTGTAAATATAGGTGGACATTTTATATCTATGAAGGGACCAGATGTAGATGAGGAATTAAATGAAGGGAAAAAAGCTATAGAAATATTAGGTGGTAAAGTAAAATTTGTAGAAAAAATTCAAATTCCAGATACAGATATAGTCCATAGTTTGATAATAATAGAAAAAATAAAAAGAACTCCGACAAAATACCCTAGAGCTGGAGGAAAACCTAAGAAACAACCATTGTAATTAAGGAGAATTTGTCGGTAAAAACTTTGGGAAATAAGAAGGAAATACCATCAATATATAGAATATAGAATACAATATATTTATTATAGATTGGGGAGAGGGATTATGATGTGTAAAACAGAAATGGAAATTAAAAATATTCCAATTAAATCAATCAAGCCAAATCCATATCAACCAAGAAGGGATTTTAACAAACAATCATTAGAAGAATTAAGTCAATCAATTAAATCTTTTGGAGTAATTCAACCTATAAGTGTTAGAAAACTACAAAATGAAAATTATGAATTAATAGCAGGAGAGCGAAGACTTAGGGCTTCAGAATTGGCCAATTTAGACGAAATACCAGCAATTATATTAGAATATAAAGATAATGAGTCTGCAATGGTAGCATTAATAGAAAATTTACAAAGGGAAGATTTGAATTTTATTGAAGAAGCTGAAGGTTTTAATAATCTTATAGTCGACCATGGATTTACTCAATTAGAATTGGCAGAAAAAATGGGCAAATCCCAATCCACCATAGCAAATAAATTAAGATTATTAAAACTACCAGAGGATATTCAAAGGGATTTAATAGAATATGATTTAACAGAAAGACACGGACGAGCCCTATTAAAACTTCCAGATGATGAATTAAGAAGGGAAGTTTTAGATAAAGTAATTAAAAACAGCTTAAATGTAAGTAAAACTGAAGAATTAGTAAATGGAATACTAAGTGATTTAGTAACAGTAGAAGAAAAGGAAAGTAAGCAAAATATAAAAGCACTAATTAGTACTAGAATATACTTAAATACTATTAAAAAAGCTTATACTGCAATAAAAGATAGCGGAATAGATGCAAAATATAAAGAAAAGGACAAAGGTGATTTTGTAGAAGTTACAATTCAAATACCTAAAAGTTGAAAATGTTTCATGTGAAACATTTTCTTTTTTTGGCTGAAACTGTGATATAATGTATGAAACAATAAACAAAAAATTAGAAAGGGAATTCAAATGGCTAGACGTAAGGAAATAAAAGAACTATACTACATAAGAGCTATAGCTGCCATGGGCATATTAATTCTCCATGCTACAGCTGGTTTTGCAATTTATTCAGAATTTGGATCAAAGGCCATGTATTTGGCTGTATTTTTAAATCAATTTTTTAGATTTGGTAGTCCTATATTTATGATGGTTTCAGGTTTAGTACTGTTTTACAATTATAGGTCTATGGATGAATTTAATACTAAAAAATTTTATACCAAGAAGATTAAATTTATTTTAGTACCATATATAATATGGTCTACTATTTATTTTTTCTATCCTCATATTGCACAGAATGTACCCTTAACAGGTGAAAAGTTAAGAGGTTTTTGGAGAGCCATATTATTAGGAGAGGCTTATTCTCATCTATATTTTATATTTTTAATATTTCAATTCTATATAGTATTACCTTTACTTATAAAGTATTTGACAAAACCTATGGAAGAA
>CAZMBD010000044.1:0-5523 GCA_964564325.1 uncultured Clostridiaceae bacterium
CTTACTTATTTATTTATAGCCCATGATTTGTCTATGGTTAGATATATTTCAGATAGAGTTGGGGTAATGTATTTAGGTCATATGATGGAAGTGGCTAGTTCAGAAGAACTTTACGATAATCCTCTTCACCCATATACTAAGGCACTATTATCTGCTATACCTATTCCCGATCCAGAAATTCAAAGGGGTAGACATAGGATAATGCTAGAAGGAGATGTACCTAGTCCTATTGATCCTAAGGAAAACTGTAGATTTGTAGATAGATGCCCCTATGCTATGGAAAAATGCAGGGAAATAGTTCCAGAACTAAGGGAAGTGGAAAAGGAACACTTCGTGGCTTGCCACAGGGTTTAGATATTAGTCATACTCTAGGCTAAGATAAACATTGTTGTTTGGCACTAACTTATTGGCAAGGCATCCCATAGTCAATAAATATTATATTGAATAGGCTAAAGGATTAGTGATATAATATATATAGTATATTAACGGAGGAGAATTGGAATGGGGGATAATATATCTAATGAACGATTATTTGAGTTTATGACGAAAATGTACAGTGAAATGCAAGAAGGATTTAGGCAAGTAAATTCAAGGGTTGATAATGTAGAAAATGAAATTAAGAAAATAAATACTAAAATTGACCACGAGGTAATGTCAAAAATAGATCTTCTATTTGAGGGGCATAAACAAAATTCAGATAAGCTAGATAGAATTGAGAAGGAAGTATCTAGACATGATGAATTCATATTGAGAAGAATAAAATAGGAAAATATCCCCTAAGCATTAATGCTTAGGGGATATTTTTAATATTGTGACCTGCTAAGTTCAGATATTGAGCCAATATTTCCAAGAGCCTAAATGATTTTTAGCTCTATTTTCCACATTTTTTTTAAATTTTTCTATTTCATATAAATCTTCATCTGAAGTAGGCATTTCACTATATTTATTTTTTACAAAAATGTCCGTTATTTCTTGTATACCTTTATTTCCCATATAGGAGAAGCGATAGGCTATTCTATTTGCATATTCATAATGGGTCTCACCTTGTTTAATAGGATATCCCAATAATTTGGTAAGTTTAAGGATTTCATTGTATTGATATATAATTCTTTTTTTATTAGGAAGCTTTTTAATTTTAGCATTTCGATATTTGTTTTTTAAGATGCTTATGAAAAATCTCATAAATACAATTAATAGCACAATTCCTGTAATAATTATAGGAGTGTTTTTAGGTAAATTTTCTAAGGTAAAAGTATCAGGTATTTCCTCATTGATTGCATCTATATCTTTGTCTTTTTTTATATTATTATTAGTTTTATTTTTTGTTATATTTAGATCTTCCAATTGGCTTTTGTCACTTATGTTTATAAGTCTTTCATCTTCATAAATTGGATTTAATTCGCCTATTAGTAGAGGCTTTTCGAGTCTTGATACTATAGGATATTGGGGTGTAGGTTCAAATATCATCCAGCCTACTGGTTCAATAAAGGCCTCTACCCAAGCATGGGCATTTTTTTTCTTTACTTCATAGACTCCATCTCTTACTAAATCACGAGCTATAAATCCTTCTACATATCTGCTGGGAATACCTTCTAGCCGTAGCATTATTGCCATAGTTGTAGCATAATAGGTACAATAACCTTCTTTTGATTCAAATAGAAAATAGTCTATAAAATCTCGATTTCGTGGAGGTTTTTCTACATTTGTATTATATTTATAATTTTTGCGAAGGTATTTTTCTATGGCTACTGCTTTTTCATAATCTGTTTCTTTATCTTTGACAATTTCAGCAGCTAGTTCTTTTGTATTTTTTGTTATTTTAAACTTTGGATACTGCAAATACTGAGATAGTTTTTTTATATCTTTTTTCTTATTATCTATACCTTTGGACACTAATACATCATAAGGTAGAGGAGTAAGTATATCTAAGGAATAACTTTCCCTATCATAAATTCCATCTGGAAATTGTAATTCGCCATCAGAATTTACTTCTATTTCATAATTTCCACCTAAATAAACTGTATTTGCACCATAGGGGCTAAAAAGGGTTGTGGAGGAAAACATATGGTTGGTAATTTCAATAGAATCTTCAGTATAATATTTTTTTCTATCTTCTTCACTAATTTCACTAAAGTCTTCTCCACTTAAATAAATTTTCCAAGGAGTATCTTGTGATTCCCACATATCTCCTGTATATATATGTCTTATATTTCCTCTAAGATAAAAAGGGCCATTTCCCTTAACTGTCATAACTTTCTTATCACTTGTTCTAATTGGACCTCCTAATTTAGTGGCTTTTCTTTGATAGCCAGTTTCTGCAAAATCAAAGGAATCTGCATTGCCAAAGTCTCTAGTATGTTCATCGGAAGAACGTAAATCTTCTATGCCAGGAAAAATATTATAGACTGTGTTTTGTAACCAATACCATTGAATAAAGTTATTGGATTTTGGAATTAAAAGGGACAGTGTTATTATTAAAAAGCTATACAAAACAATGGCTTTTAGTATAAAATTTTCACTTTTTATTTTTTCTTTAGAATATTTATTTAAGCCTAGCAGTATAAGAAATAAGAATAAAAATATGGCAATTAAGAAATAAGCTATATCGAAAAAGGCATACCAATAATATACAAGAGTGCCTATATAAACAGGTAGTAGAAAATAGATTTTTTTATTTTTAAATATAATAAATCCAGTATAAATAGCTACTAAAGCTATAAGAATCCACCAAAATTTGAATACATTTTTAGGGATTAAATTTTCTTTACACATAATATAGTCTATTATATTTTCAAATAGAAGATATAAATTTTTAAGTAATGGTTGTATAAAAGGGACAAAATAATGGTTTATAATAATTGATGCAATAAATCCAATTAAGAGGATAATATATAAAAATAAAGGTTTTAATAGAAAAAACTCTATTATGCCACTGATTATAATTACAGAGAGCATTTGTTTTAAAACACCTAATTCTAAAGGCATAGCTTGTCCTAGCATATAAGTAAGGATAAATACAAAAGAAAAATAAATAATATTATTTATTAATTTTTGATTTTTATTTAATTTCTTATCCATTTTTACCCTCCAATGCTTCTTTAATATTGGTTTCGTAATCTAGTAAATATATGGGAATGCCTTCTTGCCTTAATCCTTTTTTTACTATAGGTTCTAAATAACCCATATTGTTTTTTTTATCTTTTGCAATTATAAATAATGGTTTTAAGCCCTTTATTTTAAGGGAGATACCAAGGGTACCCATTGATTTATTTAAATTTGGAGTAATGATTATAACTGTGGAGTCTTTTCTGAAACTGTCTATTTGAGGAATTATAAATTCACTAAATTCTAAGGCTCCATTAGCTTTAAATCTAGCTAAAGAGTCTAAAAAGGGCTTTATATCAGTTTTTTGATGACCTTGTATTTCAATTAATTCATTATTGTTTTGAGTTTTAAAATTGACTGGAATATTTTGATTTAGATAATAGTTTATGATACTAAGGCTTATATCTACTATTTTATCTTCTAGATGGCGTTCTTGATCATTTTCAAAGTGTTTATTGTAATTATCTATAAGTACTATAGTGTGAGCATCTCCACGGTTTTCATAATTTTTTATTATTATATTGTCTAATTTTGCAGACAATTTCCAATGGATAGACTTTATATTATCTCCTTCTCTAAAATTTCTTATGGAAGAAATCCTACTTTTATCTTGAAATGCAATATTATTAATAGGTAATTCTCCTAATTGTTCTACAGCAGTTATGGTAAAATTAGAAAGTTCAATAGCTTCTGGATAGATTAAAAGCGAGGTTTCAGATGCGATTTTTTTTCTTAAGTGAAAAAATCCAAAGGCATCGCTTACTATGACTTCTATTTTTCCCAATTCATAATATCCTCGTCTTTTTAAGTTTATAGTTTCGCTATATTTAATTAATTCTCCTGGTTTTAGTGTTTTTACAACTTTTTTTGCTTTTTCTCCTGTTAGTTCTTCGGAAATATGGCTATGTATTTCTAAATAGGGAATATGAAAAATACTAGTATTGTCTATTTTATAATTTATATTGATTTCATCTCCAATATATAGTGCTTCTTTTGGTAGTTGGATAGAAGCTTCCAGTCTTATTAAGATAATTAAACTATGGAATAATGGAATTAAAAAGCTTAGGATATATACATATAATAAAAAATAGGGCATGGTTCCCCCAACTAATAGGGCATAGCTTAGTAATATTATAAATAATACTATGGAGCCAATTTTTTTATTTTTCATTTGTAATCACCGGAATGTATATTTTTTTAAGTATATTTTTTAATATATCTTCCACATTTTTCCCTTCAATTCTAGCTTCTGGGGAGAGTATTAGTCTATGAGCTAATACAGGTATTGCCATTTCCTTTACATCATCGGGAATGACATAATTTCTGTTTTTCATAAATGCTTTTGCTTTAGAGGCTTTTAATAAATCAATGGAGGCTCTAGGACTAGCTCCAAGCTGTAAATCTTCACAATTTCTAGTGCTATTGGAGATATCTACAATATACTCAATTATATCCTCATGTACTACTAGCTTGTCCACTGCAAGCTGCATATTTAAAATTTCGTCTTTAGATATAGTTGCTTCAATATGTTTAAGATTATTAGATTGGTGATTTTTTAAAATTTCCCATTCATATTCTTCATCAGGATAACCTATGGATAATCGCATTAAGAAACGATCTAATTGTGCTTCAGGTAGTGGAAATGTACCTTGATATTCTAAAGGATTTTGAGTTGCTAGAACTATAAAAGGTTCTTCTAATATATAGTCCCTATCTTCTGTAGAAACTTCTCCTTCTTCCATGGCTTGTAGTAGGCTAGATTGAGTTTTAGGAGAAGTTCTATTGATTTCATCTGCTAGAAATACTTGATTGAATATTGGACCTTTTTTAAAGGTGAAATTTCCTGTGCTTTTATCATAAATATTTATTCCAATAATATCTGAGGGCATTAAATCTGGAGTGAATTGGACTCTTTTGTAAGACAAATCCATACTTTTGGCAAGAGCTTTTGCCAATGTAGTTTTACCAACTCCAGGCATATCTTCTATTAAAACATGTCCCCTAGCTAGTACTGCAATTAAGATTTTTTCTATTACTTCATCTTTTCCAATGATTACTTTTTTTATATTTTCTGAGACCTTTAACATTTTTATATTATCCATTTTACCCCACCTCATTATGTTAATTTTTAAAATATTTTAAATATATTATATCACATCATATATTTAAAATAATATACCAATATCGACATTTATATAAAATTGTAACCATACTGTAACAATTTATAGTCGATAAAGCGTGTAAAATAGCCATTACTATATATATAATTACTTTGACAATAAAGCTTTTATATAATATCATATAATTAATAATAAAATCAGGAGGGATACATAGTGAAGAGACCAAGAAAAAAGATAATGTTGATCACCATTACCACATTGTTAATTAGTATGTTTTTAGCAACTACAGTTTATGCTG
>CAZMBD010000044.1:5623-18724 GCA_964564325.1 uncultured Clostridiaceae bacterium
TAGGTGAAATTTTAGGTAAGGAAGTTAAATGGACCCAAAAAGACTATAGAGTCGATATAAATGATAAAGAAGAGCAAGTAGATCAAGCGGAGTTTTCAAAATTACAAATTGAATTGATTTCAAAAAATATCGAAATCGATAATTTAAAAAAGCAAGTGGCAGATTTAGAAACTAAATTAAAAGAAGCTGAGGAAAAGAAAGATCAGAAAAAGAATTTAAGTGATTTAGAAAAAGAATTAAACAAAAAATATGGTTATTATGAAAGAATGGATTTTGATATTAGATTAACTGAATATAAAGGAGATATAGATGTTAATATTGTAGTGGATTTGGATAGGGATTATTCTAGATGGAATAGTTTAAGAGATAGGGATATAGAATATTATATAGAAGATATAGTGAAAGAAATTCGTTATGATTTCAAAGATGCAAAAATATATGGTGAAATTGAAGACAAGAGAACTAGAGATAAATTAGTAGATTTTTATACAGATAATAGAGATAGAGTAGTTATAAGTAGTAAAGGTAGTAGCTCTGG
This sequence comes from uncultured Clostridiaceae bacterium, assembly GCA_964564325.1. GTDB lineage: Bacteria > Bacillota > Clostridia > Tissierellales > Tepidimicrobiaceae > JAAZMA01. Next base: position 6,162 of record CAZMBD010000044.1, read on the forward strand.
ATATATTAGAGATATAAAAGATATGGAAGACTATTTAAATGATAGATCTAGTACTTATGAAGGTGCAAGATTTAGAATTTATCTAAATGAAAATAAAAACAAAGACACTATAGAAATTGTATTAGATGTGTACAAAAAGGATTGGGACAGTTTAGGAATTAAAGGACAGGATGACTATTTAGAAAAACTTTATTATGAAATCAATCGTGAATTCCCTAAAATGTATGTAGAGGGGACAGTATTTGATGGTAGTCAAAAGTTAAATTCCTTTGATTTTGATTCTAGTGGTAAATTAAGTGTGTGGTAATAAACAAAAGGCGGCATGGCCGCCTTTTTCTATTTCTGATTTACAATATTAATAAAGTCGTTTATATTCATTTTAGGGCTTACTCCAAATCTAGGTAGTTGGAATTTGTCTACGTGACGAATTACATATCCATTTTGAGTGGTGAAGGCCATTTTATGACCAGTTTCTTTTAAATATTCAATAGTATTATTATCATAAATTCCATAGGGATAGGCAAAATATTTTGCATCCAAAAGTTCCCTGTTTTTATTTAAGTCTTCTATGATAGTATCTTTTTCTGAGACTAGGAGTAATGGCTTTTTATTTTCATCTCGCTTATGAAGATTATATGTATGGGATTCATAATCAAATACATCACTGTATTTATAGCTTTCACTCAGACTTAAAGATTGAAGATTTTGAGGATCAAATTCCTTTTGTTCTTCCTCAACTCTATAGCCTAACATAAAAATAGTTCCCTTAAAATTATATTTTTTCATTATAGGATATGCATATATTGCATTGCTATAATATCCATCGTCAAAGGTGATGACTACAGTTTTTTTAGGTAATGTAATTTTTCCATCTATAAAATCTTGTAATTCATCTAGTGTGGCTGTATAGAAACCATTTTTATATAAATAGTCCATTTGCTTTTCAAAAGTTTCTACTGATAATACACTATTATTTTTTTCCCAACCATATTTATCAATATCTTCTTGCTTTAATAGATGATGATACATAAGTACTGGGACTTTATTAGCAGATGTTTTACTTAATTTATTATGAAGTTTTAGGATTTCTTTTCGAAGTCTTAGATTTTCTTCTTTTAATATATTGTATTTTTCTTCTAATTCTTGTAGTTCCTCTTGAGTTTTTTTATCTAGATTTTCCTGGTTTTCCTCACAAGGTATTTCTGCTTCTTCTGGCAAATTTTCTGTTTCAGAGTTTTCTTTTATTTCTTCTTTTGATTCTTGATTTTCAGGGATTTCTGGTTCTTCCTTAGTTTCTGAATTAGGTGGCATATCCTCTATTTTATTAGCATAAGCAGGTATAGCTATTTGTGTCAGTAATAAAATTGTTATTAATAATAAGATTGGAAGTTTTCTCATACTGTGCTCCTTTCGTAATTGGTATATGTCTATATTATATAGACTTTATATATCGTTGTAAATGGAGAAATATATTCTAATAATAATATTTTTCGTTTTTCTCTTGACAATTATTCCTGTCTATTATATTATAAAAGAAAGTGGTACGTACCATTAAATATAAAGGTGATAATATGAAAAGGATAGATAAAACAAGTCGAATACCATTATACTATCAATTAATGGACATAATAATAAATATGATAGATAGAGAAGAATTTGGAGAAGATGATCAACTGCCTTCTGAAAGGGAGTTTTGTGAGATATACAATGTAAGCAGATCTACTGTTAGACAAGCTATTCAGGAATTGGAAAAGGAAGGCTATATTTATAGGGTTCATGGCAAGGGAACTTTTGTATCTAGGGAAAAATTTAGACAAGATTTATTAGAATTTTATAGTTTCACAGAAGAGATGAAAAAAATTGGCAAAGTTCCTTCATCGAAGGTATTAGATTTCGAAATAGTAGAATCTAATGAGAAAATTGCCAAGAAGATGAGATTAAATCCTAAGGATAGAGTATATGTATTTACTAGATTAAGGCTAGCTGATAATGAGCCTATGATGTTAGAAACATCCTTTATACCTTATGATAGATTCCCTGGAATAACTAAAGAAGATTTAGAAGAAAATGCAATGTATGATATATTTACAAAAAAATATGATGCTAATTTTACTGGAGCAGAAGAAATATTTCAATCTGTACTAACTAAAGAATATGAAGCAGATTTATTAGAATATTTTTCTGGACTTCCTAGTATGATGATCGAGAGATTGACCTATGAAGAAGATTTAATAATAGAATACACTAAAGGAATCGCAAGAGGAGACAGATTTAAGTATCATGTTTATCTAGGAAAATAAATTTTTGGTATAACTGGTAATGACAACATCATGACATTACGTCTTTGTTTTTAAAACTTATAATAGGGGTGATTGAATGTTTGGTTTCGATAAAAAAGAGTGGGAAGATTTAAATGGAGTTAATACTGCCACAGAGATATTTAGTCAACCAAATCTTTGGATAAAAACATTAAATATAATCGAAGCAAATGAAGAAAAAATAGACAAATTCATGAAGGATAAAATTGGGAAAGAAAGCCTTCGAATAATTTTTACAGGAGCTGGTACATCAGCATATATAGGCGAAATTATAACCCCATATTTAAACAAAGGAGTGGGGAATTTTGAAGCTATAGCTAGTACAGATATAGTTGCTAATCCAGAAATGTATTTAAAGAAAGATGTGCCTACTATGATGGTATCTTTTGCTCGTTCTGGAAATAGTCCTGAAAGCATAGCTAGTTATAATTTGGCCAATGAACTAATTGATGATATTAATCATATATTTATAACCTGTAATGAAGAAGGCGAATTAGCTAAGATTTCTAGAAATAATGAAAAGGTTTTACTACTTCTTATGCCAGAAGAATCCAATGATAAAGGCTTTGCTATGACTAGTAGTTTTTCTTGTATGACTATAGCTGCTTTATTACTATTTGATAGAAATAATTTTAAAGAAAATAAAGAACAGCTATTAGAGGTGGTGAATATTGGAAGAGGAATTTTAGACAATGGATATACAAAATTAGAAGAGCTTTCAAATGAAGACTTTGGCAGAGTAGTTTATTTGGGCTCAGGGGCATTTTATGGTCTAGCAAGGGAAAGCAGTTTGAAGCTATTGGAATTAACCAGAGGACAGATAATATCCCATAGTGAAACTGTATTAGGCTTTAGACATGGGCCTAAGTCTATAGTAGATGATAATACCTATATTTTCGTTTATGTTTCTAATGACGATTATTCTAAAAAGTATGATAGAGATTTAATCAATGAAATATACCATGATATGGGGAAACATAAGCTAATAACTATTGGGAAAGAATATTCTAAGGATATAGAAAATATATCTGACTACCATATACATTTAGATGATGCAGAAAACATAAATAATGAAGTATTTATTGGATTATTATATGTACTTTATGCTCAAATATTTGCAATATTATCTTCAGTAAAATTAGGAGTTGAACCTGATAATCCTAGTCCATCAGGTACGGTTAATAGGGTAGTCAAGGGAGTACAAATATATCCTTATGATTAATTTAAATTTAATTTCAAATTAGGGAGGAGAAATTATGAAAATCAAAAAGACAATGGCATTGTTATTAGTTGCAATTATGTCAGTTAGTTTCCTAGTTGGTTGTGGGAATGATAATAAGACAACTGGGGAAAATGGTGAAGATGTGGTGTTAACTTTTGCTTTATGGGACAAGTATCAGGAACCAGTTTTAAGAGAAATTGCAGATAAGTTCGAAGAAGAAAATCCAGATATTAAAATTGATATTCAATTAACACCTTATGCACAATATTGGACTAAATTAGAGACAGCTGCAACAGGAGAAGTTTTACCAGATGTTTTTTGGATTAATGGACCAAATATTGTAAAGTATGCAGAAAATGGGATGCTATTACCTATTGATGATAAGGTAGAAAAAGATAATGTGGATTTAAGTCTATATCCTAAGGGACTTATAGATCTTTATACTATAGATGGTAAGCTATATGGTCTTCCAAAGGATTGGGACTTAACAGCTTTATGGTACAATAAAAAATTATTTGATGAAAAAGGTGTAGAATATCCAAATGAAAATTGGACTTGGGATGATATGGTAGAAGCAGCAAGAAAGTTAACTGATAAATCTAAAGGTATATATGGTACAGCTACTAGATTAGATGATGCCCAAGTAGGTGTTTATAATACTATACCTCAATGTGGAGGTTATATAATATCTGAAGACAGAAAAAAATCTGGATATGATTCACCAGAAGCTGTTAAAGGAGTCCAAATTTGGTTGGATTTAATTGATGAAGGATTAGCTCCTAGTTTAGAGGAACAAGCAGATACACCAGCTGTAGATTTATTTAAGGCGGGGAAACTAGCAATGGTATATGCAGCATCTTGGGATGTGCCAGCTTTTATGGAAAACGAATCTATCAAAGATGATATAGACTTAACTGTTATGCCATTAATTGAAGAACGAGCAGCAGTTATTCATGGCCTTAGCTATGCTATATCTGCCAATACTGATTATCCAGAAGAAGCATGGAAGTTTGTTAAATATCTTGGCGGTGAGGAAGCAAATAAAGCTTGGGCTGAATCAGGTGTAGTAATTCCTGCTAGAGAAGATGTTTTAGATATATGGAAAGAATCATATCCTAATTTAAATCTTCAAGCTTTTATAGACTCTTTAGAGTATAGTATTGGATATCCTACATCTAAGGATACATCAAAATGGAATGATAGAGAAACTGAATATATAAAATTAGCTTGGAATGGAGATATATCAGTAGAAGAAGCACTTAAAAAACTTGGAGAGGAAATGAATAGCTTATTAGAGAAAGAATAATATATATTCCCCCTACCCAGAGGGTTTTTAAAACCCTTTGGGCTAAATTTAAACATATTGAATAGGAGGTTATCAATGACTTTTAAAACTAAGCCTAAGAGAAATAGTAAAAAACAAAGTTTAAAAGATAAAGGAATTAGCAAAAGACAAAAAAGTGATTGGTTTTGGGCTTATTTAATGATACTGCCAACAGTAGGTGGTTTAGCTATATTTTATATAGGTGCATTTTTTAAAAATTTATATTTTAGTTTTACTGACTTAGGTTCTTTTGGCAATTATAAATGGATTGGATTAGATAATTATGTTAAACTATTTTCTGATCCAAATATACCTAAGGCATTGGGAAATACATTTAAATACACATTGATATCTGTACCTATTAGTATCTGTTTAGCTATATTTATTGCAGTATTATTAAATTCCAAAATAAAAGGAATTACAATATATAGAACATTATACTTTTTACCAGCTGTAACCATGCCAGCAGCTATAGCTATGATGTGGAAATGGCTCTATAATGGACAATATGGTTTAATAAATCAACTTTTAGCAAAGATTGGTATACAGGGACATGCTTGGATTGCAGATCCGAAATATGCAATGGGTGCATTGATAATTGTAGGTATATGGAGTTCATTAGGTATGAATATTATTTATTTTTTGGCAGGATTGCAGGGAATTCCCCGTATGTATTATGAAGCGGCCGATATTGATGGAGCAGGGCCTATTAGACAATTTTTTACTATTACATTGCCACTATTATCTCCAACAATATTTTTTGTTATGATTATGTCTTTAATTGGAGCTTTGCAAATGTTTGATTTAATATTTTTAATGATAAGTAAAACTAGTATGGCAATAGATAGTACTATGTCAATTGTTTATTTATTTTATAAAAATGCATTTGAATTTCTAGATAAAGGCTATGCAGCAGCCATATCTATATTATTATTCTTTATTATTTTGATAATTACTATAATACAGCTTAAATTGCAGAAAAAATGGGTTAATTATTAATTAGGGAGGTTGGAAGGTGAAAGAAGCAATGAAAAATAATCATGTAAAATCTAGCAGAAAGATTATAATACATGTATTACTTATAATAGGAGCAATACTTGTAGTAATGCCTTTTATATGGATGATACTAACGTCTTTAAAAACCTTAGGTGAATCTACTCAAATACCTCCAAAGATTTTTCCTACAAAACCACAATGGGAAAATTATAAGGAAGCTGCTAGAACTTTACCATATAATAAATTTTATTTTAATACCATAGTTTACACTTTAGTAACTACTTTAGGACAATTAGTATTTTGTTCTATGGCTGGATATGCTTTTGCTAGGATTAATTTTCCAGGAAGAAATATTATATTTGTCATTATATTATCAGTGCTTATGGTACCAGGACAAATATTTTTAATTCCACAATTTATGATTATAAAAAAATTAGGATTATTAAATTCTATACCTGCTTTAATTCTTCCAGGCTTATTTAGTGCATTTGGCACATTTTTAATGAGACAATTTTTTATGACATTGCCTAAAGAATTAGAGGAGGCAGCGATATTAGATGGGTGTAATCAATTTCAAATATTTTGGAAGGTGATGTTACCTTTAGTAAAACCAGGATTAGTTGCTCTTGCAATTAGTACTTGTTTATATTGCTGGAATTCACTAATGTGGCCTTTAATTGTAAATACATCTATAGATAAGATGACATTGTCGGCAGGATTGTCATCATTACAAGGACAGCATAGTACTAATTATCCAGTTATGATGGCAGGAACAGTTTTAGCTATATGGCCAATGATTGTTGCCTTTATAATGTTCCAAAAACAATTTATAGAAGGAATTGCGTCTACAGGTACAAAAGGATAAAGATTTAATTAGGAGGGAAGAAAGTGGAAAAGATAAGAGTTGGATTAATAGGTGCAGGTCAAAGAGGAAAGGATGTATATGGTGAATATGCACTTAAACATCCTGAACATATAGAATTTGTAGCAGTGGCTGAACCAAATGAATTAAAAAGAAAGGAATTTGCAGAGAAGCATAATATTCCCTTGGAATATCAATTTAGTTCTTGGGAAGAAATACTTGAAAAAGACAAGTTTTGTGATGCAATGATTATTGCAACTCCTGATAATACTCATTATAGACCAGCTAAATTAACACTTGAAAAGGATTATCATTTATTATTAGAAAAACCTATGTCAAATAATCCAGAAGAAATTATGGAATTAGGACGTATTGCAAAGGAAAGAAATAATATATTTATGATATGTCATGTTTTAAGATATACACCATTTTTCTCTACTATAAAACACATAATTGATAGTGGTGTAATTGGAGAAGTAGAGTCTATTCAACATAATGAAAATATAGGATATTTCCATTTTGCTCATAGTTTCGTTAGAGGAAATTGGAGAAATTCAGATGAATCTAGTCCTTTAATATTACAAAAAAGTTGTCATGATATGGATATATTATTATGGCTTATAGGTGAAGATTGTACAAAAATCTCATCTTTTGGACATTTAAGTTATTTTAATTCTGAGAATAAGCCAGAAGGTGCTTCCGATAGATGTGTAGATTGTAAAGTGGAAGGGAAATGCCCTTATTCAGCAAAGAAAATTTATTATAATTCAGTAGGAAATTGGCCTACAACTGTTATTAGTGAAATTCAAACTAAGGATGCTGTAGAAAAAGCTGTAGCAGAAGGGCCTTATGGAAGATGTGTATTTAATTGTGATAATAATGTTATGGATCATCAAGCTACTATACTGGAATTTGCAAATGGAGTAACAGTTACTTTTAATTTAAGTGCATTTTCAAATAAGGTTCATAGGACAATTAGAGTAATGGGTACTAAAGGTGAAATTATAGCAGATGATAGTATAAATCAAGTTGAGTATCAAATATTTGGAACAAATGAAAAAACAGTTATAAATCCTAAAGTGGTATTTGGTGGTCATGGTGGAGGCGATACTGGACTTATGAATGATTTTGTTTCACTAGTATTGTCGAATAATGGCGAAGCTCTAACATCTGCTGAAAAATCAGTGCAAAGTCATATGATGGCTTTTGCTGCTGAAGAGTCTAGAATTAACAATATTGTAGTAGATATGGAGGAATATTACGATAAATTTTAGTATTAGGAGGTACTTCTTTGAAATTTTTAGGAGTAGATGGTGGCGGAACAAAGACTGAATTTTTAATAATAGATAGCAATGGGAAAGTTTTAGCCCATGCTATAAAACCTACTTGTCACTATAAACAAACATCTATTGAAAATTTTAAAAGTATAATGGAAAGTGGAATAATGGAGTTATGTAGCGAAATAGGTATATCTCCATTAGAAATAAATTATTCTATTATTGGCATACCTGGATATGGGGAAATAGATGCTGATATTAAAATATTAGAATCTATAATAGAGGATATATTACTTTCTAAAAACTTTAAATGTGTTAATGATTCTGTAGTGGCTTGGGCAGGTTCTTTAATATGTAGTCCAGGTATTAATATTGTGGCAGGGACAGGTTCTATAGGTTTTGGTATGAATGATAATGGAGATACAGCTAGAGTAGGTGGCTGGGGACACTTTTGTGGAGATGAGGGTTCAGCTTATTGGCTTGGGAAAAAGGTAATTGAATTATTTACAAAACAATCTGATGGACGAATGGAAAAATCTCCATTATATGAGATTGTCAAAGAGGAATTTAATATACAAGAGGATTTTGAATTTTTAGACCTTATTATAAATGATTTAGAAATGAAAAGGGATGAGATAGGGCAATTGGCAAAATTATTGTATAGAGCTGCTGAGGCTGGTGATGAAGTAGCAATAAAAACATATTCCCATGCATCCCATGAACTTTATTTAATTATAAAAGCATTAGTTGAAAAATTAAATTTTGATATTAGTAGTGAAATATTGGCCTCTTATTCTGGAGGGGTATTTAATGCTGGAAAATATATATTGGAACCCTTAGATATGTATTTAATGAAAGATAAATTAAATATTAAATTTGTAGAACCAATATTAATGCCAGTAACAGGTGCAGCATTGTATGCACTAAATATATATTTAGGTAATATAGAAAATAATGCTTTGGAAAGATTGAAAATAGAGGAAAAGACTATTTTTTAGTTGAAAGGATGGTTTTAATGGGTAGTCTTGTATTTAAAAATATATATAAAATATATCCTGGGGATGTAGTTGCTGTAGAGGATTTTAATTTAGAAATAAAGGATAAGGAATTTGTCGTTTTAGTAGGGCCTTCAGGCTGTGGTAAATCAACTACACTTAGAATGGTGGCAGGACTTGAAGATATTTCTAAAGGAGAATTGTATATAGATGATAGGCTTGTAAATGATGTGCCACCGAAGGATAGAGATATTGCCATGGTGTTTCAAAACTATGCATTATATCCTCATATGACTGTATATGAAAATATGGCTTTTGGACTTAAATTAAAAAAGGTGCCAAAGGATGAAATAGATAAAAAAGTAAGGGCTGCATCTAAATCTTTGGGCATTGAAGATTTATTAGATAGAAAGCCTAAGGAATTATCTGGTGGGCAAAGCCAAAGAGTTGCATTGGGGAGAGCCATAGTAAGAAATCCTAAAGTGTTTTTAATGGATGAACCATTATCTAATTTAGATGCAAAGCTTAGAGTGCAAACTAGAGCTGAGATTATTAAATTGCATAATGAATTACAAACTACTTTTATTTATGTAACTCATGATCAAACAGAAGCTATGACTATGGGGGATAGAATAGTTATAATGAAAGATGGTCTTATTCAACAAGCTGCAACACCTCAAGAGGTATATGAAAAGCCAGCAAATTTATTTGTAGCAGGATTTATAGGTAGCCCACAAATGAATTTTATTGATGTAGATATTGTTGGAGATGTGAATAATTGTGAATTAGTATTTGGCAATACAAAAATTAGCCTTCCAGAAGGAAAGGCAAAATTATTAAAGGAAAAAGGTTATATGAATAAGAAGGTAATTATGGGCATAAGGCCCGAAGATATTCATGACGAATCAGCATTTATAGAGGCATCTAAAGATAGTGTAGTAAATGCAAAAGTAGATATGGTAGAGAGAATGGGTTCAGAAACGTATTTATATTTAATAGTAGAAGGACTAAAGACAATAGCAAGGGTGGATTCTAGAAGTAAAGCGAGAATAGGAGATAATGTAGAATTAGCCTTTGACAAAAATAGACTATATTTATTTGATAAAGAAACGGAGAAGGCAATTTTATAATGGAGGAGTAAGATAATATGGACATAGTTTCTACAAAAGAAATATTACTAGATGCCAAAAAGAATAAATATGCAATTCCAGCTTTTAATATACACAATTTGGAAACCTTTCAAGCGGTATTAGACGGGGCATTTGAAATGAAGTCACCTGTAATAATTGCTACTACTCCTGGAACTATTGATTATGCAGGTTTAGATTATTTAGTAGCTATAGCTAAAATTGGGGCTAAAAGATATGATATACCAGTGGCACTACATTTAGACCATTGTACTGATGTGGGATTTTTAAAGGAGTGTATAAGAGCAGGATATAAATCAGTAATGATAGATGCTTCCCAATTAGATTATAGTGAGAATATAGAGATAACTAAAGAAGTAGTAAAATTTGCCCATAAATATGGAGCTACTGTAGAGGCAGAATTAGGGAAAATTGGTGGAGTTGAAGATAATATAGTAGTGGATGAAAAGGATGCTTATTTAACTGATCCAAATATGGCCTTGGACTTTGTACAAAAAACAGAGGTAGATTCTTTGGCCGTAGCCATAGGAACTGCTCATGGGGTGTATAAATTTAAACCAGAGTTGGATTTTGAAAGATTAGATAAAATGAATAATATAATAGATGTTCCACTAGTTTTACATGGAGCATCAGGTGTTGGCAATGAGGATATAGAAAAGGCAGTAAGCCTTGGAATTTGTAAAATCAATATATCTACAGAATTAAAAATACCATTCTCTTTGGAAATTAAAAAATATTTTGATGAAAATCCAAAGGCCAATGATCCAAGAAAATATTTTACTCCAGCTAAGGAAGCAGTAAAAGATATAGTTATGAATAAAATTAAAATCTGTGGTTCTTATAATAGAGCATAGAATAGGAGGGATATATTTGACTTTGACAATTACATTAAACCCTTCTATAGATAGAAGATATACTTTAGAGGAATTTGAAAAAGGTGAAATATTTAGGGCAAAAGATGTTCAGTATACGGCTGGAGGGAAAGGGCTAAATGTGACTAGGGTAATAAAAAGTTTTCAGGAATCTGTAATGGCAACAGGGTTTTTAGGTGGCTTTAGTGGAGATTATATATTAAATGAATTGGATTCTATGGGAATAGCTCATAATTTTATATCTATAGAAGGAGAGACTAGATCATGTTTAGCTATTATTTCAGATGATGGAGTACAGACAGAAATATTAGAGAGTGGACCTATTATATCTGAAAAAGAAAAGGAAAAATTTCTAAAATTATATAGAAATATTATTAAAGATCACGATATTATTATAGCTTCAGGTAGTTTACCTAGAGGATTAGATGTTTCTATTTATAAAGAATTAATAGAGATTGGAAAAGACATGAATAAAAAGTTTATACTAGATACTTCTGGGGAAGCTTTAAAATACGGTATTGAAGCTGCTCCATATTTAGTAAAGCCCAATAAAGAAGAATTAGAAAAACTTATGGGAGTTTCCATTAATTCAGAAGAGGATATTATTAATGGGGCTAATTATATATTAAATAAGGGTGTAGAAATAGTAGTAGTATCTCTTGGAAAAGATGGTTCTATGATTTTTTATGATAATGAAATTTACAGAGTAAAAGCACCAAATATTAAGGCGATAAATCCAGTAGGTTCTGGAGATTCTATGGTAGCAGGATTTGCCATATCTTTAATGAGAAAGTATGATTTTGAACATATGCTAAAATTTGCCACAGCCTGTGGCACTGCCAATGCCATGGAATTGGAAACTGGAAAGGTAGATTCGAATAATGTGGATAGGATTATTGAAGAGATAAAAATAGAGAAGATGTCATAAGAAAGACCTAAGGGTTGTCCCTTAGGTCTTTCTCATGATTATTTCGGGGAATTTTTTCTAAGCATTTTCTAATATAATCTTTAAGTCATTTATAATGTTAATAATTCAAGTTGTTTTTCTTGGTAGAAAAACATTTGTAAACATATATAATATAAGTAGAGAGATAAATTAGTTAGGAGTGATCAAATTGGAATGGTCTATGATTGGTACATGGGAAATGGCTTTTGATGGTATAAATAAAGCTGCAAAAATTTTAGATGCAAATGGTACTGCAGGTGATGCAGTGGAAGTAGCAATTAAGGAGGTAGAAGATTGTCCTGATTACACATCTGTAGGGTTTGGAGGACTTCCAAATGAATTGGGAGAGGTGGAATTAGATGCTGCTTATATGAATGGGAAAACATTAGGTATTGGAGCAGTGGCTGGTATGAAGGATTGCAAAAACCCCATAAGTGTAGCTAGACTTTTAAGCAAAGAAAAGTTTAATTCCTTTTTAGTGGGAGAAGGAGCAGAGAAATTTGCTACTTTAAATGGTTTTGAAAAGAAAAATATGTTGTCAAATAAGGCAAAGGCTCAATACGAAAAGCGTAAAAAAGATATTGTAGAAAAAAATCTAAGTCC
>CAZMBD010000045.1:0-18702 GCA_964564325.1 uncultured Clostridiaceae bacterium
TGAGTAAAGTTATTAACAGAATACATTATATATCTCCCTTCACAATTAATTATTAATTAGATATATTTTTAAAAATTAAAGCTGTATTTCTATTTCCTGAAGCATATGATAATTTTAACGCATATCTAATTTCCTTTTCTATACTTTTTTTAGCAATGTGAATCCCTTCATAATCTACAATTGGTTCCACCATGTTTATATTAGGTATAATTATTGATGAATTAATAGACATAATTACAGAAATCACCTCTAATAATGCTGAAGCACCAAATAGATGTCCTAACATAGATTTAGTTGACGATACTAAGACTTCATTTCCATTTTGACAAAAACATTCTTTTATTAGGTTTAGTTCATTAAGGTCTACATGATTTAATGATAAACCGTATCCATTAATATAATCAATTTTATTATATTCTATCTCGGCTAAATTTAGAGCTTGATTAACAAGGTTTACTTTACAATTAATATCTTCAGCTTCTAAAGTCATACTAAAAGCATCTGAATTACATGCATAAGAGCAGATTTCTACATATTGATTTGGGGCAGTAGCTCCCGTATTTTCTCTTTCTATTACTATAGCACCAGAGCCCTCAGAAACAACAATCCCCTGAGCCAATTTATCATATGGTCTCATTATTTTTTCTGGAGGTATTTGATCCTGATTTGCTAGCATATTAGTCTGATATAGTGCTTCAAGTATTTCTTTATTTATCATTGCATCCGTACCACAAACTATGACAGCATCTATATTTTCAAAAAGTTTCAATATTGAAATTGCATTTATTATCGCAATATTGCCACTTGCACAACTACAAGAAACACCATAATTAATACCTTTAATCCCTAATTCTATAGCTGCATAACCTGCCATCAAATCATTTGTAAACAATGAGAAAAATGGAGAAGCTCTTCTTGCACCCTTTTTATTAAGTAAATCATAATAATTCAACATCTTTACTGTTTCAGCCATACTGCTTGCCACAATAATTGCGACTGAATCCTTTTTTAACCTATCTAAATTAGCATCTTCATATGCCTGCCTAGAAGATACAATTGTAAGCTTTGTTGCTCTACCTGATCTTCTAAGTGTAGTTTTAGTCATATAATCACTGAATTCAATATCTCTAACTATGCCAGCATATTTTATTTTTTGGTCAGATGAATCATAGCAATCTATTAATGAAATTCCAGAGTGACCATTAATAATCTTTCCAAAATATTCTTCAGTGTTGTTTCCTAAGGGACAAGCAACACCCATCCCTGTAACTATATATTTCTCTTTGCTCATATTTATTACCTCACTCTTCTATGGTTAAAAATACTTGATTGACTAATTTATCATATTTCAACCTACAGTTAGTATGGGTTATACAACTAGAATTCACAAGCTTATTACTATACATTTGGTTTTTTTGTATAATGCAACCTCCTACACAAATAGGTAAATAAATACACTCTTTGCATGTATTATTAAACATTGGATTAAACGTTATAAAATCAAGCATTCTATCATTATATTCTATTTCCATCTTTTCAAAATCTATAATTCCATCTCTAAAATTTGAATTCCCTGCCAAACTAATACATTTATATATATGTCCATAAATATCAATACTATAATGTGATTTATATGATGCCATACATATTTCTTTTTTAAATAAATAATCAATTAAATTAAATCTGAAATTATATCCCTTAATATTTCTATAAATGTCTGATAGCACTTTAATATACCTCTCTAAATCATTGTCTGTAAAATTGTATACAGGTGCAATAATTATTTGAACATTATCTTTATTTTCAATTTTATCGTCTAGATATTTAATTAAATCAATAACTTCATTTTCATTATTGGAATCCACATTAATTCTAAGTTTAAGGTTTGCTGTATTGGACATATAAGCAACATTTTCTATTATTTTGTCAAAACTACCAGAACCGTCTTTGAGATATCTCCTCTGGTTATGCGTTTCCTGTAGCCCATCAATAGTAATTAAATAGTTTGTCAGACCTGACATATGAAGTCGATCATATGTCTTTTTATCTAATAAATATCCATTTGACACCATACTACAAGTAAAAGAACACTCATTATATTTACATATTTCTCTAATTTTATGATTAAACTCAATAATTTGGTCGGAAAAAATTGTTGGCTCTCCACCAAACCATTCTATATGTAAATGATCTTTATTTATCGTTTCCCCTTGAAAGAATATTAGCAAATTATCAAACCATTCATTAACATTAACATTTACCAACTTATTACTTTTATTTACTATTACATCTTGGTAACAATATTCACATGAGAAGTTACATTCATATGTGGGTATTAATGTACAATATATAGAATTATCAGAGTACTTTGCGTTTCCATACCTTAACATTAACACTTTTATATCATCATCTTTTCGCTTAGTGACTATATACCTATCTAATAAGAAATCCAGTTCTTCCCTATTAAATGATTCAAAATCCCTATTTGTAAATTTCTTTGCATTTTCTTTATTTAATTTAATAATTGCTTCAGATACTAAATTCATTATATACATGCCATCTTCTACCTTATGATAAATATTATATTTTGACGTTTCCACAACCCTGCCCCCTTTTTATTTTCAAATATATATGTTATAAACTTACGTATCTAATCTGAAAATAGCTTTATTATGAGAGAAATTTATTAACAAAACCAATCCTTAGATTGGTTTTGTTAATATGTTTACTACTGAGGTTCTTGACCTAGACAGCAATTTCCTTTCGCTGTACCAGCTCCTGAATCTTTTGTATGCTTGAATATCTTTTCATATTCAATATCCTTAGTAGTATTTGGTTTTTTTATGTCTAACATGTATTCACCCCCTCGTATAGTATATTCTTGTAAACTCTATCTTATCTTTGCTATACTTGACAGAACTTCCAAGGTGTAGTATAATTTATGTAAATTTTTGATTCGAAACTAACTGGAAGCTTTTTATCGTTTTCTTGTGTAGTAATAAGTTGAAATAATAGTAGTAATGATATAATGATAATTTTTACCATCTTCTTACCTTTCATTTTATTACCCCCTACTACCGTCATATATTACTTTAATAATAACCTTTTAATGACAATATAAAAAGGTTATTAAAAAACTTGACAGGAAGTTGATTTTATGGTATATGATTTTGAAGAGTTTGGTAAGTATTTGAAATCCTTGAGAAAATTCCAAAACAAAACTTTAGAAGATGTATCATATCAATCTGGCATATCTATTAGTACAATACAAGCTATTGAAAACAATAAACGAGATCCTTCCTTTGAAACTATAGAAATTTTATCTTATTGCTATGGATTGGATTTATTTAATGTGCTTTCTAATTATAAAAATTCAATTTTTGATAAGTTTCATCATATTACAAATAATATTGATAATAGCTTAGATAAATATGAATATGAAACAATAGAATATGAGATAAATAAATTAGATGAACTTGCAAAATCTTACCAGTTTAAAAATAATCCTAACTTTTTTAATACAGTTAATATGTATAAGGGAATTTATAATTTACAGCATACACAAAATTATGATTTAGCTATGGAATCTTTTGAAAAAGTTTTAGATGGAAGAAATCATGTTAATACAATTAAAAACTTAAATAATTTAACCAATATTCATAAAAGGACAATCTTGAACATGGCTTCTCTGTACACAATTAATGGAAAAATCAGCAAAGCAAATGAATTATTAATATTTTTAATAAATAATAATACTACTAGCGAAATAAATATAAAATCCTTTATAAATATGGCCCATAATTATTTCTATCTTAATGAATATGATAAAATTATTTCAGTGTGTGAACACGGAATTAAAAAATCCATTAAATATAATAAATTTGATAAGCTTGTTATCTTATTTTGGCTATATGGGGCTTCTAATATTGAACTAAATAATAAAAAGATTGGCAGTACATACATAACAAATTCACTATATCTTTCTGAAATACTATGTACTAAAGAAGTAGAGAACAATTTTAAACTTTTTTCTAAGGAATATTATAATATTGAAATATAAATAACTTACAATTTGAGGGACAGTCCCCCAAATTGTAAGTTATTTTAATCACTCCTTCTTAAACTAAGGCTTCTAAACTAGCCTTGTCTAATATAATAATTTTTCTATGTCCTATAAGTTTTATCCAACCCATGTCTTGAAAATAAGAAAGTTTTCTACTTAAAGTTTCCTGACTCATACCTATATGGGAGGCTAAATCCCCTTTGCTCATTTTAAGTATTACTTCCCCATTTTCGTCTGCAAGACTTAATAATGTTTCTACTATTCTAGTTTCTACATCGTGAATTCCTAAATGTTCTATTAAGTTTTCTGCTTTACCTAATCTAGTACTTAATTCCTCTAAAACCTTTAGGGCTATACTTGGATATTTAGCCATTAACTCTTTTAATTTATCTCCATCTATTACACATACTGTGGTGTTTTCTAATGCTTCTGCATTGTCTGTCAGGGGTTCATGGACAAATAGGGATAGTTCGCCCATAAAATCCCCTGGCCCTAATACTCGAATTACCTGTTCCTTGCCTGCTTCTGAAAATCTTGTGATCTTTACTTTTCCCTTGTGGATTACAAATAGTTTTTCTCCTTTATCTCCAGCCATATAGATCATTTCACTTTTTCTATATTCTCTACTATTTGTAATTCCTGCTATTTCTATCATTTCGTCATAAGTTAAATTGCTAAATATGGGAACTATTTCAATACAAGTCTTATCTCTTTTCTTAGAACCACAATTACAATCCATAATACTCCTCCTAACTTAGGGCTGACTGCGATTTACCTTCTCTTTCTCCATATCCTAGAAGTCTTACTGCATTTACAATAACCAATAGTACAGATAATTCATGAATTAACATTCCTGAAGATAGGAATACTACTTTTCCTAAAACTCCTGCTATAAGCCCTGCTGCTACTATTATGGCGAAGTAAATATTTTGCTTCATATTTCTTACTGTGGCCCGACTTAGTCCAATAGCATAGGATAATTTTTTTATTTCATCGGACATTAAAACCACATCTGCTGTTTCCATAGCCACATCTGCACCTGCTCCACCTATGGCAATGCCTAAATCTGCTGAAGCTAGTGCTGGTGCATCGTTAACCCCATCTCCTACCATGGCAGTATGGCCAAATTTTTCTTGTAATTCTTCAAGTTTTCCTACCTTTTCTTCTGGAAGTAATTCTGCATAATATTCATCTATGCCTAATTCAGTAGCTATGGCCTGGGCTGCTCTTTCATTGTCACCTGTTAGCATTACTAGCTTTTTTATGCCCTGTCTCTTTAAATCTTTAATTAGATCTTTAGCATCTTCCCTTACTGTATCAGCTATGGAAATGGCTCCTAGCATATTTTTTAAATCAGAAATAAATATTACAGTCTGCCCATGTTCTTCTTCAGATCTTACGTATTTTTCTTCTTCATCTGTTATTTTTATACCATTTTCAAATAATAATTTTCTATTTCCTATTAAATAATATTTACCTCTTATCTTTACCTTTAAACCTTGACCTGTAATTATTTCTGATTCCTCTGGAACTTCATTTAATATGCCAAATTTCTCTTCTGCTGCTGAAACTGCTGCCCTGGCCAGTGGGTGTTCAGAATAGGATTCTCCAATAGCTGCTATTTCCAATAATTCATCTTCTGATATTTCAAAAGCTTTAATCTTAGTTACTTTAGGTTTACCTTCAGTTAAGGTTCCTGTTTTATCAAAGGCCAATACCTTTACTTTACCTAATTCTTCCATTATTTCTCCACCCTTAATTAAAACTCCATGTTTAGCACCATTGCCTATTCCCGCTACTATGGAAACTGGTGTAGATATGACTAAGGCCCCTGGGCAAGCTATAACCAATAGGGTTAATGACAATACTAAATCTCTAGTAAATAAATATAATAATACCGCTAAAATAATAATTCCTGGAGTATAATATCTAGAAAATGTTTCTAAAAATTTTTGAGTCTTAGCCTTTTTATCCTGTGCTTCTTCTACCATTTGAAGTATTCTAGCAAAAGTAGTGTCCTCTCCAACCCTATCTGCCTTGATTTTTACATAGCCAGATTCAATTATAGTTCCTGAAAATACTTCATCTCCAATTTCCACATCTATGGGTATGGATTCTCCTGTTATAGCTGCCTGATTTACATAGGCATTTCCCTCAATAATTGTGCCATCTACGGAAATCTTTTCTCCTGGTTTAACTATTACAATATCTCCTTT
This sequence comes from uncultured Clostridiaceae bacterium, assembly GCA_964564325.1. GTDB lineage: Bacteria > Bacillota > Clostridia > Tissierellales > Tepidimicrobiaceae > JAAZMA01. The sequence goes on from CAZMBD010000045.1 coordinate 6,280, forward strand.
AATTACTTCATCTGGAGAAATCTCTATTTCTTTTCCGTCTCTTATGACTCTAGACATATCTGGTGCCAAATCCAATAGGGCCTTAATTGAAGATCTAGTTTTTTCTATGGTCTTAGATTCTAAATATTCACCTAACATAAATAGAAAAGTAACTGCTGCTGCCTCCCAATATTCACCTATGAACATTGCTCCCGTTACAGCTAATGTAACCAATGCATCTATTCCAACGATTTTATACCTTAAAGCAGAAAAAGCATTTTTAGCTATAGGGAGGCCTGATACAAATGCAGCTAAAATCATAAAAAGATTTGCTAAGCTTATAGCCGCATTTGTATATTTTAAAATAAAGGATATTATAATGAGTACTCCTGACAATGCTACTCTTTGACCTTTACTAATCCTTGTCATAATATCAGCCTCCTAAGGATTTATTTTTCTCCTAGTATTTCATATCCTAATTTTTCTACAATTAATATAATATCTTCTTCTTTAATTACCTCTTCATCAAAAGTGACCTTTACTCTACTAGAATTAAATAGTACTTCGCAATCCTCTACACCTTTAGTCTTTATTAATGCACCTTCTATTTTTAAAGTACAAGATGGACAAGTAAATGTGCTTAATTGATAAGTTTTTGTTGTCATTTTCAATTCCTCCTCTATATTTTTTTCTTATTTCTATGTTGTATCTTTATTATAGAAAATATTAGCTAAAGATACTTTGACCTAGGTCAAAAAATAAATAAAAAAATAACTTACAATTTCGGGGACTGTCCCTCAAATTGTAAGTTATTTAATCTAATAATTTTTCAAATTCCTCTTTAGGAATTGGTTTGCTAAAATAATAGCCTTGGGCCTTATCACAGCCAAGTCCTTCTAAAATTTTTAATTGTTCTTTTAATTCTACTCCTTCCGCTGTTACCAATATATTAAACTGCTTTGCCAGAAGAATTATTGTATTTGCTATGGCTCTGTTTTTTTCATTAATCTCCATATCACTGACAAAGCCTCTATCAATTTTAATTTCATCTATACTCATTTCTTTTAAATAGCTAAGACTAGAATAACCAGTACCAAAATCATCCATAATAATGGATACTCCTAATTCTTTTAATTCTCTTAATGCATCTATTGTATAATCAATATCAGATATAGCTACAGATTCTGTTATTTCCAATCCTAAATACTTTGGTTCTAAGCCAGTTTCTTTTAATACATTAGATACAGTGTCTAGGAAATTATAATATTGAAATTGTCTAGCTGAAATATTTACTGAAATTCTTCTAGGCTTATATCCTTTATCTATCCATTCTTTATTTTGTCTACAAGCCTCTTTTAATACCCATTCTCCAATGGAAAATATTAGACCTGTGTCTTCAGCTAATGGTATAAATTTATCTGGAAATATTAATCCTTTTTCAGGATTTTGCCAACGAATTAAGGCTTCCATTCCTATTATTTCTTTTGTTTTTATATCTATTTTAGGTTGATAATATAATACAAATTCATTATTATTTACTGCCTCTCTCAATTCATTTAATGTAGTTAAATTTATATATTCTTGTTCCCCAATTTTTTTATTATATTTAAAATAGCTATTTCCACCTATGTCTTTAACTTTATATAAGGCCACCTCAGCATTTTTTATAAGGGATATACTATCTCTACCTGCCTCTGGATAAATGGCAATTCCTATACTTATAGTTAAATACAATCTATATTCTTCAACTATAATTGGTTTTTTAAAATCATTAATAAGTTTTCTCGATAATTCTAAAACTTCATCTTCACTTTTTGCACCACTTATTGCCATAATATAGGAATCCCCAGTAGCCCTAGCTAATATATTATTCTCATTACTTACCACTTTTAACCTTTCCCCTACTAGTTTTAATACTTCATCTCCTATTGTATGACCTAAAGTATCATTTATATGCTTGAACCTATCTAAATCCAAACATAATACGGCTAATATTTCCCCGTCCTTTAATTTTTCAATTGTCGTTTCTAATTCTTCGATAAAATACAATCTATTAGGTAGATTTGTAGTAGAATCATAATAGGCTAAATTATATATTCTTTTTTGTTGAGCTTTTAAATCTTCATTTGCTCTTTCTAATTCTTCCGTTCTTTTAGCTACTTCTATTTTTAGTCTTTTATTCCAAATGGCAAAACCTAATATTATCAATATAATAATTCCTACTACTATTAATATCTCCTTTAAATAATTTCTAATGGTAAAGTAACTATGAGACAATTGATTTCCAAACCATTTTGTATAGATCTTTTCATAAACGCCATTATGTTTTATTAAACTTAAACCTTCACTTAATATGGCATAAACTTCATCATTTTCTGGAAGAGTTACTGGACCATAGGCAGTCTCCCCTAAAGGCTCTCCTACGAGCTTTATTTTATTTGCCTTTTTCATTTTGTTCAATCTATATATGACCACTGCCTTGTTCCCAATAAAAGCATCCGCTTCATCATCTAATAAAGCTTGTATACCTTCAATTTGATTATATCTAGGTACCATAATAGCATAAGGTATATCCTTAATCTTTTCCTCATTAATATCACCAATCTGATAGGCAATTCTTGCCCCACTTAAATCTTTAATGTCCTCAATATAATACTTATCTTTTCTTATAAATATACCTGAAGAATTTATTACTGTAGCTTGTGTAAATTTATATTTGCCTTCACGACTAGGAATTTTAGACATACCTTGTATAGCATCAATTTGCCCAGTTTCCAATGCAGAAACAGCATCTGACCACCTCATAGGTATTAATTCTATTTCTACATCCATAGCTTCTTCTATAGCATTCATTATATCTATATTAAACCCTTTATATTCTCCTTTTTCATCTAAAAATTCATAAGGTGGAAAATTACTATCCCCTGCAATTCTAATTTTTAACTTTACTTCTCCTTCATAAGTTTCTTCCACAGGGTTCAGATGCTTAGTACTAAATATTGCAACTATGGCAATTATTATAATTCCAATTAGTACAATTGTTTTCTTTTTCACCCTAATACCCTCCTTAAAAGAAAGATACCCCTTTTTATTATATTTCTACAAATATATTTAAAATCCTTCTTTTTAGCCAATTTATTTTAAATTTAGTCAAAAAAGGCCATATATCCTCTTGGAAATATGGCCTAATTCTTATAGATTTTTCTTATATTCATTTACTTCTGATTTAGAAGCATATATAAAATGGTTTGGTCTTATTTCTACTAATTCTGGTTCTTCTTTTTCATAATTATGAATACTTGAGTCATAATATATCCTTTTCCTATGTCTTTCATAATTTGGATCAGGTAAAGGTATAGCAGATAATAGTGATTTAGTATATGGATGGATTGGATAATTATATAATTCATCTGCTTCTGCTATTTCCACTAATTTTCCATTATACATTACGCCAATATTATCAGAAAAATATTTAACTACAGATAAATCATGGGCTATAAATAATACTGTTAAGCCTAATTGGTCTTTAAGTTTATTTAATAAATTTAAAACTTGTGCTTGTATACTTACATCTAGGGCAGATATAGGCTCGTCTGCTATTACTAAGTCTGGATTTGTAATTAAAGCCCTAGCAATTCCAATTCTCTGTCTCTGTCCTCCTGAAAACTCGTGAGGATAACGATTAGCGTGTTCACTAGTTAATCCTACTGTTTCCAGCATATTATATATTAATTCCATCATATGTTTTTCATTATCACATAATCTATTGATTTTTAATCCTTCACCTATTATCTCTTTTACAGTCATTCTTGGATTTAGCGATGCAATAGGATCTTGAAATATCATTTGAATACCACGAGTTACTTCTCTTTTTTCTTCCTTAGTAAGTTTTCCCGAAATAAGTTTTCCATTAAAATATACTTCTCCACCAGTAGGTTCATATAATCTAATTATAGTTCGACCTGTAGTAGTTTTCCCACATCCAGATTCTCCTACAAGACCAAAGGTTTCTCCCTTGTATATTTTAAAAGATACATCATCTACAGCCTTTACTACTGTTTTATTTTTCCCACGACCAGAAACGAAATGTTGCTGTAAATTTTTAACTTCTAAAACTGGTACCTTACTCATGGTTTACCACCTGCCTTTCCCTCTGATTATCTATTCTCTTCTTTAAGGCCTCAGGGATTTCCACTTTTGGTGCCTCTGGATGAAGTAACCAAGTTGCAGCATAGTGAGTATCTGATACCTTAAACATAGGTGGTTCCTTTTCAAAATCTATTTTCATAGCATATCTATTTCTTGGAGCAAAAGCATCTCCCTTTGGTGGATATAACATATTAGGTGGTGTACCTGGTATTACAAGTAATTCATCTGAAGCATCTGTATCTAAATCTGGCATAGATGCCAATAATGCCCAAGTATATGGATGCTTAGGATTATAGAATATTTCATCTACAGTACCAGTTTCTACGATTTTACCTGCATACATAACTGCCACCCTATCTGCTACATTTGCTACTACTCCTAAGTCATGAGTAATAAATATTACTGAAATATTTCTTTCTTCTTGTATCTTTTTAATTAAGTCCAATATTTGCGCCTGTATAGTTACGTCTAATGCTGTAGTAGGCTCATCACAAATTAATATATCTGGGTCACAAGCCAATGCTATAGCTATTACTATTCTCTGTCTCATACCACCAGAAAATTGAAATGGATATTGATTAAATCTTTTCTCTGGCTCTGGAATACCAACTGCATCCATTAATTTTATAGCTTTCTTTTTAGCCTCAGCCTTACTAATATTGTCTTTAACAAGCATTGCCTCTGTAATTTGCTTTCCGATTTTCATTACAGGGTCTAATGATGACATAGGGTCTTGGAATATCATAGATATTTCAGAACCTCTTATTTTAGTAAATTGTTTATCAGTAAATTTGGTTAAATCATTTCCGTTATAGAGAATTTCTCCACCTTCAATATTGGCATTTTTAGACAATATCCCCATTATAGTTTTATTGGTAACAGATTTTCCTGAACCAGATTCTCCAACTATCGCCAAAGTTTCTCCCTTATGCAAATCGAAATTAACACCTCTAACCGCATGGACTTTTCCAGAAAAGGTGTTGAAAGTTATATATAAATCTTTGACTTGAAGTACTTTTTCTTGTTCTTTCATAACCTAACCTCCTATTCTTGTCCTCTTAATGTTGGGTCAAAGGCATCTCTTAGACCATTTCCAAATAAGTTAAAGGATAACATTAATATAGATATGATTATAGCTGGGAACAGTGTTAAGTGAGGATAATCTAATAATACCTTTTGTCCCTCAGCAAGTAGTACCCCAATAGATGGCTCTGGTGCACCAATTCCTAATCCTAAATAGGATAAAAAGGATTCAGTAAATATAGCACCTGGTACTGCTAATGTAGCCTGGGTAATAATAGGTCCAATGGCATTAGGTAATATATGTCTAAAGATTAAAGTTCTATCCTTAGCTCCCATAGTTCTTGAAGCTAATACATATTCTTGACCTTTATATTTATAGAACTGTGCTCTTATCATACGACTCATACCTATCCAACCTGTCAGAACCATAGCAAGTATAAAAGGCACTATTCCTGAGCCTAAATACATTACAAATAAAATTATAAGCACAAGGCTAGGAATTCCTCCTATTATTTCAATAATTCTTTGCATTACCATATCTACCCATCCACCATAATAGCCTGAGATGGAACCATAGACTACACCTATGAGCATATTAATCAAAACAGCAAAAATACCTATCATTAAGGACACTCTAGAGCCTCTCCAAAGTCTAGTCCACATATCTCTCCCTATGGAATCAGTTCCTAGCCAAAAATATACATCATCTGCACCCTTTAATTCGTACATATTTACTTTAGCCTTTACCATGGGAACTTTTACTCCATTGTATTCTTTATCATACTCTTCTAATACTTTTACTACTGCGCCTTTATATTTTCCATCTAAGTTTTCCTTCTTTATTTCCATTACCTTAGTTCCATCAAATATACCTATTTTTTCTAATCCCTTAACTCTTGGTGGTAATAATGCCCATTCAATATGTTGTTCTCTATAAGTGTATTTGTTCATAGATGGTCCAAATATAGCCATGAAAATTATTATTGCAATAAACCAGCCTGCAACAATAGAAGCTTTATTCTTTTTAAAGCGAAGCATAGCGTCTTTAAAAAAGCCTATTGCCTCTCCCTGAAATTTTTCGTCTTTAATATCATGGTCTAATTGGACAAATTCAAAATCTTCTTTATTTACTTTAATATCTTTAAGTTCGTCCATTATTTTCTACCTCCTATACGAATTCTAGGGTCTATAATTCCATAGGATAAATCTACCACCAATATAGTAACTAAGCCAATTAACGAATAGAAAAACAAGGTGGCAATAGTCAATGGATGATCTAATGCATTAATAGAACTAACTGATAATTGCCCTAGTCCTGGAATACCAAAAATGTTTTCTATAACCATAGCCCCTCCTAATATACCAAAAAACATAGGTATGATAATGTTTGCAAGAGGTATAAAAGAGTTACGAATAGCATGTTTTACAGTTGCTTGAACTTGAGATAAACCTTTAGTTTTTGCTAATAACATATATTCAGAATTAAGTGCTTCACATAGTTCTGAACGCATATATCTAGTTATAGTAGCAATTCCTCCAAAGGATAGTGCTAATATTGGTAAAATCATGGATTTGAATTTCGCCCAAGTCAAAGTTTGCTCTGGAGATAATAATATTGGTGCCCAACCCCATTTAAAGGCTACAAAATATTGTAGCAACGCTGCAAAAACGAAAGAAGGTACTGATATGAAAAAAATAACCATAATAGATATTATATGGTCCGCCATGGTGTTCTTCTTTAATGCAGCTATAATGCCAAGTGTAATCCCAACTGGTATAGTAAATATAAGTGAGAAAATATTAACTTGTAATGTTATAGGAAGTTTTGCTTTTATAATATCAAATACTGGTACTCTAGGTTGAACTTTTATAGATGTACCAAATTCAAAAGATAAAAAATCTTTTAGAAAATATCCATATTGTACTGGTAATGGATCATTTAAATGATATTTATCTTCTATAGCTAGCTTAACATCTTCTGGTAGCATAGGGTCATCTACAATACTTCCAGGCATAGAGTGTATTATAAAAAAAGATATACTGATTATTAAAAACAATGTTATAGCCATTGCAATTAATCTTTGTGCTATATATCTAGCCATAAGCTTTTTACTCCTCTCAAATAAAATTTTACATCTGCATAGGCCACAATCAAGTGCAAAATTGCACTTGATTGTGTTTTTTCTATGCTTTAGATTTGATTAATCTACTATGTCTGCTTGTAATATTGCGAATCCTACTGCTGGCATATATTTACCATTAGTTATTATTTTAATTCTATCTGCAAAAATTTGAGCATTATTGTTTTGGAAAATTGGAACTTGTGGTACATAGTCTATTAACATTTCTTCCATTTCAGCTAATGCTTTTATTCTTCCTTCAGCATCTAATAATAAATCTCCTTGAGTTGTTCTTTCATATAATTCATCAAATTCTTCACTTGCAAATCTATGAGATTTATTTGGGAAATCTGAAGTCCACACAAACATACTGCTCCATGGGTTAAATGCACCTTGTGTATATGCTCCTATACCCATATCGAAATCTCCATCTCTATATGCATCATATGCTGCTTGAGGTGGCATAGCTCTTAATTTAATATCTAATTTGTCTTGACCAAATAGATTTTCATATTCTTCTTCAGCTACCTCAGTCATTCTCTTCATAGTTTCTTGAGCTTCAAAATATACTATTTCTATTTCAATTTTCTTGTTTCCATTTGCTTCATAAGCTTTTTCGAAATACTCTTTAGCTAATTCTGGATCAAACCCTGAACCTTCTGGTCTAACTGCTTTTGCTTCATCTGTATCACAATATTTTGTACCATTTTCATAATCTACCATAGGTATGGAAGATATATAATATGGTGTAGATTCATATACTTTAAATACACCTTTAGAAATCTTATCTCTGTCTATACCATAGAATAATGCTTTTCTTAAATCATTATTTTGAAGTATAGGGTTTTTATCTGAAGTACTATTTATAAAGAATCCCCATACAGTATTTCTTTCTTGGAATACTATTCTTGGATCTTCTTGGTATTTGTCATATTCACTACCACTTACTACTGCTGTATCTAATTCACCATTTTCGAATAATTGTAATCTTGTAGCAGATTCAGTTATAACTCTACTTTCTATTCTATCTGGTTTATAAATATCGCCTAATATAGCATCTTCGTTCTTTTCAAATACTCTGTGTTGGTCTCTTATCCATTCTGTAAGTTTATAAGTACCACAGGATGGAACAGTTTCTAAAGTAGTTGCATAAGTTGTTTCACTTTGATCATCGTTCATGCCAGCTTCATATAGTTCTTTGTGTACAGGAGATGTAGCGCCTCCACCTGCAAAAGTACTTAAAACATCAATATCTGGCATTGCAGTATCTAATGTAATTTCTAATGTTTTTTCATCTAATGCTTTAATTCCTACTTCTTCCCATTCTACTTCACCTTTGAAGTATTCTTCAGCATTTACTACTGGAATGCTATCCCATAGTACGAATGCATTACGATTAGCTAATTTTTTATCTAATAACATTTTATAAGAATATTCATAATCTTCAGCTGTAATTGGTGTACCGTCTGTCCACTCTAAACCTTCTCTTAATGTAAATGTCCATACCTTATTATCTTCAGTTGTTGGTAATTCTTCAGCATGATATGGAATAAATTCAACTTTGTCTTCATCTGGATTGTAAACTAAATCCAATAATGCACCATAAATATAACTTATTAATTCACTATCCTCAGCAGAATCAGATGTATGAGGATTGAAAGTCTTTGCAGGCATACCTGCAAGTCTTAAAACCTTAGGACCAGTTGATTCTGGTTTTTCATCATTTGCTGCTGGCTTTTCTTGCTCTTTGCTAACATCATTACCTTTACCACATCCTGTTGCAAGCACTGATACAGTCATAGCTACAACTAGAACAAGTAATAATAGTTTTTTGGATGTCTTCATTTTAACTCCCCCTAATTTTAATTTTTTACTAACTAAATTAGCATCCCAATTCTAAGATGTCTAATGTTAGCTACAATTTTTAAAATTTAATAACCATATGTTTCTTATAAGTTCTAAATATGAACCTATTCTATATTTTCTAAATATTTTAAAAAAATGCATAATTATAAGTTAATATTTGGAAATATAGTGCAGATTTTCAAATATTTAAAAAACTTAAATTATAGCTATAGATTGGTATATTTAGCCATTACACAGGTTATTAAATATATTTACTTTATGCTAACATATTTGAATATCATTAGTCAAACTTTTAAATATTCATAATATTTAATGTGTTTTTACTCTTACATATTATTGCACTTGCGTATTTTTCAGAATTTGCGCTCTATTTTTGCACCACTGTTTTCTATGCATAGCTCTTTAGTATAATAGGAGCCTAAAAACGAATTATTATTCAATAGTATGATAAATTATAAGTAAAAAATATTTTTTATATTTCTATTTGTGTCTATTAATGTAGAAAAATGTAGTGACTTGTATATTAACTCTGTTTATTTTGTTTAATTTAGTCTATAATATAGAAGATGTTTTAAAATATAAATTAGGAGAGAATACTATGAAGATTTTAGGAATTATTACAACAGTATTTATGATTATTTATATGATTTTAAACAAAGGAAAGTCTTTTATCTTTAATTTAGCTAACGGTTTCTTTATAATAGGAATAATTTATTTCCTAATTGCCCTAGTTTTCTATGTTAGAAATGTTGGATTTTTTAAATTAATTTCCTATCATAGATATAGAAAAAAATATATGAGAACCAATTATTCTCAAAAGGATAGACTAAATAAAGATCTTAGCCATGATGAAGATATGATGGAATTTCATGAGTTTTGTAAAGAACATTATAAAGATCAATGGTCTAATAAACCTTTTTTAATATATGGCATACCTCTTTTGATTTTATCTTATGTATTAGCTTATTTTGCTTAAAAAATAAAACGGGCGACTAAAGGTCGCCCCTACTTGGGATTAGCTAGTTCTACTTTTACTTTTATTCCTTTTATTCTTTTATTGTTCAATCTTTTAATTACTTCGTCTACATACTTCTCTGGAATTTCCACAAAAGTAAATTTATCATACATATCTATATTCCCTACGGTTTTTCTAGGAATATTTGTTTCATTCATTATAGCACCTAATATATGTCTAGGGCTTACGCCTTTTCTTTTTCCTATATTAATATATATTTTTGACATAGGATTAATACCTGTATTTCCATAATCTACTGTTTCTAATTCTTTATGCTTATCTAATTTATTTTCTTCTAAATGAAATTTGAGAAGTACTGCAGCTATCTTAAATGAAGTATAATCCTCATCTATTATGTCTCGAATCATTTCTTCATATTTGTCTAGTTCGTTTTTATCTATTTCATCTTTTATACTTCTAAAAAGCATATCCGTATGTTTTTCTTCCATATCTTTTAATGTAGGTAAATCTTTTCGTATTATTTTAGTCTTAGTATACCTTTGTATATCTTTAATTCTTTTAATATCTCTACCTGCTACTAGAGAATATGCTACCCCTTCTCTACCTGCCCTAGCTGTTCTACCTATTCTATGAACATAGTATTCTTCATCCTGAGGTATATCATAATTAAATACCATATCTACATCGTCAATATCTATTCCCCTAGCTGCCACATCAGTAGCTACCAATATATCTATATTTCCATTCCTAAATTTATTCATTACTTTATCTCTTTGAGGCTGTTTTAAATCTCCGTGGAGTCCATCAACAAAATAACCTCTTCCCTGTAGTTCAATAGTCAATTCATCTACTTTTTTCTTAGTATTGCAAAATACTATGGAAAGTCGAGGATTATATATATCTATTAATCTAGATAATATTTCTGTCTTTATAGGTTCTTTTACTTCTACATAATATTGTTCTACTTTAGGTACTGTTAATTCTTTATGAGCTATTTTTATTATTTTAGGGTTTTTTTGATATCTCTTTGCAAAATTAACTATTTCATCGGGCATAGTTGCTGAAAAAAACACAGTCTGCCTTTCTTCTGGTAATTTATTCATTACCCATTCTATATCATCTCTAAATCCCATATCAAACATTTCATCAGCTTCATCTAATACCATCATTTTTATATTATCTAACTTTAAAGTCTTTCGTCTAATATGATCCATTACCCTACCAGGAGTGCCTACTATTATTTGTACCCCCTTCTTTAAAGCATTTATCTGCCTATTTATAGGTTGGCCCCCATAGATTGGTAGTACAAATATATTCTTTTTATATTTAGATAATCTTTTTATTTCTTCTGCTACCTGAATAGATAGTTCTCTAGTAGGGCATAAAACTATAGCCTGAGGCATTCTCTCCAAAGGATCGCTCTTTTCAATAATAGGTATTCCAAAAGCAGCAGTTTTTCCTGTCCCAGTTTGTGCTTGACCTATTATATCTAATCCCTCTAAAATAATAGGTATGGCCTGAGTTTGAATAAGAGACATTTCTTCAAAACCCATATCAGAAACTGCCTTTTGTATCTCCATTGATAAATTTATTTCCTCAAATTTTAATTTTTTCATTAAATTATTACATCCTTCCTTTTTTATCTAGCTTGTTAAGTATATACGTATTATGCCATATTTACAAGGAAAATATTTTTAATCCTTTAATTTTATATGATATACTATTGGCAAAGTTTATAAAAAAATAGGAGGAATTTATATGCTATACGATTTAATAATGAATGATTTTGGAAAAGAAGAAGATTATAATTGTGCTGAAAAAATTTTATATGGGGCCAATGAAGCTTATAATCTAGGCTTATCTAAAGAAGCATTAAAACTATCTGCGGCCTTTGGCGGAGGAATGGGTATAGAGTCAGTATGTGGAGCATTGACAGGGGCAGTTATGGCCTTAAGTAGTAAATATGTAGAAAATATTGCCCATGAGGATGAAAAGATAAAGGAATTAACTGAAAAACTTTTTCAACAATATGAAAAAGAAATGGGAAGTACTAATTGTAAAGAACTAAAAGCTAAATACAGAAAAGAAAATATTGGCTGTAAAAATGTAATATTAGCAGCAGCTAAAGTATTAGACAATATAGTAGAAGAAAATTCCTAGTAGGCGAATTTAGTCGCCTACTTTCTTTATATTTCTTTATTTCGTGAGTCTAAATATTTTTATTGAATTTAAAAGATATTAAGTATATGATTATAATAAGTATATGGCTTTGTAAACTAAACATGAAAAAATAGCACAATGTTTTATAGA
>CAZMBD010000046.1:0-18541 GCA_964564325.1 uncultured Clostridiaceae bacterium
ATTTAATAATGCCACTGGTTCAGATACAAGAGGATTCTGTGCTGCACCAACTCATGCACTTATAGTGGCATCTTCATTGGTTCAAGCAGGTACATTTAAAAATGTAGTAGTTATATCAGGTGGTTCCACAGCTAAACTTGGTATGAATGGTAAAAATCACGTAGAAAAAGATATGCCAATATTAGAAGATGTAATAGGTGGCTTTGCAGTCTTAATTTCTGAAAACGATGGAGTAAACCCAGTATTAAGGACTGACTTAGTTGGAAGACATACAGTAGGTACAGGTTCTTCACCACAAGCAGTTATGACATCTTTAGTAACTGCTCCATTAGATAAGGGCAATTTAAAAATCACAGATATAGATAAATATTCAGTAGAAATGCAAAACCCAGATGTAACTAAACCAGCAGGTGCTGGAGATGTACCAAATGCAAACTATAAAATGATTGGTGCATTAGGAGTTATGAGAAAAGATTTAGAAAGAGCACAAATCAATGATTTCATTGAAGCACATGGTATGCAAGGTTGGGCTCCAACACAAGGACATATCCCATCAGGAGTACCATATCTTGGATTTGCAAGAGAAGATATAATGGAAGATAAAATTACTAGAACTATGATAGTAGGTAAAGGTAGTTTATTCTTAGGTAGAATGACTAATTTATTTGACGGGGTATCTATTGTAGTAGAAAAGAATCCAGGAATAAAAGATGAGGAAAAAGGTGTATCAGAAGAAGAGGTTAGAAAACTTGTAGCTGAGTCTATGAGAGATTTCGCTGCTCATCTACTTCAGGATTAGAGGTGATAAAATGGCAGAAAATAATGTAAAAAAAATGGTTGGCAAGGTTTTCAATGATATAGCAGATGCAATGGAAACAGGCCAATTTGGCGAAAAAGTTAGAGTAGGTATAACTACATTAGGTAGTGAACATGGTGTAGAAAACCTTGTAAAAGGTGCAGAATTAGCTCAAAAAAGAGATCCATCTATAGAAGTAGTATTAATCGGACCAAAAGTTGATAGCAAATTAACACAAGTAATTGCTGAAACAGAAGAAGAAGGATATAGAAAGATGGAAGAACTACTAGACAATGGTGAAATAGGTGCTTGTGTTACAATGCACTATAGTTTTCCTATAGGGGTTTCTACAGTAGGTAGAGTTATAACACCTGGAAAAGGTAAAGAAATGATAATTGCAACTACTACAGGAACATCTTCACCACATAGAGTGGAAGCTATGGTTATAAATGGTATCAATGGTATCATTACTGCAAAGGCCATGGGAATTGAAAATCCAACAATAGGTATTTTAAATGTAGATGGTGCAAGACAAGTAGAAAGAGCATTTAATGAATTAAGTGCAAATGGATATAAGATTAATTTTACTGAGTCCATGAGAGCTGATGGTGGTTCTGTTATGAGAGGAAACGACTTATTAGCAGGAGTACCAGATGTAATGATAACAGATACATTGACAGGAAATATATTGATGAAAGTATTTTCATCTTATACTACAGGTGGAAGCTATGAGTCTCTAGGTTATGGCTATGGTCCTGGAATTGGAGAAGGTTATGAGAGAACAGTACTTATTCTTTCTAGAGCTTCAGGAGTGCCAGTAGTAGCTAATGCTATTTCCTATGGTGCAGATTTAATTCGTGGTAATGTATTAGATGTATCTAAAGCTGAATTTAAAAAGGCTAATAAAGCAGGACTTAAAGATATATTAAAAGGATTAACAAAAGATACAAAAAAATCAGAAGATGATGAAGAAGTAGAAGCACCACCAAAGGAAACAGTTACAGGCAGTATTGCAGGCATAGATATTATGGAATTAGAAGATGCAGTTAAAGTATTATGGAAAAACAAAATCTATGCTGAATCAGGAATGGGCTGTACTGGACCAATAGTTATGGTAAGTGAAGAAAAATTAGAAAAAGCTATAAAAATATTAGCAGAAGCAGGTTATGTTTCTCAAGAAAAGATAGATTGTTAAAACACTCCAAGTCTCCAAGGATACTTGGAGTGTTTTACACTGTACATTTGCAAGGTATATTAGTTGTAATTTTATTTTAAGTAAGGTATAATTATTTAGTAGTATAAATTATAAATTAGGGGGGTACAAAATGAAAAAGTTTGTAGCAAGCTCACTAATAATTATGTTAGTTTTAATGAGCTTGGTAGGATGCGGTAATGAAGCTAATAAATCAGGTGGAGGAGACAAATCTGGTAAAGGACATGAAATTGCATTAATTACCGACAAAGGAAATATAGACGATAAGTCATTTAATCAAGGTTCTTGGGAAGGCGTAGTTGCTTTTGCTGAGAAAGAAAATATTTCACATACTTATATTAAACCTGAAGAAGCATCAGATGCTGGATACTTAGCAGCTATTGACCTTGCAGTACAAGGTGGCGCTAAAGTTGTAGTAACACCAGGATTTTTATTTGAAGTACCAATTTATGAAGCACAAACAAAATATCCAGATGTTAAATTTATTCTTCTAGATGGGTCACCTCATCCAGCTGATAGCTTTGATGCTGATATTAAAGAAAACGTTGCAAGTATTTTGTATTCAGAGGAACAATCAGGATATCTTGCAGGATATGCAGCAGTTATGGATGGCATGACTGATTTAGGATTTATGGGTGGTATGGCAGTTCCAGCTGTACAAGCTTTTGGATATGGATATTTACAAGGTGCAGAAGATGCAGCTGAAGAATTAGGATTATCAGATGGTTCTATAAAAGTAATATATCACTATACTGGAAACTTTGAAGAAAATGATACAAATAAAGCAACTGCAAAAGCTATGTACCAAGAAGGTACAGAAGTAATATTTGCTTGTGGTGGTTCAGTAGGTAAATCTGTAATGTCAGCAGCTAGTGAATCAGAAGCAAAAGTTATTGGTGTAGACGTAGACCAAAGATATGATAGTGAAACAGTTATAACTTCTGCAACAAAAGGTCTTGCAGCATCAGTAGAAGCTGTTTTAGAAGCTATTTATAAAACAGATAGTTGGGACACTTATGGAGGCAAAACCACATATTTCAGTGCTGACAATGATGGTGTTGGACTTCCAACTACTGTAATAGGTGATGATAAAGCAGATGCATTTGATAGATTTGAAAAATTTACTATAGAACAATATGAAGACGTATTTGCAAGATTAGTAGATGGTAGTGTTAAACCTATTCGTACAATAGATATTGAAGATGCAACAGGTTATGCTACAGCTGAAGAACTTGTTAATGGATTAAATCTTAAAAAAGTTGTAGTTACTACAAGATAATTAAATTGACATTTGTCTTAAATTTTATGAAGGTAAATATTGATAATGGGGGAGGGCTAATTTTCCCTCATTTTCAATATAAATTGGAAATAAAAAATATAAAAAATGGATGAGGTCAAAGTGGAAAATTATATTATTGAAATGCTTAATATTACAAAAGAATTTCCGGGTATTGTTGCCAATGATAACATTACCCTTAGATTAAAAAAAGGTGAGATACATGCACTATTAGGAGAAAATGGTGCAGGTAAATCTACTCTTATGTCTGTACTTTTTGGATTATATCAACCTGAAAAAGGTGAAATAAGGAAAAATGGTCAAGTTGTACAGATTAATAATCCCAATGATGCTAATGCATTAGGAATTGGAATGGTTCATCAGCATTTTCAGCTGGTGGAGATTTTTACTGTTTTAGAAAACATTATACTAGGGGTAGAGCCAAATAAAATGGGTTTTCTTCAAAAACAAGAAGCTAGGGAAAAAGTTATGGCTCTTAGTGAGAGATATGGACTTAGAGTAGAGTCCGATGCCTTAATTGAAGATATAACTGTAGGTATGCAACAAAGAGTCGAAATTTTAAAGATGCTTTATAGAGAAAATGAAATCCTGATTTTTGACGAGCCCACAGCAGTTTTAACTCCTCAGGAGATTTCAGAATTATTAGATATTATGAGAGGTTTTGCAGAAGAAGGAAAATCTATACTTTTTATTACACATAAATTAAATGAAATTATGGAAGTTGCAGATAGATGTACAGTTCTCAGAAAGGGAAAACATGTTGGAACTGTAGATATTAAAGATACTACTAAGGAAGAACTTTCGAGAATGATGGTAGGTAGGGATATTAGCTTTAAAGTAGAAAAAAAAGAAAGTAAACTTGGCGATGTAATTCTTTCAGTTAAAAATTTAAGTGTACCATCTAGAGTACACAAAAAAGATGCAGTGAAAAATATTTCCTTTAATGTTAGAGCAGGAGAAATAGTTTGTTTAGCAGGTATTGATGGAAATGGACAAACAGAATTTGTAAATGCACTAACTGGACTAAATAAAGCTAGTTCAGGTAGCATTTCCCTTAAAGGTAAAGATATAACTAATGCATCTATTAGGGAAAGGTCTATTCTGGGAATGAGCCATATTCCAGAAGATAGGCACAAACGCGGTTTGGTGCTAGATTATACATTAGAAGAAAACTTAGTTTTGCAAAGATATTGGCAGCCTGAATTTCAGAAAAATGGATTTATTAAATTTGATGCAGTTAGAAAATATTCTGAAAGGCTTATAGAAGAATATGATATAAGATCAGGACAGGGACCAGTAACTATAGCTAGATCTATGTCAGGTGGTAATCAACAAAAAGCAATTATTGCAAGGGAAATTGACAAAGAACACAATCTTTTAGTAGCAGTACAACCTACAAGAGGTCTAGATGTAGGGGCTATAGAGTATGTACACAAGCAACTTGTAGCAAGTCGAGATGCAGGTAAGGCAGTATTTCTAGTATCTCTAGAGCTAGACGAAGTAATGAATGTATCAGATCGTATTTTAGTTATATATGAAGGAGAAATTGTTGGAGAATTAGATCCTAAAACTACAAATGTACAGGAACTTGGACTTTACATGTCAGGTGCAAAACGAGATGTGATAAAGGAGATTGACGATGCAAGATAAAACAAATTCAAATCAAAACAAATTTAGCTTTAAAAAATTAATTCATACTGGTGGTTTTGCTTCATTTTCCTCCGCGCTAATGGCAATTATTTTAGGCCTTATTTTTGGTTTCCTTGTAATGCTTATTGCAATACCACAAAATGCAGGTGCAGGATTTAAGTTTGTAACTCTTGGAGGGTTCAGTCGTATAGGAGATGTGTTTTATTTTGCAACACCCATACTAATGACTGGATTATCAGTTGGATTTGCATTTAAAATGGGTCTATTTAATATAGGAGCTTCAGGCCAATACACTATGGGAATGTTTTTTGCACTATATGTAGGTTTTATGTGGAAACTACCTCCAAGTATACATTGGATAGTAGCCATATTAGCTGGTATGGTAGGAGGAATACTTTGGGGATTTATACCTGGAATTTTTAAAGCACTTTTAAATGTAAATGAAGTAATTACATCTATAATGTTTAATTATATTGGAATGTACTTGGTAGATATGGCAATTCAAGCAAGTTCTATTATGTATAAATATGATCAAACTAGAACCAATTATTTGCCAGCAAGTGTACAAATTCCATCCCTTGGCATAGCTAATTCCAACGTCAATTGGGGGATTATTTTAGCAATAGCCATTGGGATTGTACTCTATATTGTACTTGAGAAAACTACATTTGGCTATGAATTAAAAGCAACAGGTTACAATAAATTTGCCAGTGAATATGCTGGAATGAAGGGTAAGAAAAATATAATTTTAACTATGATGATTGCTGGTGGCCTTTCGGGATTAGGTGGAGCATTTGCAATACTTGCACCATCAGCTATTGCAGGTAGTAGTATGACCTATGAACCTATTAATATTATTGCAGCAAATGGATTCACTGGAATAGCTGTTTCACTTCTTGGGAATTCCCACCCAATTGGGATTATTTTTTCAGCAATATTTATTTCCCATATACAACGCGGTGGTACTTTAGCTAGCCTTGTAGGTTATAAGCCAGAAATCATAGATGTGGTTATAGCTGTTATAATTTATTTCTCAGCTTTTTCTATGGTTATGAGTGAGGCTTTAGCTAGATTTTTTAAAAATCGTGTTGGAAAAAATCAATTAGAAGATAAAAAGGAGGCAGAATAATGGATACATTTTATTATTTAATTCAAAATATGCTTCCTGTAGCAATGCCATTGCTTCTAGTAGCATTAGGTGGAATGTTTAGTGAAGTAGGAGGCGTTGTAAACATCGCACTTGAAGGTATAATGCTTTTTGGAGCTTTTTTTGGTGCATTATTTGTTTATGCTGTACAAGATTTAGGACTAAATCCTCAGCTTGTTTTATTGCTTGGAATGTTAATTGCAGCAGTTGCAGGACTAATTTATTCCTTACTTTTGTCCTTTGCGGCAGTTAATATGAAAGCAGATCAAGTTATTACAGGTACTGCTTTAAATATGCTAATTCCAGCAGCTATTTTGCTATTTTCTAAAATGTTTTTTAATTCTGATGGTGTTACAACCAATCTGAATTTTTATATTAGAGAGATACCTGGTTTAAGTAAAATACCTGTACTAGGTCCTATGATTTTTCAAAGAACATATTTAACAGTTCCAATTAGCTTGATACTTTTTATTATTTCAATTATTATTTTCTATAAGACGAAATTTGGACTTAGACTTAGAGCTTGTGGGGAACATCCTCATGCAGCAGATTCTGTAGGTATAAATGTATACAAAATGAGATATGCAGGTACTAGTATTTCAGGTATATTAGGTGGTATTGGAGGATTTTTCTATTCAGTTGGTGTAATGGATGGAAATGTAAATGGACATACAGGTGTTGCAGGATTTGGTTTCTTAGCCTTAGCAGTAATGATTTTTGGACAGTGGAGACCAGTAAAAATTTTCTTTGCAGCTTTGTTCTTTGCACTATTTAGAACTTTAGCATATTCAGTTTCTTTGATACCATTTTTAAACAATTTAGGAATTGAGCAAACCTATTATAAGATGATGCCTTATTTAGCTACAATGATAGTATTGGCATTTACTTCAAAGAAATCTCGTGCACCAAAAGCAGAAGGAATTCCTTATGATAAATCTCAAAGATAAAATGGGACGATGAGGACGGGACAATGGGTGTGGAGTGCTTATTGTCCCATTTTTATTTTAAATTAATTTTGTGTTTTCAAGAGATTTTGGTATAATAATATTAATAGAACAATAAGTATCTATTAATATTATCAATAATGGCAGGAGTGAGCTTATGAAATTAGGTTATGATTTGACATTAGAACAAGTCCAAAAATTAGTTATGACACCAGAACTAAGACAAGCTATAGAAATGCTCCAATTTACCAGCCTAGAATTAAATGAATATTTAGAAAGACAAATGGAGGAAAATCCATTATTAGAATTGACTAATTTACAAGAAGAACATGAAAATATAGATGATTATACTAATGAAAACGATGACATAGATTGGAAGGAATATTTAGGAAAAGATGAGGATATATCATATAGACCGCAAAGGGATAAGAATATTAAGGAATATAATTATGAAAACTTTATTAGCTATTCTCCAGATCTAAAGGATAATTTACTATTTCAGCTAAATGTATTAGATATAGATAAAAAGGATAAAAAAATAGGTGAAATAATAATTGAATATATTGATGAAAATGGATATTTAATTACTACTACTGAGCAAATTTCCACAGATTTAGGTGTAGATATTAATAGAGTTGAAAATATTTTATCTATAATTCAAACCTTCGATCCCTTAGGAGTTGGAGCAAGAAGTTTAAGAGAATGTTTGCTTATTCAGGTAAAAAAAGACAGAGATAAAAACCCTAAAGCGGAGTTAATAATAGAGAATTATCTAGAGGATATAGCTCACAATAGATTAGCAAAAATATCTAGAGAATTAGATATGGATTTAGTAGAAATTCAGGCTATATGTGATTATATAAGGACATTAGAACCAAAGCCAGGTAGAGCTTTTACTAGTACTGGAGAACAAGTAAAATACATTACGCCAGATGTAAGTATTGAATATATTGATGGAGAATATGTCATATTATTAAATGATGTAACAGGACCAAGACTAAATATAAATAGTTTTTATAGAAATATGATGAAACAAGGAAAAGATGATAATGCTACAGAATATTTAACAGAAAAATTAAATTCTGCTATGTGGATAATTCGCTCCATAGAGCAAAGGAGAATGACTATATATAAAGTAGTAGAATCTATACTAAAGTTTCAAATGGATTTTTTTGAAAAAGGAGAAAAGGGTTTAAAACCATTGACTTTAAAGGAAGTAGCAGAGGATATTGATATGCATGAATCTACTGTAAGTAGAGCCACAAATGGGAAATATGTGCAAACACCTAGAGGAGTCTTTGAATTAAAATTTTTCTTTACTAGTGGTTTATCTACTAATACAGGAGATATATCTTCTACTTCAATTAAATCTATTATAAAAGATTTAATTGAAGACGAAGATTCTAAAAAACCTTATAGCGATCAAAAAATATCAGATATATTGAAATCCAAAGGAATTAGCATTTCTAGAAGGACAGTGGCTAAATATAGAGATGAATTAGAAATTCCACCATCTACGATGAGGAAAAGATATTAAGATATGTGGACGGTTTTAGGCTGCTGAAAAAATCCAAGTTGTCATCCTGAGCGTAAGTGAAGGATCTTGACTTTTACAACAAAAACTAAGTAAAAAAGTCTGAACCTTATAAATAATAAGGTTCAGACTTTTTTATTTTTTTGCGTAAATTACATTATAAATATTATAACTACAAGGTCATATCATTTAAAAATTTAATTTTCCTAATTCCTGTGAATATTAAAAGATAATAACACAAAATTTAAAAAATATATTGACAATATTAAATCAACAAAGTAAAATGGAAAACAACTGGATGACAAATTAATCCAAAAATAGAAATCAAGATATAAAATATGAAATTTATTAAACAATTAACAACATATAGCTTGTCTAGTTATAAATACAAGGTATTTATAACTTTTTTTGTTCAAATATTAAATTAAGGGGGAAAGATTATGGGAAAAAGGAGAATAGCATTTATTTTAGTGTTAGCAATGATATTCAATTTTATAACACCAGTAACAAATGCTATATCTGAATCTCCTATGTTTTTTAATGGGTATGAAAGCATAGGGGAAGAAATAGATGAGCAACAGGGGGGAGATGAACAAGAATACTACATAGAAGATGAAGAAGTAGGGGACATCTACAGTCGATATGAAGAAGAGTTTGAATATGTAGATGATGAATTATTAGAAAATGAAATTGACAATGAACAATTTCAAGATGATGATTATTTGGAAGAGGATATTATTGAATATCCTCAAAAGGGAAATAATTATTTAAAGAGAAAACTATATTTTTCAGAAAGTTTCTGCTTTAATTTGTCCAATGACGACGATGAGGAATTTAAATATGCAATCTTTTCTGGAAATCGCTGTAGGGATTTAAAAATTAACACAAAATGTACTAATGTTAATGGAAATATATATTCAAGAAATGATTTTGTATTTAGAGGCTGTAGACTTAATGTTTTAGGGCAATGTAATACAGTAGGATATACATATGGAACTATCTATAACTACAGATCAATGTATATAGATGAAGTTAATAATAGGTATAAACATATTAGTATCCCCGATTGGAAAGATAAAATATATGAAAACATATCAGATGATGCAGAATACTTATATAGACCAAAATTGTTTTTTAGGGACAAGCTAGATATAAGTGATTCTATAGTATCTTCACATAGTATAAGCTTTAAAGATACAAAATTTTTAGGTGAAGGGTTTATTGTATCAAAAAATAATATAATCTATCAATCATGTAACAGAGACTTAACTAATAGTAAGGTATTTATGTATTCTGAATCAGGCAATATATATATAAATGGTGGAGATATAGAATTTAACGGTATATTATATGCACCTAAAGGAAAAGTAAAAATATGTGCAAAAAAATTCACTTTAAATGGAAGGATAATTGCAGATACGATTGAAACCTGTGGATGTAATTTAATTATAAATGCAGGAAAAGATGATTTTTCGCAAATTAATATAAAAAATAAGAAAGAATATACCTATACTGAAGATTTTCTAGAAGGAGATTTAGAAAAGATAGAAGCGACTAATGACCAGCTTGAATTATCAAAAGGAATACCAATTGCAAAAGAAGTAATAAAAGAATACTCAAATGAAGATTCAACAAAAATAAAAATAAAGTCAACAATATCGAAGGATATTTTAAGTGGGGAAGAAGATACATTAAAAATAAGCTATGATATTGAAGGGGATGGGGGAGCTGATGTAGAAGAAAATGCAGTTGATTTCGTTTTTGCTATTGATTGCTCAGGAAGTATGGATTATGCGAAACTTACAGCTGCAAAAAACGCTGCAAAAGAAATTCTATCAAAAATGAAAGACAATGATAGATGCGCTGTAGTATCTCTTAATGATAACGATTATATAAACAAAGAATTAACATCTGATAAAGAAAAAATAAATAAGCAGATAGATGAATTAAGAGGGGGAAGCAGTTATTCAAGAGGTGGAATAGATAATGGACTGAAGCTATTTGAATTATATCCTGCACCTAATAGACAAAAATATATAATACTTCTTACAGATGGAGAAGATGGAAATGATATAAATGCTGTAGTATCCGCACAAAAGGCAGGAAAACAAGGAGTAAAAATATATGCAGTAGGATTTGGTAATACAGCTGATCACGAACATCTTGAGGATATAGCAATAGCATCAAATGGATTATATAAATTTAGTCCATCTACAGAGGAAATCGGGAAATGGATGAAATTTATGGCGCAGCAGGTTTTTGACGTAGCAGGAAGAAATGTAACCCTTGAAACTACAATAGAAAATCCAAGCAAAATAAATATATATAGTATAGCATCAACTCCAAAAGAAATAATCACAAACTTAGATGGAACACAAACAATTAAATGGGAACTAGGAAATGTTTCAATAGAAACCTTAGAAAAAATAGAATTAAATCTAGATATTAAAGATTTAAAAACTGGAACTTGGGAAAAAATAAGTAAAAATACAAAATTAAAATATTACAACAAAAATGGAAAACCAGTTCAGATATATTTAGATGACACAATTTTACCAGTAAATGAATATGAAGAAAAAGGGCAATGGACTACAGTATATGATAGTCAGAAAGAAGGTACACGATGGGGCGGGATATACTGGAATGCTTTATACACAAATGATAGTGATATAAAGGTACAGATAAGCACTAGTGAGGATGGGATTAATTATACTGAGCCTCGATATATAGATAATTATGAAGAATTAAATTATGAAGTAGGAAGATATATAAAAACAGAAGTAGAATTAATAGCATCTAGTGATGGAAAAAGCCCAATTCTATATGACTTAACCATATTTGATGATAATTATGAAATGCCAGATAAATCAAATGAAAAGCCTAGAATAGACATATCAAGAGAAATAAAAGGGATAGAAGGACAAGCAGCATATTTAATTCCAGTAGTTACAGGATTAGAAAAGCTGGATATTGAATGGAGTGGAAACGAGGGAATATTTTCAGATAGATATAGTTTTTTAACAACAGTAAAATATGAAGTTGCTGGAGATTACACAATAAATGTAAAAGTAAAAAGTGGGGAAAGGATTGAAACAGAAACAATATATGTAACAATTGAAGAAAGAGAAGATTTAGAAGATATAGACCCAATCAGTGGAGTGGACAAAGAACCACCTCAAGTGAGAATAATTCTTCCAGACAAAATAGAATATTATAAAGATAACAAAATACAAGTAGTAGCTACTGATAATCAAGGGGTAGCGTGGATAACAGCAAGATTTGATGGAAAATATGTATTACTAGATGAAGAAGGATACGGAATAATAAAACCAACAAGATATGGGAAATTAGATTTAGTAGCTAGGGCATATGATTTCAATGGAAATACAAATGCTGCATTTGAAACAATTGAAATTATTGAATCATCTATGCCAAGTATAAATATAAGGCCAACTGCAACAAAGATATATCAATATAAAAGTTCTACAATTAGAATTGATAAAAGTAGTAAATATCCAATAAAACACCAATATGTAACAATAAATGAAAAACCTATTCAATTAAATGATAAAAATGAATTTGAATTCACAGAAACAGTACCAGGAAAATACACAATAAAGGCTAAAATTGTAGATATAAACGATAGAGAAGCCACAGACATAAAAACTATAGAGGTAATGGAAGATAAGAAAAACCCCAATATAGTTCTCTATGTAAATAATTTATCAAATCCGAGAGAGATTA
Source organism: uncultured Clostridiaceae bacterium (assembly GCA_964564325.1). Lineage (GTDB taxonomy): Bacteria > Bacillota > Clostridia > Tissierellales > Tepidimicrobiaceae > JAAZMA01. The sequence continues at coordinate 12,326 of CAZMBD010000046.1, forward strand.
GTACAGGGGAAAAAATAATAGTAAAATTTGAAACATACGACAACGAAAGTGGAATTAAACTATCTAAGCTAACAATAAATGGTGAGGAAAAGGAAGTTGATGAAAACAAAGAATATATTTTCTTTTCCGAACAAACAGGAGAACAATATACTATTATTGGTTATGCAGAAGATATGGTTGGAAATAAAGCAACAAAAACAATAGAGTTTGTTACAATCGATGATAAAACAAAGCCAAGTATAATATTTAGTGTACCTACAATATATGTGGGGCAAAACCATATGTTAACTATAGAAGCAAGAGATAATAAAAAAATAGTGGATTTTTGGGCAACCTTAGATGGAGAAAGACTACCAGATAGCAAGAACGATAAGATAGTATTTGAATTTGATGCTAAAAAAGCAGGGGCACATGAAATACATGCAGAAGCAACGGATGATGATGGGAACATAGCAATCCTTGATTATAAACTAATAGTAAGAGAAGACGATGTGGCACCAAGAGTAAATATTAGCATATTTCCATATACTATATATGTAGGAAATGAAGTAACAGTCACCTTTGAAGCAACAGATAATGTAGAAGTAGTGGGAATTGAGGCAACTCTAAATAGTGAAGTAATTATACTAAATGATAAAAATCAATATATTTTTACGCCATTAGAACCAGGAGAAATTGAAGTTAATTTAAGAGCATGGGACAAAGCAGGAAATGAAAATCAAGTAACTAGAAAATTTGAAATAAGAAAGGACAATCAATATCCTAATGTAAAACTAAGCCTAAATGACCAAGAAAAAAATATAAGCCTTTATTTACCAAATACAGCAAAAGTAAAGGTAGAAGCAACAGATAATATAGGAATAGCAAGTTTAAAGTTAATGGTAAATGACAAAGAAGTAGAATACGATGATGAAGGAATATATATATTTGAAGAAAAAGAAATAGGCACATACATTATAAAAGCAGTGGCAGTAGATAAGGAAGGAAATTCAAGGACTGTAGAAAGAAGAATATATCTATATGAAGATAAAAATCAACCAACAATATATCTGAAAATAAATGGATATACTAACTATTTATATAGAACCCAGTATATTGGACAAATGATAGAAATAGAATCTACAGCAATAGACAGTCAAAGTGGAATAGAAAGCTTTATAACTACAATGGATGGTAAAGAATTAAAACTAGATAGTGAAGGAAAGTATAAATTCTTAGCAACTGAAGAAAAAGAATGTGAAATAATAGCTATAGCAAGAGACAAAGCAGGAAACGAAAGAACACAAAAAACAATATTAAAAATTGTTGAAGACAACCAAAAGCCAAGTATATACTTTAGTGGCAAAGAAAAGGTAGAAGAAGGAGAAAAAGTAAAACTTAATATATCTACATCAGATAACAGTGGAATTGCAAGATTTGGGGCCTCAATAAATGGAGAAAAATTGGAAAAGAAAACAGAAACGTCCATAGAATATAGTTTTACAGCAAAATTTGGGGAAATATATAGGGTAGAAGTATATTCAGAAGATATAGCAGGAAATAAAAATGAAGTAACAAAAGAAATCATAGTAGTAAAAGATACAACAAAGCCAAGTATAAGCATAACAAGTAATAGAAATGCAGTAAAATTAGGGGATATAATAACGGTTTCATTAACAGCAAGCGATGCAGTAGGAGTAAAGGAAATAGTCTTAAATGCAAATGGAAAGCTAATAGAACAAACCGTAGTAGAGGGAGATCAGGAAACTACTATTAGAAAAGATATAAAAATAAAATGCGATAAACTAGGAGATTTAGAATTAGAAGCAATTGCAAAGGACAAAGCAGGAAACATCGGAACTAAAAAGATAATAGTGAAGGTAATAGATGGAAATCCAAATGATATTACACCACCAAAAGTAACATTAACAGTAAACAATTTAAACCCCGAATTAAATACAGAAGTCACTATTAAAGTAGATGCAATAGATGATACAGCAATAAGTAGAATAGAAACCAGATTAAATGGTGAAATAGTAGAACTATTACCTGACAACACCTATAAATTCACACCGAAAGAAACAGGAATATATGAATTTGAAGCAGATGCCTATGACTTAAAAGATAATAAAGGCACAGCTAAAATTCAGATTTTAGCAGGAATAAAGGACTATGAAAAACCACAAATAAAACTTTGGATGAGCTATGTCCCACCAAATATGCCATTAAATGAAGAAATAGAAATACAAATAACAGTAACGGATAACAATATAGTAGCAGGAATAATAGTGGAATTAAATGGTGAAATAGTAGAACTAGATGATGAATTAAAAGGCAAAATAATTTTAGAAGAGGCAGGAGAATACGAATTAGTAATAAAAGCTTATGATGCAGCGGGGAATGAAGGAGTCCACAGAGAAAAGTTAATAGCAATGGATGATTCAGGTTCAAGACCAGAAGATATAGAAATTATAAGTCCAGTAGAAGGCGAGACAATAAAAGAACCAGTAGATATCATAGGAAGTGTAAAATCAGAAAACCTACTGCATTATACTCTAGAATATAAGGCGGAAAATGGAGAATACATTGAATTCGCAAGAGGAAATGAAACAGTAACAGAAGATGCGCTAGGGAAACTAGATACCACAATGCTAAAAAATGGGGCAATAAACATAAAACTAACAGCATTAGATAAAAGCGGGAATAGCATATCCATAGAAAATGTGTATATAATCGAAGGAGAAATGAAACTAGGAAACTATTCCATAAGCTTTGAAGATGAAAAAGCAAACTTCCAAGGGCAAGAACTATCCATAGTAAGAACCTATGACAGCAGGAACAAAGGAGTACAAGGCGAATTTGGCATGGGTTGGACACTAGGCACAAAAGATATAAGACTAAATAAAAGTTGTGTATTAAGTGAACACTGGCTACAAGAAACAACAGGTGGAGCATTTGCAGTATATACAATAGATGAAACAGTGCCACATATAATAACAATCACATATCCAGATGGGAAAACAGACAAATTTGATGTAGTTTTAAACCCTGAAAAACAACAATTTGCACCAATTACAGTAGTAACAATGAGCTTTAAACCGAGAGAAGGAACAACATCAACCCTAGAAGCAATAGATAGTGAACTAGAAAGTCCCACAGCACATTTAGGAGAATTCACACTAGTAGATTATGCAGGAGAAGATATAGACCCAAATAGATTTAAACTTAGAACAAAGGAAGGAATAGAATATACACTTGATGCAAATAAAGGATTAGAAAAAATAGCAGACCGTGAAGGAAACAGTATAACAATAGAAGAAGATGGAATAAAAGGCTCAAACGGACAAAGCATAATATTTGAAAAAGATAATAAAGGGAGAATTACAAAACTAATAAAGAATAACAGAGAAACCAGATACATCTATGATAACTACGGAGACTTAGTAACAGTAATAGATCCAGCAGGAGAAAGAGTACAATTTATCTACAACCATGAGCACCATCTAATAGACATAATAGACCCAAGAGGAGTAAAAATAGCAAGAAATGAATACGATGAATTTGGAAGACTAATAGCAAATATAGACTCTAACGGAAATCGTATAGAATATACCCATGACATTGAAGGAAGACAAGAAATAATAAAAGACAAAATGGGTAATCAAACAGTATATGCTTATGATGAAAATGGTAAAATAACTTCAAAAACAGATGCCTATGGAAATACAACAACATATAGCTATGACGAAAATGGAAACAAGACAAAAGAAATAGACCCATTAGGAAATCAAACAGAATTTGAATACAATGAAGATAATTTACTAAATAAAATAGTAAATGCAGAAGGAAATGAAGTATATGTAAACTGGGACAGTAAAGGAAGAATAATAAGCATAAAAGACATAGAAGGAAATAGAATCTACTTTGATCATGATGAATATGGAAACCTATCAAAAACAACAGATACACTAGGAGGAGAAGTAAGTTACAACTATGATAGAGAAGGCAAATTAACAGGACTAACAGATGAAATAGGTAAAAAAGTAGAAATCACCTACAATAGCGAGGGAAACCCAGCAACCATAACAGACAATCTAGGAGCAGTAGTAAACATAAGCTATGACGAAGATGGAAACATCACAGGAAGAAGCACCACAAGACAAACAGAACAAGGAACAGTAACAATAACAGAAGTCTTTAAATACGACAAACAAGGGAACATAACAGAAGCCATAGACACAGAAGGAAACACAATAAAATATGAATACAATCAACTAGGAAAAATCACAGCCAAAACAGACAAAACAGGAATAAGAACAGAATATGAATATGACGAGCTAATGAATCTAACGGCAGTAAGATACCCGGACGGCACAAAAGAAACCTTTAAGTATGATGCCAATGGAAACAATATAGAAGCAACCACGAGATCCGGACAAACCATAAGCTGTGAATATGACAAACTAAATAGGATAACACAAATTGAGTATCCAAATGGAAGCACAGAAACAATACAATACGATGAAATAGGAAGAATAACAAAAACAACAAATAGAAGTGGAAGTGAAACCCACTACAAATACAATGCCATAGGTAAAAATACAGAAGTAATAGATGCACTAGGAAATCAAACAAAATTCAAGTACAATATACTAGGGCAACTAACAGAAATAACAGACGCATTAGAAAACACATACAAACTAGAATATGATGTCAATGGAAACCAAGAAAAATTAATATATCCAGATGGAACATACAATCAAATAAAATATAGCCCAATAGGACAAATAACAGAAGAAATAGATCAACAAGGAAACAGCACAAAATATAACTATAACCAATTAGGATTCCTAGAAAGCATAACAGACGCAGAAGATAATACCTGGAAATACACCTACGACAAATTAGGAAATCTAGTACAAATAATAGATGCAGAAGGAAATACAACCAAATATCAATATGACCTATTAGGAAGAGTAGTAAAAACAACAGATGCCTTAGGACAAACCTCAGAAACAGAATACGATGCAGAAGGAAGAATAACAAAAACAATAGATGCCCTAAGACAAATAAAAACCTTTAAATATGATAATCTAGGACAACTAATAGAAAAAACAACAAAAGATGGAACAACAAAAATTGGGTATAATAAAACTAACCAAATAGAAAAAGTAGAAGATGAAACAGGAACCATAGAATATACCTACAATCAAATGGGACAACTAATAGAAAAGATACAAGCAGATGGAAACAAAGTAAACTATAACTATGACAAAACAGGAAAATTAACACAAATAAGCACCCAATATAGTCAAACAAGCTACCAATACGACAAACTAGATAGATTAACCAAAACAACGGACAAAGAAGGAAACACAGTAGAATACGAATATGATGAAATAGGAAATACCACTAAAGCCATATACTCAAACGGAATAACAAAAGAATACCAATACGATACCCTAAATCGCCTAACACAACAAATAATAAAGCAACATGAAAAACCAATAACAACCTACAAATATACCCTATCAAAAACAGGAGCAAAAGAAAAAGAAGAAGAGGAAGACCACATAACAGGGAAAACAAAAACAACAGAATACACCTATGATAAAACTTACAAACTCCTAAGCGAGACAACACAAGGACTAACAATAAAGCATAGCTATGACAAAGTAGGAAACAGGATACAAAAAGAAGAAAATGGAGAAATAACAACCTACAGCTATAACCAAAATAATCAACTGATAACAGCAACAACAGACAAGGAACAAACCACATATGAATACGATGCAAATGGAAATCTAATAAGGCAAACAGTAGAAAATAAAGAAATTGGAGAAATCACAGAAACCACATATCAGTATGACATAGAAAACAGGCTGATAAAAGCCCAAATAAGTCAAGGAAATAACCTGACAACAGAAAGATACAAATATGATTATCAAGGAAACAGAATAGAAAAACAAACAAACGAAGAATTACCAACAAACTATATATTAGACGATAGCACAATAACAAAAGTATTAGCAGAAACAAAAGGGAACCAAGTAACCACCTACACCTATGGACTAGAACTAATAAGCCAAGAAAGAAATGGAGAATACAGAACCTATATATTCGATGGAAAAGGAAACATTAGAAAACTAGCAGATGAAAAAGGTGAAATAACAGACACCTATAGCTACGATGCATATGGAAACCTAATAGAACAAATAGGAGAAACAGAAAACGACT
>CAZMBD010000047.1:0-15738 GCA_964564325.1 uncultured Clostridiaceae bacterium
ATATTATCTCATGGAATATGATTGATTAAAATGTGGGCTGGGTTTTACGCTTACAAATGATTAAATACTATTATGACATACAAGAAGGATGCTCGACATGCCATGATTCATCTAGTGCAAAGACTATAAAGAGGATATTAAAGAAGTTAGATTTGATAAAGGTATAGTTATTTAAGTTAGTTTATTTTGCTATAGAGTATTTATCCATTATGCATAAATTGAGTTGCAAATAATTATGAACCTACTTAATGTAGTTAAAGGAGGTGTACATGTGGGTCTTCATGTGGTATGTATGATGAAAAAAATTGAGGAGTTAGAGAAGAAAGTAAATTCTATGAAGAAAGTTAAGAAAACCGCTACTAACAAAAATAAAAAATAGATTTTTTTAGATAGAATCTATGAATTATTTAAATTGAAATTCGTTATGTTTTTACTATAAAAAGTTAGAGTAGGTTCATAATTTATTTTTATAGCAAAGGATTGTTTTTAGGGGGAAGTTAAATGTTTTTGCATTACATTAAAGATGATTCGATGATATGTGATTTTCAATTAATATACAATACTGATTGTAAATTACATTTTGATTTTTATGCTTATGGGTTGGCGAAAGAACCAGAGATACTTGGAATTGATGCAAAATGTGATATTATTTCCTATGGTATGGTTCAGATGGACAAAAAGGATTATATAAAAATCAATAACAGGATAGAAGAGATTGGCAATGATAATAGACAATTAGAAATACTATTAATAGAAATTCAAAGGGTTATTCAGAGTCTAAAAGAAGAGAATTATAAGATAGAATTGCAAATGCAAGAAAACGAATATAACAAAAAGAACTTTAAAGATGTTTTTATTGCAATGATAGACGTTATGGCATACAGACGTATAGCTGATTATGGGGGCGAAAGGCTAGCTGATAAGGTAGAAGTAGAGGAATATTTAAAACTAGGTGTCCCGTCATATTTATCAATATTAAATGATAATAAAAAGAGGATTAAAAGCAAAAATGATGCTCAGCTTTTCATAGAGGAATATGCCTATTTGAGTACGTTTGATATTGGGACATATGATTACGAAGATATATGTCAGTATACCTTTGATAATTCAACTGAAACATCTCTAAATTTGCTTAGCATTCCTTATGATGATAGTAGGTGTCAATGTTTAGAGGAAAAGCTATTATATGGGTATTCTTGGTTCAGTGAATTAAGGCATATATATCAAGCAAGGACATTACGTAATTTTAGGAGATATTTACAGGCAATAGGTATGGATATATTTGAAACATGTGCAAAGGAGTTATTTTGATGTTTAAAAGACTTGTAGACATCCGTAAGGAAGATAAAGAATATATAGGTTTAAAGGCCTACAATTGTGCTTTTATGTTGCAGCATGGTATTAATGTGCCAGATGGGTTTGTATTATATGATAGGATTACTGAGGATGATTTTCAACGTGCAAAAAAATTTATGCTTAATAATGGACACTTTGTTGTTCGTTCCACTATGGGGGGTGAGGATCAAAACAAGACTAGTAGTGCTGGTAAATATTTATCCATAATGGATATCACAGCAACCAATTTAAGAGAAGCTGTTAAAGAAATCTATGAACAGGCAGGCAAGATAGACAGAAAAGCTGTTCTAGTTCAGCATTTTATAGAGTCTGAAGTAGCTGGGGTAGCATTTACATTGAACCCAGTAGGTGGAAAGGGCATGCTAATTAATTCTGCTCTAGGAATAGGTGAAAATGTTGTCTCGGGTAGTGTAACTCCCGATGAATACGAAGTTATTGGAGAAGACATCAAAGCAACAATCAATCAAAAGAATGTAGTTTATACATATGGAAATGGAGAAAGGCCTGGGAAGGACATTGTATTAAATGATTGTAGGTGCCGGGTGGTAATAGAAAATGATAGGAAGGAATTATTAAGCGTTCATTTTGCTGATAGATATAAGTCTTCGCTTTCTAATAGACAGGTATTACAAATTAAAAGAAGCGCCGAGATAATAAGAGAATTATTTGGAGAAGAGCAGGATATTGAATTTGGTTTTTATAATAATAACTTATATATTATGCAAGCGAGACCTATAACAGCCATTTTACCCAGTAATAAAGACAAAAAAATAAAAAACGAAATAGTAGAAAACAATAAGATTATTGTTGGGAAAAAAGTTTCAATGGGAGCCTTCAGAGGCAATGTAGTTAAAATTGAATATGGCTCTTCACTTGGAGATGTAGAGAGATTTAAAGGTGCGATTCTTGTGATAGATGAACTTTTTCCCCAAATTATATATGAAATTGATAATATAGGAGCAGTCGTAACATCAAAGGGAGGAAGGTTATCACATGCAGCTATTCTATGTAGGGAACGCCGAATTCCCTGTGTTATAGGTATAGGGGAGCAAATTAATTGTATATTAGATGGGGATGAATTATTTGTAGATGCGGATAATGGGAAGGTGATTTTATATGGGTAAATATAGGATAAGCCCGAGAATTACATTTGATAAAAATGTCGATGAAAAGATAAAGTATTTGATGAAACAAGAAGATATATCTGATATGATAGTTATGGATGATGTTGAGAGTGATTCCACTAGTTTTTCTGTTTCTGGAACTATGCTACGGAGCGAAAAATATTTATATCCTACTGCTGGGGGATTTGATCTTGGGTGTGGTGTAGGCTGCTTTTTTACGAATATTCTAGTTAGAAACGTCAAATTTGAGAACCTGATTCATAAAAGTAGCCCTTACGGACTCAGACGTTGCAGGTTTAAGCTATATAGCAATGCGGATGAGTTGAAATCTATATTTAGTAATGATTTTGAGGAATCTATGCTTGGGGATATTGTTACTGGTAATCACTTTGTCGAACTACGTAATTATAATGAAAGAATAGCTATATTTGTCCATAGCGGAGTAACAGAAGAAATGAAGTGGAAATATGCAGAACATTTTATTAAAATTGTAAAACAAACAGCTGCCCATGTACTTGAATCGGATAATTCTTATCTAGTGAGACTCGATAAAGATTCTAAAGAGGCGACAATAATACTTGAAATTTCAGAGGATGCTAATTTATTTGCACAAAGAAATCGTAAATATATAGCTGAACAAATAGCCAAGAGATTGAATGGGACTATTATATCTGAAATAGATTGTTCTCATGAATTTATAGAACGCGATGGTAATGATATTATTCACTGCTTTGGGGTCCAAAAATATCAGGAAATAGAAGGTATAGAAAAAGCGATTATTCTAAGTGGGGCATCGGAAGTTAATTATATAGTAAGGAGGACAGGTAATAGTAAGTTTATCAATCATGGTACACCTCTTATTCATATAGATAGAGATGGCAAAAGAATCTACGCCGCATTAGAGGATTCTATTAAAGAAGGACAGATTAAGGATTACAAGATAGAGGCAAAGTGTAAGACCTTTTGTGGTTGTAAGAAAGGAATAAATGAATATGAATATAGAGTTTTTTGATGATTTAAATCATGATATTGTTAGTATTAACTTTGTTATACCAATAGGTACTAAAACAATATATAAGGGTAGGAAGAATAACTTTGCCCACCTTATTGAACATTTGCTCTTTCATGGACATCCTGAATTAAGCCAATATGGTCTAATGCTCAAAATAGAACAAATGGGAGGCTTAGTTAACGGCGAAACAAATAACTACTATACTGAACTTTATGCTAGGGTTCAAAAAAGGTATGTCATTGAAACTATAAAATTGCTACATGATGCAGTTTTAAGCTTTGATATTAGCTTAGAAGAGTATGAAAGTGAACTTGAAATAATATATATTGAAGAAAAAATGAAAATCGGCAATGAGAGGGCATTATTAGATCTCGTGTTGGATGAGTTATTTGGAAAGATTTCTAGTAATCCTCTTCCAGGATATGATGGTATCAAAAAGATATACAAGGAGTTATATAATGATTGGTCATTAATATTAAATGGCAAGTTAAATGATTATGAGAAAGAAGAAATAAAGAATCTTTTTAATGGTAAAAACTATAATTCAATAAAGATGCCAAAGAATTTATTAATGAGAGACTTGTTACGAGATCATATATGTGATTATAGAAGATTAAATAATCGGAATATGTTTTATTATGTACATAAGTGTAATGAAAATACAGATATAATAGCAATGAAACTAATAAAACATATCTATACTGGTGGGCTGGCATCTATACTATACGATAAATTTGTAGCTGAAGAAGAGTATTGTTATTCTATACAATTCTCCGAATATCTAATTAATAATAAATTTTTTATAATTTCATTTGTTTATGATGAGGCTCCTTTTGATAAAATGAAGGAATATATTGACACAGTGTTTACAAATGAATTTATATGTAATCTGGGAGATAAGCAATTTGAAAGGGCCAAAAACATGGCAATAACAGAGGCAATATTAAAAAAGGAAAGAATCAGTTCTATATTAAATGACAGAATAGGGAATTTTATTTTTCAACAAGATATAACAATGACGGAAGAAAAATTGAATCTTCTATCTGGTATGGGTATAGGAGATATTAGGCAACATATCTTAGAATCATTATTTTAAGGAGAATTAATATGATATCAATTAATAATTTATCAAAAACCTATAGTAAAAAAGTAGAAGTCCTAAAAGATATCAATTTAAAAATTCAAGAAGGAGAAATTGTTGTTTTGCTTGGGCATAACGGCTCGGGAAAGTCAACCTTGATTAAATGTATTGTAGGTGTATTAAAATCTACAAGCGGAAATGTAGAAATTGATAATAAAGATGTTTATAAGGATCGTACAAAAGTCATTGCTAATATGGGGGTAGTATTTAATCAAAAACCTTCATTTATTGTCGATTTAAGTGTTTATGATAACTTATTATTTTTTAAGGCCATATATGAACTTGATGATGTAGAATTCACGGAGAATCTAAAACTAATAGATGAGTATTTGCATGTATCAGAATTATTTCAGAAACCTTATCGTAAATTAAGTTTTGGGGAGAGAGTGAAATGTGAATTAACATCCGTTTTATTGCATTCACCAAGATATATTATCCTAGATGAACCGACCATTGGATTAGATTATAATGCTAAAAAGGGATTATATGAACTATTATTATACTTGAATAGAAAACAAAAAGTAACGATTATCATAGTGACCCACGAGGTAGATTATATAGAAAAAATCTGTACAAGAGCTATTATTTTAAAACATGGTGAAGTTCAGTATGATGGTACACCTGAAAAAATCGGTAAATTTCTAAGACATTCAACTCAAATTACAATCAAATATGAAAGTATCCGTGATTGGGAATTGGCAAGAGAAATTCTGGGCGAGGCTGAATCAGTAGATAATGATAAACAAATGTTTACACATAATATCTTCTCTGTTAACGAAAAAAACATTTATATTGATAGGGTTAATAAGGCCTTCAATATATTGGAAATAACAACAGGAACTGCATCATTAAGGGAGGTTTTTGAAAATGCTCTCCAAGAAGTACAGGGAAATAAATAAGGTTTATTTTAGATTTATTATTCGTAGGTTCCAATATTTCAAATTAGACACCACGCTTAAGCTTATAAGTAATATAGTTTATATTGTATCGGGTATTTTATTTTGGTTTTTAGTAACAGATGCAGGGTTTAAAATAGAGGGTTGGTCCTTTAATGATATACTAGTATTCGTTGCTTTTTCTGAACTATTTTATAGCATTGAAATGTCAATGTTCGGTATGGTATCCCGTTTCTGGAGAGTAATATATTCAGGGATGTTGGATACTCTTCTAACACGGCCTTTAGATCCAAGGTTAAGGTTCGCCATGCTTAATGTAGATTATAGTGGCATTTTAAACGGATTCATAAAATTTAGTGTGATATTGTTTATTGCTAAAACACGGGTTTCGCCCATTGCAGTTTTGGCAGGTATTGTTGTGGTTTTTGTCGCTAATACCATCTTAGCACTTATTAGATTATTATTAAGCTATTCAGCATTCTGGTTTGGAAAGATGGATGCAATGTCAGAGTTAGCTGATTGCTTGACTCAATTTAATAAATATCCACTTGTAATTATGCCCAAGGTTATAAGGTTATTATTTATGTTTGGATTTCCATTTTACTTTTTTAGTACATATCCATCTGAGTTGGTACTTGGTAAATTAAATCCAAGGACATTAGTGTTTGGAATTGTGTGTTTAATTTTTAATATATTACTGTGGACATTTATTAATAAAATATTATGGGAAAAAGGAAGAGAAAAATATGAAAGCATCAATGGTTAAATATAGGATATTAATTAGGATATATCTAAAGAATTATTGCCAATATCCTATGAGGTTATTCTTAAAACTAATATATCTTCCAGTTCAAATGATGATGTATTTATTCCTTTGGATCAATATAGGGAAATCACATAATCTTGATATAAAGTACATGATTGCATATTATTTAATAATTGGTTTACTAACTAATGCCTATCCATTTAGGCACATTGCATTGGATGTAGAAGAGGATGTAGTGGAAGGCTCAATTGCAAATTGTTTAGTTCGTCCTTATTCCTATATTGTTCCTGCCTTTTCAAAATATACTGCATGGTCTTTAATTTACTCCATCGTTTTTATCCCCACTATAATATTTGTTACTTTTTTTAGGGGAGTAACAGCAGTTCAAGTATTATATTTTATAATAGCAACAATAATAGGTAAGTCTATTGAATTTATGCTTTGGTATAATATTGGGTTAGTAGCATTATTTATTGAGAGGATAAGAGGAGTTATAATTACAGTAGGTGCGGTAATGACATTTATGTCTGGTAATATAATACCTTTATCCTTCTTTCCGAAATGGTTTGAAAATATTACATATTTTTTTCCGTTTCGTATGTATGTTTACTTTCCCACCGATATATTATTAAGTGAAAGAAGTATACATTATTTTCTTTTCAATATATTTATTGCATTATTATGGCTTATATTATTAATCATTCTTTCAAAAATCCTTTGGAAAAGGGGAATTGGCAGGCTACAAGGAAATATATCATAAACATATAGGGGGAATTAAGATGAACATTAAAAAGGTAGCTGAAGAATTAAGGATAGATTTTCATACAGTTGAACCAATCGGTAATCATGAAACACTTAGACATAAGGTTTATTTATATGAAGGAGATGAAGACAAATTTGTCCTAAAACTATATTGCAAAAAGGGGAGAATGCAAAGAGAGCTGGATGCATTTAAGCTTGTAGCTAAACTCTTGTTAAAGGGGCCACGGGCCATTAAATATGGGAACTTAGAGAATGGGACAGAATATATATGTATGACATACATTGAGGGAGAAAATGCGGAAAAAGCTTTATTAGAAGAAGATGAAATGCTGGCTTTGTATTGTTCACTTGGTGAATACGCTGGCAGACTCCATACTGTTACAAAGGAAAGACTTCCTGGCTATGTAGATAGATTCTTGCAAGTTGTTGCCAATATGTATAACGAGGCCATAGGTAATTCAATGGAAAGACAATATACAGAGCTTATAAAGGAGGCATATAGTATATTTCTTAAAAATTCAAAGGAGGTAAGCTTTGAAAATATAAACTTTGGCTATATTCACGGGGATTTTGACTTAAGAAATGTATTAGTGAATAATGGTGTACTTAACGGATTGGTAGATTTTGAATGTGCTGGATTCGGGAATACGGAGATAGCATTAATGCAAATTTATCGAAAGCGATTTTTAAATAATTCTGGGTATCGTGATGCTTTTTTCGAGGGGTATCAAAAGATTAAAAGGATTAATGATGAATTTTATGATAGGATTACCTTATATCTACTAGCAGATTCTATAAAAAATTGTGCATGGTCTTATATAGAAGACAAAAGCTATTTTTTAGAAAATATAGAATCCATAAAAAAGATTATAAATATCTAAATAATTTTCCAAATTGGTGCCAGGCACCAATTTGGAAAGTTATTTGACAATAATAAGATATGTGCTAAAAAAATTGATTCTGCCCTTATTGTTAAAATAAAAAAATTAGTGACTTAAGCAAAATAGATTGTAAGAGGCAACAGGATGAAAGGTTTATTAATGATAGGTGAAACGAAGTAATAAGTAAGCAGTCAATAATAGATGTGTTGTATTAAAAGAGACTGTGAAATAGTTAGTGTATGAAGAATCCTCCTATTTTTACTAGGAACTTTACATTTTTCGGGGATTGAATCTGACCAAGGTAAAAGTTTATCTAGTTCTTCTAAATTACCTATATCTATATTAGGCAATTTTTCAAATAGATAATTTAGATAATAAAATGGATTTAAATCATTGGCTTTTGCTGTTTTTATGATACTGTAGGTAATAGCTGAAGCATTAGCACCTTTTGGGGACCTTGAAAATAGAAAATTCTTTCTTCCTAGCCTTCTTCTGCATTTGTTCTAGCTATGGTAGAGTCCTTAGGTAATGCTTTTAATGCATCAGTAAAACCTCTTCTTGCATGGGCAAAGCATCCTACTAAAGTGACATCTTCTGCAGCGTTGTATCCAGGGTACCCATCTGTTTGTAAAAATCCATTGAATCCTTTTAAGAATTCTTTAGAATGTTTTTTGGCTCTAGACGGTTGATATTCATACAAAAAAATCTGTGGCGAATAATTTCCAGTAGCATAAAGCCACATATATGATTTACTTGTAGGCTTTTTACCTTCTTCATTTAGTACTTGCATGGTAGTTTCATCTGCATGAATTACCGATTCTTTTAGAAGAAGTGTATGCATTCTATCATAGAGCATCTTTCTTTTCTTTATTGAATTTATTAATGTAATATCTAAGTTTATATACAGATATATTATTTTTTCTGCCCACTTTACTGCAGTTAAACCACTAGACCTATAGTTTTCTATTCGTTTAGCCTAAAGTTTTCTATCTTCTTCATTCATTTTGGATAGCCTCCTTAGAATATTTGATATTAAGGATATTATCCCATGGAAACTAGAAAATTAGAAGGTGGGCTGTATTTGGTGCTTACGAAATAAACAATAGAGAAACTATATTACTCGACACTAATTGTTTTATATATTATTTTGAAGATAATCTTAATTATGCAGAAAAATTAGAGCATGATATTTGGGAATTTCAAATTTTTAAAGTTCTTGATAACTATTTTGTTTTAGTGAAATTGAATGTAAATTGGCAATCACCTTGTGATTTTTATGAATACGATAAAACTGAAAAAGAATTAAAGCTTTTGCATAGATTTCAAGGCATTGAAATTATAGGGCTATAGAACGATGGAAATGATATAAATTCACCTTCTAAGATTACACGAATATTATATATTAGATAATCTTAGGAGGTGTTTTTATGTATTATAACTGTGATAACTATAATTATAATGACAACTATAATTGGGAATATTATACTCAACTAATTAAAAGGTTAGAAGAATATATCCATGATGAACTCCATGATAGTGCCTATTATAAAGAATTGGCCAAATTAGCTCCAACAGAACTATCAAAAGAATTAATTAATGAGTTTAGCCGTGATGAGCAAATGCATGCAGAGAATTTTCAAAATGCATATTTTATGATTACAGGAAGGTATTATTATCCTCAACCATTAGATCCAATAGTTATAGAGGATTATGAAGATGCATTAAAGGTAAGGATAATAGCTGAAACTAATGATTTTAAAAAGTATGGGGAAGAATATCTTATGGCTCCAAATAAGTATTTTAAAGACTTATTTTACATGACAAGAACAGTAGAAGGGCAACATGCCATGAGGATACCTATATTGTTTGAAGAAGAGTAAGTATATGATATACTCGCATAAATATTGAATGTGAATATATTAAGGAAATTTTAGTAGGGAAAGTCAAAAGGTAACAGAATCGTCTGTTACCTTTTATTTATACTATCTATGCTTGTCCCTTAAAAAGAAAAATACACTTGCAGTAATTCTAAGTAAACCTATTATTACTAATGAAATTTTTATATTAGTAGCTTCCTTCAAAATTATTCCTATCATTGGAGCTATGGCTGAAATTATTGCAATGAATGTATTGTATATGGCAATATAAATTGTTCTATTTTCTTTAGGAGTCACTTCTAGTAATTGATTAAACAAAATCAAAGTAGTACCTGCTACAGAAACACCTATTATTATATTGAATAATACAAGTTGTTTTATAGTGCTAGATAGTGCATATAATATAGGTGTAATACCCATTCCAAATATGGCTATACTTAGTGCAAAACTATTGCCTTTTTTATCTGCAAACTTAGCCCATTTGGTATAGGCTATTATAGAAGAAATACTACTTGCAATAGAAAGAGCACTTAAGCCAATTTCATTTGCTTTTAATACTTTAATGGAATATATACTAAATAAAGGTTGTGCTCCCATCCACCCTATGTGGAAAAACATAGAACAAAGAGTAAAAATTATAAAGTCCTTTTCTTTTGGAATTTGTCTAAGGGTTGTTTTTAGAGAGTCAATATATTTACAATCCTTATCTTTATCTTTTTTCATACCTTTAAATTTAAAATAAGCTATAACTTCTCCTAAAGATATTACAAAAGCTATAACGAAAAATATTTGATATAAAATTATAGTTTCGTCGTTTGTTTTAGGAACTTTTGTAAGTATTAATCCAGACAAAAAGGTAACTATCATACTAAAAATAGTTGCATATCTATTTTTAAGTCCCATGGCTATACCTCTATCTCTAGGATGGAATATATCACCAATGCTAGACTGATATCCCATAGTTCCAATGGAACCAGGTAAGTTTCTTAATCCAACTAAAATGACAAATAAGCTAGCTGCATTAATATTATAAAAAAATGGAACAGCAGCTAATAATAAATAGAAAAATTTATGTATTAGCATTATAGTTCCAGTTACATTTTTTTTGTTACTATTACTTTCTATTAGTATTGCACCAGGTATAAATGCAAATATACTTACAAAATGGGGCAATGAAGTTAAAAGACCAATTTGATAATCACTAGCTCCTAATCTTTCAGCAAATTTTGCAAAGTAAGGATTGACTAAATTTAGAGATACAGTGGCACAAATACCACATAAAATATTTATCTTAGTATTATAATCAACAAGTTCTTCTCTATAATCAATTGATTCGTCTTCCATGATGTCACCTTCTTAATGTAAAATTATCACTAATAATATTATATACCAATAGTTAAATATCTTCTACAATTAAAGGCTGTTTTTTAAATTAGGTATCTCTATTTGAAAAGATACTCCTTTTTCTTCATTTCGAACCCAAATTTTTCCACCATGTAAATTTACAATCTTATAAACTATGACTAGCCCAAGACCAAATTCTCCCTTATATCCTTTATTAAATTTATTGAATAGAGAATCCATGATTTTTGGCTCAATATTTGGGCCATCATTCCAAAATTTGAATAGCACTTTATTATCATCAATAGGTTTTAATAATATAGAAATTTCGTTTTCTGCATAACGTATTTGATTATCCAATAGATTTTCTATGACTATTCTCCACTGTTCTAAATCTCCACTAATATCAATAGGACATAGTTTTATATCCCAATCTAAATTAGCTTTATCCCAAGCTAATCTATTAATTACGTCATTAATTAGTCTATCTAGAGAAAATACTTCTTTAGCTATTTCATGATTAGATAGATAGTCAAGTTTAGTTAAATAAAGTAAATTTTTTATACGTTTTTCTAGCCTTTCTGCCTCCTCATCAATAATTTGAACAGAGTTATTTAAATCTCCCTTAGGATATATGCCATCCCTAATAGCCTGTGAATAACTACGTATCACCATTACTGGGGTTTTTAATTCATGGGAGATATCTTGCAAGAAAGATTGTTGCATTTCATCTTGGAGAATTAGTTGATTTCGAAGTTTCTCTATAGATTTACCTAATTTACCTATCTCATCTTTTCGATCTAATTCTATAGCTTCTTCCCATTCATGATTAGCAAGTTTTTCAACTCTTTCTTCTAAATTTACCAATGGACTAGATAAATATCTAGAGAGACCAATAGCAGGTATCCAACTTAGAAGAAATACAATAGACATAATTAATATTAGTTTCTTAAATAAGGTTTGCACTAAATCTTCCCTGTAGGAATCCCATAGATAGGAAACTAAAAAGATATCTTGATTTAATGATTTTCCTTTAGTAATGACATAAAATATCTTTTTATCATTAACTTGACCACTATATTGTTTGCTTATTGTATTTTGAATATTTGCCTCTTCCTTTACTTTATTTAAAAAATCCATAGGTAGAGGTGAAGATAAAAATATTTGATTTTCATTATAAATTAAAAAATGATTAACTGTACGAATGTTTTCAATATTTTCTTTTGGGTTCTCGAAAAATTCAGATACAGGGAAATCTTCAAAGGGGTAGCTATTAAATTGATTAAATATAAAATCCTGAGCACTTTCGATATTGGCATATATTTCCTTAGTGAAAAAATTTCTCAAAGTTAAAGGTAGTATTATGGATAATAATATGGATATAAATAGGGTGATTGCAGCAAAAACTAGCCAGATTTGAATAGATAAAGGTAAGTTTTTTATTTTCATGATTTTATCATCCTATATCCAAAACCATAGATAGTTTCAATATTTAGTTCAGGCATTTTTTTCCTTAGTCGTCTAACTAAATCATCTACCACTCGATCTGTTCCAAAATAATCTAAACCCCAAATAGATTCAAGTATTTGTTCTCTTGAAAGAGCTAAACCTTGGTTTTTTGTAAAATAAATTAATAGATCAAATTCTTTAGATGTTAAGTCGATTAATTGGTCTTCAAATTTCACACTTCTACTTTTTTCATCTATGATATAAGGTGGTATATTTTGAATTTGAGTATTAGAACCATATATTCGTTCCAATAAATTGCGTGTTCTAATGACCAATTCTCTAGGAAGAAAAGGTTTAGGTAGATAATCGTCACTACCCAATTCTAATCCTAAGACTCGGTCTATATCTGCATCTCTTGCAGAGATAAATATTACTGGGATATTTGGATAATTTAATTTGATTTCCTGTAGAAGGTGGTATCCATCTATATCTGGAAGCATAATATCTAATATCCATAAATCAGGAGGAGTGTTAATGGCTGCCTTTGCATCTTCTCCTGTTAAAAAAGAAGAAACTTGCCACCCTTCTTTCTCTAAATAAGAAGTTAAAATAAGATTTAAGTTTTTATCATCTTCTACAAGGTAAATTTTAAAGCTCATATATTTCACTCCCATTTTTGGATTATAAATATATTATAACAAATAAAACAAATTATTTACTATATTATGTATTAAAACTATGGCATAGTCATCAAAGAATTGTGGGAAATTGTAAAAAAATTAATTAAAAATTTTATAATAAAACATATTTTATCCATAGTTCTTCTACAATTATTTTTTAATATAAATACAAATAGAATTTTAGGAGGGACTAAAATGGATAATGAAAGAAGAGATACGGATGATATTATATTTTATCAAAACAAAACTGAAGATAATATGATTAAGGATAGTTCTCATAAAGACAATGAAAAAGAAAATAAAAGGTCTATAAAGAGAAGACTTTTATCTTATTTTGCTGTGGCTTTGATAGCCTCTCTTGTTGGGGGCCTAATATCTTCATATATTGGTCCAAACTATCGATTTAGCAAAAAAGAATCTACAAATAAAGTAGAGGATTCTTATATTGCTGAAAAAACTTATAGTATTGATAATAGTGCTACTATATCTCAAGCAGTTAAAAAAGCAGTAAATAGTGTAGTTGGGATTACTACAGTAAAGGTTCAAAGATATGGTTTCATAGAACAAGAGATAGATGGAGTAGGATCTGGAGTAATAATTGATAGTAATGGATATATACTCACAAATTCTCATGTCATAGGAGATGGTCAGGCAAAAGAGATAACAGTTTTATTTGAAAATGGAGATGAAAAATGTGGTAAAGTATTATGGTATGATACATCTTTAGATTTAGCTATAGTTAAAGTAGATAAAACGGATTTGCCAGTAGCTACATTAGGTGATTCAGATAAATTAGAGGTAGGTGAAATAGCAATTGCTATAGGAAATCCCCTAGGATTAGAATTTCAAAGAACTGTAACTTCAGGGATTATAAGTGGTCTTCATAGATCTATTAAGGTAGATGAAGCTAATATTATAGAGGATTTAATTCAAACAGATGCTTCCATTAATCCAGGAAATAGTGGTGGACCTTTATTGAATAGTAGAGGAGAAGTAGTAGGAATAAATACAGCTAAAATTAAATCGGCAGAAGGCTTAGGATTTTCTATACCTATAAATACGGTAAAATCAATAATAGAACAAGTAATAAAGGAGGGCACATATAAAACAGTATTTATTGGAATAACAGGTGTAGAAGTAGAATTGTATGAAAGACAATTTGGAATAGATTTGCAAGCTGATAGTGGAGTAATTGTTCTTGGGGTTACACCAGATTCTCCTGCAAGCAAGGCACAGTTACAGATTGGAGATATAATAACAAAAGTAGATGGTCAAGATATTGAAAATAAGAATAAACTAAAAAAAGTACTTTATAATTATAAAAAGGGTGATAAGGCTAAATTGAGTATTATTAGAAGTGGTAAAGAGATGGAAGTGGAAATAGAATTTAATGAATTGAGATAGGGATTATCAACATTTCCCCAACTTATCCACAATATTTTCACTTAAAACAATAGAAAAGCATTAATTATCCACAAATGTGTGCCATTAAATGTATATTAATAGTCTAAAAACTGTTATAATGATTTTAAAAATACTAAATAGGGTATATGTAAATATAGCATATATATGGAGGGATTAAATGAAATTAGTTTCTTGGAATGTAAATGGAATTAGAGCTTGTGTGAAAAAGGGCTTTTTAGATTATTTTAATGAGGTAGATGCAGATATGTTTTGTCTTCAAGAGACAAAATTACAGGAAGGGCAAATAGATTTAGATTTAAAAGGCTATCATCAATATTGGAATTATGCAGAGAAAAAAGGCTATTCTGGTACAGCAATATTTACTAAGGACAAGCCACTATCTGTTAAATATGGATTAGGAATTGAAGAGCACGATAAGGAAGGAAGAGTTATTACCTTAGAATATGAGGATTTTCATCTAGTAAATGTATATACTCCGAATTCTCAAAGAGAATTAGCGAGACTCGATTATAGAATGAAATGGGAAGATGATTTTAGAAATTATTTAATAGAGCTAGACTCTGTTAAACCAGTAATTCTTTGTGGAGATTTAAATGTAGCTCATAAAGAAATAGATTTGAAAAATCCATCTAATAATAGAAGAAATGCAGGATTTACAGATGAAGAACGGGAAAAGATGACTAAGTTATTGGAATCAGGATTTGTAGATAGTTTTAGGCACTTTTATCCAGATAAAGAAGATGCCTATACTTGGTGGTCTTATATTACCAGAGCCAGAGAAAGAAATGCTGGCTGGAGAATAGATTATTTTGTAGTATCAGAAAAGCTTGAGGATAGAATGATAGATGCAAAAATTCATTCAGAAATAATGGGCAGTGACCATTGCCCAGTAGTTTTAGAGATTGAATAAATCAAACGAAAGGGACAGTCCCTAACGTTTGAATCAAATGAAAGGGACAGTCCCCAACGTTTGTATGAAAGTAAAAAGGGCTAATGGGGGAATATTTCCCAATTAGCTCTTTTATTTA
>CAZMBD010000047.1:15838-18357 GCA_964564325.1 uncultured Clostridiaceae bacterium
TATGAAAGTAAAAAGGGCTAATGGGGGAATATTTCCCAATTAGCTCTTTTATTTACCCTGTATATCTCTAATATTTTTAAGCAAAATGGATATAGTCCCATCTGGATTATTTAGAAATTCTATTTTATTTCCATTGGTTAAATAAGATGTGGGTACTTTTATTTCTATTCCATCATCTGTTATTAATTTTTGAGTTCTAGGGAGTTTTTTATCTAGTTTTTCGCTTACCTCTATGATTTTTTCTGTTAATCCCTTTTTTTCTATTTCTTCTTCATATATATTTTGAAGTTCAAAATTATTTTTAAATGCTTTAGATTTCACATGTTCTATATCTATAGAACCACTATCTTCTACACTTTCTACTAAGGCATTTTTTACTTCTGCCATCTTTTTTATATCATTTTCATAATAATCTTTTACTATTTTCTTGGATACTTTGTTTACAATATCTATTTTTTCTTTATCTGATAATACGCTATTAGATTTTAATAGATATTTAGATATATAGAATTCCTTTTCTCCGTTTATTTCATATTTTTGTTCTTTTAACAATATGGAGTAATCGGTCAAATTAATGATAATACACTCATCTATTTTTTGATTTTCGTTAGGTAAAGTTGTTTGTTGCTTTATGACAGTATTGATTATTATATTTTCAGCTTCACTTACACGATGGACATAAGAAGGTTTATAATTTAATATGAAAAATCCTAAGTATTTTTCCCCATCTCTATTAAATAAGGAACAGATTAAATCGCAAGGAGGTATTGTAGCATTTTCAACCATTATATTATACATTAACTGGGCAAATTCCTTTGTTTTTTCTACAAAGTTAGAACTATCTTCTGAAATAGCTATACATAAGTTTTTTACTGTATTTTCTCCACTATCAAAGGAAGCTTTTTTAATACTAATATCATTTAAAATTTTTTCTATATGATTTGCTATAAATTCCATTATATCTCTACTATATGGGTGTTCTTTCTCTGATAATACAGGCATACCTATAGAATTATCTAAAATATGAAGTATCATTTTTTCAATATTTATTTCATTCATTGAGAATCTCTCCTTTTGTAAATTCATATATTAATTATAGTCTTTATGGTGTGAAAATGTAAGTGAAAGATTTTATGGAGGACATGGCTTATATATGATATTATTTGATTGTACAGATGAATATGAAAGAAATATACTTGAATTGGTAAGACAATTGCCGTAAATTTGAAAGGCATTAAGATAGTATAAAAGAGTATAGCGATTTTTCAAATAAAGAAATTACATAGCGGATATATTGGTATAGAAATAATTATAAAATATATGGAGGGAAACAAGTGGGAAAGCATAAAGTATTCGTTATAGGTGATAGCGTATCAATACATTATGGACCATATTTAAAAAATATGATAAAAGATAAATTTGATTATGATAGAAAAAGAGGTATTGAACAGGCATTATTAGATTTAGATAAACCTATTGGAGCTAATGCAGGGGATAGTAAAATGATTGTAGAGTATTTAATTGAGGAAAATAAAAAGAACACTGTATATGATATTCTACTTATTAATTGTGGATTACATGATGTACGTATAGATAGATATTCAAATAAAATTCAGATTGAATTGGAACAATACAAAAAGAATTTAATTAGAATAATTGATATTGCTAAGACTATGGCTAATAAGATTATATGGATAGGATTAACACCCATTATTGATGAACTACATAATTCTAGAAAGAATGGTTTTTTGAGATATAGTCAAGATGTAATTTCTTATGATATTGCTGCAAAAGAAATAATGGATGAATATAACATACCATGTGTAGATATGTATAATTTCACTAAAAATTTAGGTTCTGATATTTATTTAGATCATGTTCATTTTAAGCAAGAGATTAGAAAATTGCAAGCAGCATTTATTGCTGGATACTTAAATTGTTTTGTGAGGTGAGGATTTGGAAACCATTTCTTGCTAGTACCTATAAAAAATTACATATATTATGATATAATAAATTCATAATATATACAAAGGGAGTGAATATATGGAATTATATAATGAACCAATAATAACCATAAGAGGGTTGGAAAAAAGCTTTGGTACAAAGAAGGTGTTGAAAGGGATAGACTTAGATGTACAAAAAGGTCAAATTATAGGATACATAGGTCCAAATGGAGCAGGGAAAAGTACTACAGTCAAGATAATGCTAGGACTCATTGAACAATATACGGGAGAAATAAAAATTTTTGGTGAGAATATATCTAATGGAAGTGTTGAATACAAAAAAAGAATAGGCTATGTGCCTGAGACAGCAGATATATATGATAATTTAACAGGAAGAGAATATTTAACATTTATAGGGGAACTTTATGGACTTGATTATGATGTAGCTGATGAGAAAGCAAAGAAATTAATGGCATTATTCAATCTAGAAAAAGTATATGACTCAAGAATTTCTTCTTACTCCAAAGGTATGCGACAAAAGGTGCTTATAATTTCAAGTTTATTAAATGATCCAGA
>CAZMBD010000048.1:0-17686 GCA_964564325.1 uncultured Clostridiaceae bacterium
CATCAGGAAAACCATTAGGCTCAGCATATACTATACTTGATAAGAATATTATGATTGCCATCATTATTATAGATCTTTTCATATTCATTCCTCCATTTATTTATATTTTATAAATATTAGGGATAGATTTTCAAAGTTTAGAACCCAAACAAAAGGGACTGTCCCTTTTGTTTGAGCCTATTATTCCCCCTCTAAATTTAAACTTTTATTATAGTTAAATACCTGATACTTGCTACATTCTGCAAGTCCTGCTATTTCACCATAAGAAAACCTACCCGTTTGCAATAATCGCATAATAAGTTCACTTTTATCATTTAGTTCTGATAGTTCTTCTACTGCATTTTCATCCAAAAACTTTTTCACTATTCTATTCCCTATCTCCCTATTTATCCTATTTAAATCTTCCTCAGTTTCTAAATACATAGTTTCATCTTGTTTTAAATGAAAATCAATGAGATTAGATTTGGTTTTAAAGCTATGATACATAAATTCTCTAGCCTCTTGTGCAATAAGTCCATCTTTTCCAGATAGATACTCACCCATACTACTCCATTTATAGTTTTCTGGCATATTAACTATCTTGGCTTCTACAGGATTATTATGTATATATCGAATTACTCCATAGAGATATTTTTCATCTTCTACATTTTCACTTTTAAACCTATCTTGAAAAACTGGCCCGACCCTTTCCTTTATAGAATTAAAATACATGGCATAGGATCCATTTATTTTTTTCATAAATAGACTTAAGTCTTCCATTTCTGCTTTTACAAGTAGATGCAGATGATTACCCATAATACAATAAGAATATATCTGGCAATCAACATCTGAATTTTTCTCTTTAATTATATAAAATAACTTTTCTTTATTAGATTCGGTTTCAAATATATTTTTCTTATTAATTCCTCTTGTCATAATGTGATAAAAACCAGAATAACTTTCTATTCTACTTAATCGTGGCATCCCCTCACCTCCTTGTAATATGGCTTGCCCATAGAAATAATGCAAAATAAGCCTTGCACACCTATCAAACAAAAGTACCTGTCCCTAATGTTTGTAATCAAACGTTAGGGACAGTCCCTAACGTTTGATTACCAAATAAATACAGCTGTAATCAATAAAATTGCTGCTACTAATATCAAGTAAATTACAAATTTAGCAGTATCACTCAATAATTCTATATGTCTCTTTGTATATTCATGGGTATTTGTATATGCTGAATTTACCCCTAAATTCCTACCTCCTATAAAAGTAAATCCACCTATTACTAAAAATATAATTGCTACATATTCTAATAGTATTTTAAACTCCTTTTCAAAATATCTACTTAATCCATATGTTATTACCATAACTATTGCTGCAGTAACTAATACTTTGATAATATATTTTAATATTTTTTTCCAAACTGGCTCATATGTCGTATACTTATAATTAGATTTTCTACCCAAAATCCCCACCCCCTGGTCGAAAGCATCCCTTTCATTTGATTAGAAATACCATTTCAATGAAAATTCTTCTCCACTAATTCTTTCAAATAATTCTTCGTATTTATATAATCCTGAAGGTTCTATTACATCTTTAATTAGAAATTCTCCGAATTCTTTTGGTTTTTCAGATATGGAATTTACCCCATATTTATTACAAAACACTTTTCTTAGCATTTCGCAAGTTACATCTCCCATGAAATAATTGTGCATATAGATTGGATGTGTAGTGTAATGAATTCTATATCCAAAGGGTGGTGCTTCTTCATATGCTTTGTCTCCAAATAAATCTCCATAAGTTTTAAAATAAATCTTATATATATCGTCTAAATTTTGGATATTATTTCTATATAATTCATGGTCAAAGAAAATATTTCCTATAAATCTTAAATAGGATAACTTTTCATATTCTTGTATTTCTTTAAATTCTTTTTCTACACTATTATCAAAGAAATTTTTATAAAACAATTCATCATATAGGAAAGAGCCAAATAAATTCGCTATTCCCTCAGTGATTATACCACTTATACCCCTGTTTAATATTATTTCCTCTGGATCTTGAAGGAAAGAGTGAACTCCATGGCCTGTTTCATGTAATAATACTCCATATTCATTGTATCTATTTTTCACATTGGCAAGTATTCTAGAATCTTTTCTAGTTTCTATAGGGAAATTGTAACCCCATTCCGATTTGTTTTTTCTTGGGAATATGTCATAGGTAATATTATATCCGTCTATATCTATGCCAAAGTTTACAAAGAAATTCCTTATTATATTATAAAAATTAGACATATCTACTGTAGCATTTAAAGATGGAGATATTTGAGAACGAATATATCCTTCGTCCCATGGTAGCATTTCATCTTCATTTAAAAATTTATTGGCATATTTTCTACGCTTATTATTTAGTATATCTACATGTTCTTCAATTTGTTTATCCCAATTATTAAATATATCTGGACTAAGTTCATCCTGTTTTAATCCATATTCTACAAAATCTTTAGAACCATAGGCCTTGGCAAGTTCTTTTCTTAAATTAATTAGTTCAATAAATCCTCCATCTACTAGAGCCTTATTAATTTGATTTCTTGCAAAATAAGCCCTTTTTCTTAATTTCCTATCTTCTTCATTGGATAATATTTGATCTATTTCTACTGATGCTATTTCCTTCCCGTCAATATTAAATCTAAAGGTATTTAATATCATAGATAATTCATTTGTCTTTTTCCTTATTGCTAAATTTATTTCATTTAATTCTTTACTTAAATGAAAAGGTTCAAAGGTATTATAGGCTATTTCTACTTTTCTTTTATTTACTGGGTCTAAGTCTTTTTCTCTGTGTTCTAATATTATTTCGTAATTTTTTTCATCTTTTAGAAAATCTGTAATCTCCTTATAAGCTTCTTCAATTCCAAAATCATAACCAGTAGTATATTGAGCCCAGCCTAATCTACTGGCCTTTACTTGCTTTTCTTTTAATTCCTTAAATAATTCTTCTACTTTTGCTATTGACATAAAATCATCCTCCTTTTATATAAATATTCTACAAATATCTCTTGTTTCCTTCTTTTATAGATATTATTTTTTGGGTTTGTGAATATAGATTTGTACCTAATGTTTAAAATTAGGGTATAATACATTATAATAGATATATTCAAGGAGGTATGGAAGATGAATGAAATGATTCAAAAACAA
The DNA here is from genome assembly GCA_964564325.1 of uncultured Clostridiaceae bacterium. GTDB lineage: Bacteria > Bacillota > Clostridia > Tissierellales > Tepidimicrobiaceae > JAAZMA01. Next base: position 3,180 of record CAZMBD010000048.1, read on the forward strand.
ATTTCTCATAGAACTATTCGTGAATTTACTGATGAAAAAATACCAAAAGAAATATTCCAACAATTAATGGAAGTGGCTAGAAGAACAGCCACTGCTAATGGTATGCAAGCTTCTTCGATTATTCATATTACAGATAGTGAAATTAAAAAAGAAATTGCTCAGGTTTGCAATCAAGAATATGTAGCTAGGGCACCAGAGCTTTTAATTTTCATAGTGGATTTATATAGGAATTTCCAAATTGCCAAAGAAAAAGATGCCTATGTAGAAAGTGCTAGAGATATGGATAACTTTTTCTCTTCCTTTACAGATGCCTGTTTAATGGCCCAAAACATTGTAAATGGAGCTGAAGCTCTTGGATTAGGTACAGTTTACTTAGGCAGCATACTTAATGATTCTGAAAAAATTTGTGAAATATTACAATTACCCGAATTAACATTTCCAGTTGTAGGTCTAGGCATCGGATATCCCAATCAAAATCCACAATTAAAACCTAGAATGGATATGAAATTTAGGGTTTTTGAAAACAAATATATTTCTTTTGACAATTACTTAAAAGAATTAGAAGATTATGACGAAGAAATGCAAACATATTATGATTTAAGAGATGCTAATAATAGAGTAGATAGTTTTAGCAATCAAGTTGTTAAAAAGTTTAGTAACGCAAATCCTAAGAGACAAGAAATACTAAATATTATGAAAAAAATGGGATTTAATATTTAATGAAATAAATCAAACAAAAGGGACTGTCCCTTTTGTTTGATTAGCATTTTTCTAATTTTATTCCTGTTTCGTGGCCATTTAAATCTTGTTTTTCGAAAGTATCGTCTTTTACCCTTTCTATGGTTAGTGCTAAAGTTTCAGATTTAATGAAGTCTTCGTATTCATTTATAGCTTCTTCTATTTCATCTACTCCATCATAGTATATATTTATATTGTCTAATACTTCATAGCCATTGTTTTTTCTCATTTGTTGTACTTTAGATATAAATTCTCTAGCATAGCCTTCATTTTCTAATTCTTTAGTTAATGTAGTATCTAGAATTACAAATAGATTGTTTTCCATAGCCACATCAAAACCTTCTTTAGATGAGATACTTACCATTATAAAGTCTTTAGTAATTTCTACATCTTCTCCATCTAGATTTAAGGAAAGTTTCTCTCCTGATTCTAATTTCTCTACAGTTTCATGAGGATCCAATTCACCTAATACTTTGCCAAAAGCCTTCACCTTTGGTCCTAAAACTGGTCCTGCTACTTTAAAGTTTGGCTTTAATGAAAAGTCCATAAATTGACTTAAATCCTTTTCAAATACTACTTCTTTTACATTTAATTCTTCCATTATTAGTGGCACTAAATTATCTACTTTTTCTTCATATTTTCCATCTATTAGTACAGATTTTAGTGGCTGCCTTACTTTAATTCTAGCTGATTCTCTAGAGGCTCTACCTAATCCAACTAAATTTCTTACTAAATCCATTTTTTCTTCTAATTCTACGTCTATTAATTCTTCATTGTATTCAGGATAATATTCTAAGTGTACAGATTCTCCATCTATTAGATTTCTATATAGTTCTTCTGCTGTAAAAGGTATAAATGGTGCTATCATTTTACTTAATCCTAATAATATTTCATAGGTAGTATTGTAAACTGCTTTTTTGTCATCATCTAATTCTGTAGACCAGAAACGTCTTCTAGTACGTCTAATATACCAATTAGATAAATCTTCTATTACAAATTCTTGTATAGCTCTAACTGCTCTAGTTAATTCGAATATTTCCATATCTTCTCTTACTTCTTTTAGTAAACTATTGTATTTAGAAAGTATCCATCTATCTATTTCTTCTCTTTCATTGTATTCAATGAAAAATTCCCTTGGATCTATATTGTCTGTATTAGCATATAGGGAGAAGAAATTATATACATTTCTAATACTTCTAAAGAATTTACTTTCTACTTCCCTTAGTCCATCTTCGTCAAATTTGGTTGGTGTCCATGGTGGAGATACATAAACTAAATACCATCTTAGTACATCTGCACCGTATTTATCAAATAGCATAAAAGGGTCTACTGTATTCCCTCTGGATTTGGACATTTTCTTTCCATCTTTGTCTAAGACCAAATCATTTACCAATACATTTTTATAAGGTGCTTTACCTGTTACAAAAGTAGATATGGCAAGTAGTGAGTAAAACCATCCTCTAGTTTGGTCTATTCCTTCACATATAAAATCAGCAGGGAATAATTTATCAAAATCATCCGCATTTTCAAATGGATAATGATGTTGCGCAAAAGGCATAGCTCCACTATCAAACCAAACATCTACTACATCTTCTTCTCTATTCATAGTACCATTACATTTTTCACATTTAAAATGAACATTATCTACATAAGGTCTGTGTAGTTCAATATTTTCATCTATATCTTCTATGGCTTTTTCTACTAATTCTTTCCTAGAACCTACTGATGTAGTATGACCACAGTCTTCACAACGCCATACTGGGAATGGTGTCCCCCAATATCTAGATCTCGAAATAGCCCAATCATTTAAATTTTCTAACCAGTTTCCAAATCTCTTTTCTCCTACATAGTCTGGATACCAATTTACTCCATTATTGTTTTCAATTAGTTTTTCTTTTAATTTAGTTATTTCAATATACCAGCTAGGTTTTGCATAATATAGTAGTGGAGTATCACATCTCCAACAATGTGGATAATTGTGTTCCATTCTTTGTTTTCTATAAAGTTTTCCATTTTCCCTTAACCATTGAATTATATCTGGATCTGCATCCATTACAAATTTACCTTTCCAAGGAGTTTCGGTAAATTTACCTTCATCATCTACTGGCTGTAATACTGGTAGATTATATTTTACTCCTGTATTATAGTCATCTTCCCCAAAGGCTGGTGCAGAGTGTACAATTCCTGTACCGTCTTCTGTTGTTACATAATCTCCTAAAGTTACAAAGAAAGCCTTTTGATCTTCATCTACTTTTATAAATGGAATTAGTTGTTCATATTCCATATATTCTAAATCTTTTCCCTTATATTCTTCAAGTATTTCATATTCGCCTTCTAAAATTCTATCTGCTAATATCTTACCTACATAATATATTTCATCATTTTGTCTCACTTTTATATAAACTTCTTCTGGATTTACAGTTAAGCATACATTAGATGGCAATGTCCAAGGTGTAGTTGTCCATGCTAAGAAATATTCATCTTTATCTTTTAATTTAAATTTTACTACTACTGTATCTGTCTTTATTTCTGCATAGCCTTGAGCTACTTCATGAGAAGCTAATCCAGTACCACATCTAGAACAGTAAGGAAGTATTTTATGACCTTCATATACTAATCCTTCTTTGAAAAATTTATCTAATATCCACCATACAGATTCTATATAATCATTTTCCAAAGTAATATATGGATCGTCTAAGTCAATTTCATAAGCCATTCTATGGGTCATATCTCTCCATAGTTTTTCATATTTAAATACAGATTCCCTACATTGCTTATTAAACTTCTCCATCCCATATTCTTCAATTTCATGTTTGTTTTCTAAACCTAATTGCTTTTCTACTTCAATTTCTACTGGCAGTCCATGAGTATCCCAACCAGCTTTTCTCTTAACTTGATATCCTTCCATAGTCTTATATCTACAAACTAAATCCTTAAGGGTTCGAGCCATTACATGGTGAATTCCTGGTTTACCATTAGCTGTTGGCGGACCTTCAAAAAATACAAAGGGTTTATTTTCATCTCTGGTTTCTACAGATTTATGAAGTAGATCTATTTCTTCCCAATATTTAGATATTTCCTGTTCTCTTTCTGAGACAGGCTTATCTGATAATTCTCTAAACCTTTTCAATTTCTTCATCCTCCTTAAATAAAATAAAAAGCCCTAAGCATTAGCTTAGGGACGAATATTCGCGGTACCACCCAAATTATAGGATTAAATTCTTAAATCTCTATCCTATCACTCAAAATCCTTAACGGCAATGCCGTGGTATCTTACTGTTTTCAGATACTATGCTCCAAGGTGATTTTCATAAAGGCTACATTTATAATCTCTCAGCAATTGATTATTTCTCTGTAAAATATACATCCTTTACTACTATCCTTATCTTTGCATTTAATATTATATTTTAAGTATTAATATATACTATAATCCTATGACTTGTCAAACTCTTTTTAAATTATACAATCTAATAATTCTTCTTTAGTAATTTTTGTAAAATAATATCCTATATCTATTTCATCTAATACTTTTTCTATTTCATCCTCCTTGTATTTTACACCTTTAAATTTATCTTCCACAACAGATATTTCTCCACCACCAAAGAAGTCTCCATAAATTTTCATAGATTTTATGATTCCATCTTTTACATCTATTTTAGTTTCTATTTTACCTGCTGGGTATCTTCTGGACTTTTCTATATTGAACTTAGGAGATTCTCCAAAGTTCCATTCCCAAGTATTATATCTTTTTTCCATTAATTTATTTATATTTTTATAATCTTTTTCTGTCAGTTTATATTCTTCAATTCCCATGCCTTTAAACATATGATTTAATAGTAATTCTTTAAAATCTTCTATAGTAATTTTTTCTTCTAAATGATCTATTATATTAGTAACTCTACTTCTTACGGATTTTATACCTTTTGAGGCAATTTTGTCTTTAGATACTTTTAGTGCATTTCCCAAAACTGTTAAGTCTGTATCAAATAACATGGCTCCATGGTGGAGTACTCTATCCTTTCTCATATATTGAGCATTCCCACAGAATTTTTGACCATCTATGGTAATGTCATTCCTTCCGGTAAATTCTGCCTTAATTCCCAAATCAGCTAATACTTCTATTACTGGCTGAGAAAAGGCTTCAAAATTAAAGGCGGAAGTGTTTTTAGATTTGGAGATTATAGTATAATTTAAATTTCCGTAATCATGATAAACTGCTCCACCACCAGATAGTCTTCTAACTACATTTATATTATTTTCCTTAATATAATCTAAGTTTATTTCCTGTATAGTATTTTGATTTTTCCCAACTATTATGGAAGGTTCATTAATCCATAGTAAAAATATTTCATCAAATTGATCTAAGTTTTCAAATACATATTGTTCCAATGCTAAATTAAATTGAGGTCTATTGTCGTCATTTTTTATGTATATCATTAGTCTTTCCCCCTTTAATTTTATTAGCCTATTTCCTTATTTTGAATCTGTCTTAATTTATAAATAGAAGTACTAGTATCTAATTCTACCATATCATAGCTTATAGTTTGACCTTTTTTAATATTTCTCAATACTTTGGCATTTTCTATTAAGCCAATAGGAACTAAATTTTCTGATTTAGCTTTTTTATATTCCTCAATGCTTCCATAAACAGTATAACCACCTATTCCATCTAATATATCACCTGCTTTTAAATCTTTTTTAGCTATGGTTATAACTTCCGTTACGATACCCTCTGTAGGGGCTATAGTAGCCCTATGGTTTACACAGGCATCATATATAGTAATGGGAGTTTCTAAGCTAGTTAAATGATATGGTCTATATAGTACATAATTAGGGCCAGAACCCATATTTAAGTATTCCAATTGATTATGGACTTCTTCTAATTTTGTAGTAAATATAAGAAATACTCCTGGTGCAATCCCCATTACATAGTCTACTATACCATATTTATTTAAAATGCCTCCTTCTTCCTTTAACATCATAAAATTAGTCAAATCATCGATATTACTGGATATTCCATGGCCTCCTCTAATATCTGGTACAAAACCAGTAGCATTGGCCATACAACTCATCTCTATCATAGTATTGGTTCCATCAATAAAACCTGCTAACATTTGAGGTTTTAGTTCTTTTCTCATAGCCTCTTTATATACCTTATCTGGATTTGTTTCTAAGTCTATAGGATTATTTTTTCCTTTACCTAGGGCTAAAACTTCAAAACCTAAGCCCATGGCAAAATCATATAATTCCATAACTGCACCTGGTTCATCTCCTGCAGTTCCTGTATATATGACACCAGCTTCCTTTGCATATTTATATAATATGGGGCCTACTACTGAATCTGCCTCTACATTTAGCATGATTATATGTTTTTTGTTTTCTATACTAGCTAAGGATAATTTAGCCCCTACATCCGGTACTCCTGTGGCATCTACTACAGCTTGTATATTATTTGCCTTAGCTGCTAAATCCATATCTTCAGATGCTACATACTTTCCCCTTTCTAGTGCAAAATTTGCTTTATCTAAAGAATCGGTAAATACTATATCTTCTTTTCTTATTCCTGCTGACATTAAGGCCTTTATTGCTTTTTCTCCATTTCTATTTATAACTAGAGAAGGCATCATACCATTTATTCTAGACATCTGATTTATTAGACCTTTGCCCATTTTCCCAGCTCCAACTATAGCAACATTTATAGATTTATCCTCTTTAGCCAGTTGGTTTAGTTTTCTATTCATAATTTCCTCCTTAATCTAAGCTAGAATTTTTACCTGCTACATAGCCAGACGACCATGCCCATTGGAGATTAAAACCACCACAATCTCCATCTATATCTACTATTTCTCCTGCAAAAAATAAGCCTTCTACTAATTTTGATTCCATAGTAGCAGGATTTATTTCATTAGTATTTATTCCTCCTGCTGTGACTTGTGCGTCTTTAAAGGATTTACTACCAATTATATTAAATCTCCAATCTGTTAATATTTCTGTCATTTTTCGTATTTCTTCATTAGATAAATAGGCTATTTGTTTATCTTTATCTATATTTATTTCCTTAAGTATAGGTAATATAAGTCTTTTATTTATAAGCCCAATAAGACCTATTTCTATAGTCTTTTTTGGCATAAAGCTAAATCTATATTTTAAATAATCATATAATTCCTCTTGAGTTTTAGTATGAATAATAGAAACACCTAATTCTACTTTGCAGCCACTATTTAAATATTCTAATGCAGTTCTACTTATTTGTAAAATAGGTGGACCTGAAATACCATAATTAGTAAATAGTATATCTCCAATGTCTTTCTTTATTAATTCTCCTTCTTTATAAAGACTGGCTTTTCCTAAAACCTTTACCCCATCTACTTGTTTGAAAATATCTCCTTCTAATTTTAACTGGACTAAACCTGGAAAGACATCTACTATAGTATGGCCTAGTGAATTAGCTAATTTATATCCATATCCATCTGAACCAGTATTTGGTGCAGCATTTCCCCCTGTGGCAAGTATTACTTTATCTCCATATATTTTTTTCCCATTATTTAATGTCAAAATAAATCTATCTTCTTTCCTTATATCTGATACAAAGGAATCCGTTAAAACCTCTATACCTAAATCTTCTAATTCAAATCTAAGTACATCTAATATACTAGAACTTTGAAAAGATAGAGGAAATACCTTACCATTGTCCTCAATGGCAGGAGTTATTCCCAGTCTTTCAAAAAAGTTCATGGTATCTTCTACACTAAATTTAGATAATGAGCTATAAGCAAATTTAGGATTTTCCCCATGAAAATTATCTATATTTAAATTTACATTTGTATAATTGCATCTTCCATTTCCTGTAGCTAATATTTTTCTCCCTACTCGATTATTTCTTTCAAGTACTATAACATCTGCTCCATTTATCTTAGATACAATGGCAGCCATCATTCCTGCTGCCCCACCACCTATTATTAATACTTTTGGCATATTATTGACTCCTTTATTTTTATCATCCTTTTATATTTTATATCTTTTATGAAAATTTGTCTAATAAAAACATAATCAAAATTAGTTCCAAAACCCTTTATTAGTAAAAAAACATCCTATTGGATAAAATATATATGCAAATACTAAAACCAAAATGTAACATACTTGTAATCTTATTGTAATTATTTTTTAACCAAAAATTGGTATACTAGTAATAAATAATATTTTAATATCTAAGGAGATGATTAAATGAAAAGAAAAAAGATTCTAATTTTAGGTTTAATTATTAGTATGGTTTTAAGCAATATATCTTTTGCACATGCTGAAAAGGACAATAGAATTTTAAGTAATACTAATGATAAAATAGAAATTAAAGAAAAAAGCGAGATTAAAATTAAAAAAGAAGTTGCAAAATATCAATATGGCAATATAAAAATAGACATAGAAATTCCTGTTATAGAAGGCTTGACTGATTTAAAATTTCAAGAGCAAATAAATGATACTATTAAACAAAAAGCTCTAAAATTAAAAACTGATTTTGAGAAAGAAGCAAAAAAAGTTTCAAAAGAATATAAAAAACTAGGTAAAAGCTCCGTTGAAATGGAATTCAATTTAAGTTTTGATGTTAAAAATGAAAATGGAGTAATATCTATAGTATTAAAAACCTACACATACATCGGTGCTGGAAATGGTCAAAATGCAAACTACTATTTCAATATTGATATTAACCAAAATATGATGATCAAATTGTCGGATTTATTTAAAACGGGAAGTAATTATAAAGAAATAATAAACAAAGAAATCCAAAAACAAATTCTTGAAATGGAAAATAAAGACAGAATTTTTTGGAAAGATAAAGAATTTAAATTTATAGCTAATGATAATTCATTTTATATTGAAGATGGAAATTTAGTTATAGTTTTCCCTCAGTATTCAATTATTTCAAGGGATATTAGTATTCCAGAATTTAGAATTCCCTTGTATAAATTAAATGATTGCCTAAGGAACCCAGTTTCTACAATTGAAAGAAATGTATATTACAATAATAAATATAATTTTCAATTTAAAATGCCCTCTTCATGGGAAGAAAAAGTTTATATAGTTGAACATCATGCCTTAAATAATTTAGAATTAAAGGTTAATTTTATATATACTCCAGAAAACTCTAATTTAGAAGATTGTGAATTAATGTCTATTTTAGCAATAGATAGAGATGCTTATTACAAATTATCCAAATCAGGAAAAGAAAGATTAGGATATAAAGTTTCAGAAACAAAGGAATATGTCTTTTTAATTGAAATATATAATGGACGAAATCCTTATGTATTTGGATCAAGAGCTTATAATGAATATAAGGAATTGGAAATTTCAATTGATAAAATAGATGAGTTGTTTAAACTTACTCTTAAAGAAGAATCAAAAAAAGATATAAAAGATTATAAATGGGTCATTGTAAATGGTAAAAAAGTAAAATTAGATAAAGATGTATATATAAATAAAAATGGAACATTAATGATACCTGTAGCTATAGTGTCTAGAACATTAGGATATACAGTAAAATGGAATTCTAAAACAAAAACTATAACTTTAGACTTAGACGGGGATAAAACTAGTACAGTTACAATTGGAAAAAATCAATATGCCTACTCTAAATCATCATTTTACTTAGCAGAATCATCAATAGTTATTGATGGTATAACATTTGTTCCAATTGATTATTTTGAGAAAGTATTGAAGTTAAATGTTTCAGTAAATGTTGATGGAATGTTAACTATTGAAAATAAATAAAAGAGAATATAAACCATATTTACAATACTATATCCTATAGATAATCATTTCATAAACAAAAGGTCTAGTAAATTATTCTCATAATTATTTGCTACTTGACTTTATTCTATAATATTTAAAACCTCTAGAAATAATCTAGAGGCTTTAAGTTAAAATGAAAAATCATAAAGTTTAACTTATTTCTTTTTCCCTTTTCATATTACCAACCCAATTATATAATATTTTACAATCTCCTATAAATTTCCTTTTCCTCATAATCACCATATTTAAGTCCTTCTTCTATTTGTCTTAATATCAATTCCTTATCTTCCATAAGAGTTCCCCTTAAAGATAAATAATTTGAGGCATGATTACTTCTAAATATACAATTCTCTATTTCTAAATTTTTCACTAAACTTTTGGTTTCTAGTAAAATTTCTTTAGGATCCAGAAGTTGCAATTTTCCACTTTGTACATCTTCATATAATTCAGTTCCTTCTTCTAATAAAAGAGTTAATAAACCTATATAATCTGGCTCCATAGCATTTAATACCTTTGCTGATTCTAAAGCATGTTCCATAGAATTTTCTTTTCCACCTATGCTGGATATTAGAGTTACTGAAGATTTTATATTAGAATCTTTGATTTTTTTACCCGCTTCTATCATTTCCCCTGATTTAACACCTTTTTTTATATCTTTTAAAATTCTATCGCTACCAGATTCTAGGCCTAAATATATAATGCCAAGGCCTAAGTCCCTTAATTCTTCTAATTCTTCTTTAGATTTTAATAATACAGATTTAGGTGAACCATATATACCTACTCTTTCACATTCTGGAAATATATTTTTTATAACCTTAAGAATTTTTATTAATTCCCTAGTTTTAATAATTAATGCATCCCCATCAGCTAAAAATATCCTTCTACTATTTTTATAATATTTTCTTCCTAAATATAAATCTTCAATGATTTCTTCTGTAGGTCTAATTTTAAATTTATCTTCCTTATACATGGAACAAAATGTACATTTATTGTGAGAACATCCAATAGTGGCCTGTATAATTAAACTATAAGCTTCACTGGGAGGCCTATATAATTTACCTTCATATCTCATATTGTATTACTCTCCTTTATAATTTTGCTTATATTATACATGAAAAAAGATAGCCCATAAAGGCTATCTTAACTTATATCATAGTGAAAGTTTAAATCTTTGCCAAGGTCTAAAACTTCCATTGGAAGAAGAGACAAAGGCAGCAGTTCTTATTCCATGTTTTTTTAAAAAACGATGAGGTAGCAGAGCCACCTCATCCTCTTTTTCAAATCCCAACTTAAGGCATGGAGTCTCCTCTTTTTATTTGATAGTTCCCTATCTTTAATATTATTATACAGATATAGTAAAATTATGTCAAATATTTTTATTTATAAGTTTTTTATAAAAATGGTGCTAGATCTCTAATTGCATTAAAACCATGTTTTTTTACTAATATATCCGCCAGTTTATATAAGGTATCCTTACCTAAAAAAGGATATAGGCCAGCACAATTTTCCGCCTTCCCTTCCTCTATCATCTTTAATACTAATTCATCTAGAATTTCTTCGCTTAAGAATGGGGCTAGAGTTGTAATCTCTAGGGTTGTAATCTCTCCTGTACTTCCTAAATCCATTAATTCATTTACTAATCTATCTAAAGTATTCTGGCTTAGAAAGGGTGCAAGTCCCACTAATTCTTTTGCGTTTTCTACAACATCAATCTTTTCTACCCATTTGTCTAAAAATTCTCCGTCTACAAAGGGGGCAATTCCTATTAATTCGTGTATAGTTATTCTATCCATATTCTCATCTAGTATTATTTCCATAATACTTTTTGTCTGATTTGGTTTCAGTATAGGGGCTGCTTTTGATACAGTCTCTACTGTTACCTGGTGATTTTGCACATATTCTTCTGTATTTCCTTCAATTATATTATTTAATAGTTCTGTTTCCTCGCTACTAGAAAGAAGTTCGTCTATTGTACAGTCAAATATCTTAACTAGTTCTGGCAACTTTGAAATATCTGGCATAGAATTTCCTCTCTCCCAATTGCTAACTGCTTGATAACTAACACCCATAGTATCTGCCAATTCCATTTGAGTCATATTTTTAGCTTTTCGCATCTCTGCTATTTTTTTCCCCACCTTCTGTGTATCAAACATCTGCATTCTTCCTTTCATATGATTTTTAGGGTCCCCTATAATCTTATAATAGCAGATTTAGTATTTTATTTTGAAGCAAGTGGTGATTGAGTTAGTGATTTTATTCTCTACTTATCTCAAGTTTTACTTTATCGAAATAAAAAAACCCACCTCAATCAAAGGCAGGTTCCCCTAAATCTTATTCTCTATTTAATATTGCATTCAATACTATTCCCACTATAGCTGCTAAGCTTAAGCCAGATATTTTAACTGTTTCATTTACTGGAATTCCTATTACTATGCCATATTTTTTCTCTATTATTCCACTACCTAACCCTATTAATAATATACTTCCCATAATAATTATATTTTTTAAGTTGAACTTTACTTCATTTGTTTTTATGGTTTTTACACCTATTAGGGAAATCATACTAAATAACATTAGACTTATACCACCCATTACTGGAGTTGGGATGGTAGTTAATACTGTACCTACTTTAGATACAAAACCTAGGGCTACGGCAAATACTGCTGCAAGTCTTAGTATAGATGGATCGTAGTTTTTAGTTATAGCTAATACTCCTGTATTTTCTCCATAAGTTGTATTGGCAGGTCCACCTAAAAATGCTGCTACAGTAGTGGCTAATCCATCTCCTAATAATGTTCTATTTAATCCTGGATCTTCTACAAAGTTTTTCCCTACTACTTGTCCATTAGTAGTTATGTCTCCTAAATGCTCCATAAATACTGCTAATACCACTGGTGCTATAATTGCAATGGCTCCTATATCAAATTTAGGTAATCTAAAGGCTGGTACTGCCAATATTGGAGCTTCTTTTATTATTGCTGTATCTACTATACCCATTCTTAAAGATATTAAATAACCTACTATAACTCCTGTTAAAATGGATAATTGTTTGAAAAATCCTTTGGCCTTAAAATTTACCAGTAGTGTTACTCCTAGTGTAATTGCAGCTATCCATAGATTTTCACTAGCCATTCCAAAAGCTGTAGGTATTAAATTCATTCCTATTACTATGATCATTGGTCCTATTACTTGGGGTGAAAGATATTTTTGAATTTTTTCTACTCCTACCTTTTTAATGATAAAGGAGAAAATTACATATATTAAACCTGCTACAACCATTCCACCTTGAGCATAAGCCAAATCTCCATTATACATTTCTTTTACTGTTAAAATTACAGGTATAAATGCAAAAGATGAGCCTAAAAAAACTGGAACTTTACCCTTAGTACATAAATGAAATATTAATGTGCCAAGTCCAGCTGTAAATAGTGCCACTGAAGGGTCAAATCCTGTTAGTATAGGTACTAAAACTGTAGCGCCAAACATGGCAATTAAATGTTGAAGTGCTAATATACTCTTTTTTGAACCTTCCACTAATTTTGTTTCTGTCTTATTTTCCATAATATTTTCAGTCATAAAAAAACCTCCTTTTTTTTAGTTTAAGGAGATTATTAGTCTCCTTTTCAGTCTCTCTGGACTGATTTAAAGGCAAGATTTAAGATATAAAAAAACTTCTTACAGGCAGCAAGAAGTTTTAAGCACAATAATAGTTTATTAATTTCCACAATCTTGCCAGCCTCTCTGGACTGATTTAAAGATTCTTTTTATTTTCTTAAATAGTATAGCACTATAATTTAATTTATGCAAGATTAATTTTTATCATATATTATTTTTTTATAGAAAGAACCGTCTTTAGTACATCTTAACCTTTAAGAAATTAAAAAAGCTATTTTTTTTAATATATTCTATTGGTGCATTAGGATGAATCTCTCTATCCTCTATTACCTTAGATGGATTTGTACAGGTAATTTGTTCAAAGGTTTCATCATCTACCAGATCCTTCAATATATTTAAACTATTATTAACTCTAGGAGATCTTTCATATTTAGAGTGTGCATCAGTACCTACAAAATGAATCATATTATGTTTTAAAAGTATCTCTACTGTAGTCTTTATCTCATCACCATATCTACCCTCTAAACTAGGTAGATTCAACTGAGCTAATGCCCCTTTATTTATTAAATTATATAATATATTAGGATCATCTATTATCTTTTTATTCCTTTCTGGATGAGCAATTATGGGTACATAATCTTTTAGAAGTAATTTATATATTAAATCCTCTACAAAAATAGGCATATCAAACATGGGAAACTCTAAAAGTATATATCTTGAGTCATTTAAAGTAGCCACATTCTTCTCTTCTAAAAATTTAAATATCTCATTAGTAGCATATATTTCATTGCCCATATATATTTCAATGTCCAATCCCTCTTGGTAAAGAACTTCCCTAAGTCTTTCCAAAACTATCATATTTTGTTCTTTAGAATTATTTTTATATCCTTCAATATAATGAGGAGTAGCTATGACTTTTTTTATTCCATTGTCCAAATATATTTTAACCATATCTACGGATTCTTCTATGCACCTGGCTCCATCATCTACATTAGGTAATATATGACTATGGATATCAATCATTTTGCTTTTTTACCCCTTTTACCACTTTAATAATAAGAACTACCATAATATTCACTATAGTAATACTTGTAATACCCATTATCATCTATAGGTACCTTGTTCAGCACTATACCTAAAATATTGGCATTTACTCTATTCAGTAAATCTTTAGCTCTTTTGGCAGCATTAATATCTGTCTCCCCAACGGCACATACTAAAATAGTTCCATCTACAATAGTAGATAATATAGCACTATCCGTTACCAAACCTATAGGGGGAGAATCTAATATCACCATATCATATTTCTCAATCATACTTTCTATAAAAAACTTCATTTTATTTGAACCCAAAAGCTCCGCTGGATTAGG
>CAZMBD010000049.1:0-17367 GCA_964564325.1 uncultured Clostridiaceae bacterium
AAAAAAAGGTTGGGATGGAATTAGTAATTTTCATAGCTGATTGGATAGAAAATCACATATTAAAATCTGATATGGCATATAAGGAATTTTTAAATAATAAGGGAATAGTATAAAAAATAAGGAGCTGTCACAGCTCCTTATTTAGAATATCTCCCAACCAAATTTTTCGGTCAATTCCTTTAATCCCTCTTCTATTTCTTTTCTGGTGAAATTATTTTCCTTTAAATAATCATCGCTAAAATTGTTTAATCTTTCATAGAAATCTAGAGCTAATTCTATATATCTTTCATTACCTGCATCTAGATTTTCAAATAATAAGTTCTCAGCCTCATTTATCTTTCCTTGATTTAATAAAAAAAGTAATTCTTTATATAGATAATCAGTATCTGTATATTCTCCTACATTTGGCAGTTGGTAGATTGCCACATCCTTATTCAAAAATATTTTAGCCAAAAATCTTACTAAATCTCTAATTTGACGCATTATATAATCTTGTTTATACATGAAACATACCTCCAATGAAAACTTTCTTTTATTTCATTATATAATAAAATGCAGTAATATTATAATGATTATAAAATGTTATTTTTGTATATGGTATAATAGCCTTTATAAGAATAGATAAAGTCAACAGTTATAAGGAGGTAAAAGTTGAAGAAAACAGTTGGAATATTGGCTCATGTAGATGCTGGCAAAACTACATTTGCAGAGCAAATTCTTTATTATGGAGAGAGTATAAAGACAAGAGGAAGAGTTGATCATAAAAATAGTTTTTTAGATAGTCATAGTATAGAAAAAGACAGGGGTATTACAGTATTTTCAGACCAAGGTATATTTAATTATAAAGGTTCTACTTATTATTTAATAGATACGCCAGGGCATATAGATTTTTCTTCAGAAATGGAAAGAGCTATTCAAGTTATGGATTATGCTATTATTATTGTAAATGGTGCTGAAGGGATACAAAGTCATACAGAAACTCTATGGCAATTACTTAGAAAATATAAGATACCTACTTTTTTCTTTATAAATAAAATAGATAGAGTAGGTGTAGACATTCATGCAGTACTGAAAGAAATCCGTTCTAATTTAACAGAAAACACTTGCTACATTACAGAATTATTTAATAAAGGAGAAATGTCAGAGGAATTAATAGAGTTTATCGCAATGCAAGATGAATATCTTTTAGATAAATATTTGGAAGATGCATACGATGAAAAATTATGGTTAGATAGTATGAAAAACATGATTAAAGAAAACAAAATTTTTCCCTGTTTTAGTGGATCTGCATTGCAAGATATTGGAATTGTAGATTTTTTAGATAAATTTCATTTGTTAACATATACGGATTATTCGACTAAAGGGGATTTTAGTGGTTATGTCTACAAAATACGTTATGATGAACAAGGCACTAAAGTAACTTATATAAAGGCTCTTAGTGGTGGATTAAAGGTAAAGGACGAAATATCCTATGGAGATGAGGATAATAGAATTTATGAAAAGGTTAATGAAATTAGAATTTACAATGGGAATAAATTCATAATGAAAGATGAAGTTTTAGCAGGAGAACTTTTTGCAGTTCCTAGTTTAAGCCAAACAAAAGTGGGACAAGGCCTTGGGACTTTAAAGAAAAAATTTGAATATCAAATGGTACCAACTTTAAAATCCAAAGTAATATTTGATAATACATTAAATTCGGGAGATGTTTTAAAATATTTCAGAATTCTAGAGGAAGAAGATCCTGTTTTAAATGTTGTATGGGATGAAAATTTAGAAGAAATTCACCTTCATATTATTGGTACAATTCAGTTAGAAGTATTAAAAAAACTAGTAAAAGAGAGATTTGATTTAAATATAGACTTTGGACCTTGTGAAATATTTTATAAAGAAACTATAAATAAGGAAACAATAGGATATGGTCATTTTGAACCTATGGGTCATTATGCAGAAGTACATCTTAATTTAGAACCTGGGGAGAGGGATAGTGGAATATTATTTGAAAGCCTGTGCTCCACTGAAGACTTATCTATAGGGCAGCAGAACCTTATTCGTTCACATATTTATGAAAAAGCACATAGGGGAATATTAACAGGTTCACCTATAACGGATATAAAGATTACTTTGCTAACAGGCCGTGGAAATAAAGAACATACTAGTGGAGGAGATTTTAGGGAGGCAAATTATAGAGCATTACGACAAGGATTAGAGAAAACTGAAAATGAATTGTTGGAACCATATTATAGTTTTAAAATAGAAGCAGAACTAGCTTATATGGGGAGAATTATATCAGATATACAAAAATTACATGGTTCTTTTAATACTCCAGAAATACTTAAAGATAAAATCAGAATAATAGGAAGGGGACCAGTAGCTACCTTTATGGATTATACAAAAGAATTTGTTTCATTTACAAAGGGAAAGGGAATCATTAGTTTTAAATTTGATGGGTATGATATTTGCCACAATAAAGATGAAATAATTAAAAAAATAAATTATAATAAAGATGCTGATCCTAGTTATACTTCTAATTCAATTTTTTTTACAAAAGGCCAAGCTTATGTAGTGAAAGGTAGTGAAGCAGAAGAACATATGCATTGCCTATAATCTATGCTATAATATTGTGTGAGAAATAATCTTTATTTTGTAAAAACTATTTTAAAAAAGGAGAAAAAGATGAAAAAGCTAAACAAAAAATCAAAAATTGCATTAATACTTATAATAGGTATATTTATATTTAGTTTAACAGGCTGTGCTCAAATTAGAGACAAGCTTAAAACTATTAAAGGTGAATTAGTAGGTATACATTTCACTATTTCGGCCTATGACCACTATGCTAATAAAACTTTAGAAATGGAAGGAAACAAAGTAACAGTAGGTGTATTAGAAAATGAGGCTAATATAGACCCATCATCTACAGGATATCAATCTGGAGTACTTGAAATAACTGTAAACGGAAAGCAAATGTTTCAAGTAGGAAATACTGTTATTTTTGCAGAAGATGGATTGGATATGGTGGAGGATTTTGAAGTTCCTGAGGATATAACCGTAGGCAGAGGTGGGGGATTTGTTCCCATGGATAGATTTATTAATAATATAAAAAATAAAATTGGTAAAGAAAAAACCATTATTATTTCTAGTCAAATGGGAATTCCTCTAGCTGTTTATCAAGGTAAAAATGTTTATGTAACAGTTCCTGATGATTTACCTAAGATGACAAGACTTAATATCGACGGCAAGTCTTTGTATATTCATAGAGCTAATTATATAATTTTAGATACAGAAATGATAAAATAAAAAAGGATTTATATATAAGGGTTGCTTAAGCAACCCTTAATTTATTTTTTATTGTACATAATAGGAAAGAATGTGTCATATTTAAAACGGGCAGACACGCAGGTCTGGCCCTACGCACACCGTGATATATTTTATGCTCCTTCACCATACATTATAATTATAAAATCTAATCCTTCTTCTTCATCAGTCCAGAAACTATGGTGAACATTTTTATCTATATAATAAGCATCTCCATCTTCAAAATTATACTTTTCATCACCTATTTTAACTTGTCCCTTACCTTTTATAGCAATAACTAATGTTGAAAAAGGGTTTGTTTGCTGATTTTCTTCTTCATTAATAATCATACCTTTTTCAACTCTATACCATCCAGTTCTGAGGCCCTTATCATAAACTATGGGAATAGCATATCCACCATGAACAATTCGAGCATGTTCTTTTCCTAATTTAATTTTTTCTGGTTGGTCTAAAATAAAATAGCTAAAAATAAATTTTAATGGATTAATGTTTTGAGGTATTTTTTCAAAATTTATAAAATCTAATGGAGTTTTGTCACTCCAATATTCTCTACCCATAGCTGCCATGGCTGACATTTCTTTTGAATATATTTTCTCTAGAGTATTTATATCTGTAACAAAACTAAATATTTCTAATACTTCATTGGATTTACTTATATTAAAGATCTGATCTTCTTTAATATCTACTATATAAAAATCTTCATCAACTTTAAAACCAAATTTAAAATCTATTAAATTTTTTGTTTTTTTAATATAAGATTTAGTAAAATCCTCCAAGATATTTATAACTTTATCTGACTTTGCCTTCATTATTACAATTCTCCTTTCATACCTAGACTCCATAGTTCTTTTAGTGTAAGATTTGCTTTTGTTGAAATTTGATTTATTATTTTTCCATCCACCTCCTTTTCCATTACATGTACCATAATATCGTGTTGTAGCCACATGGTTATAGCTAATACCATGGCCATGTTTTTAGTCCAAACACCAGTAGTGTTATTTTGCTTGACTTGAGCTAATAGACATTCATTAGTATCTTTAACAATTGCAAACCATCGGCCATAAAGGGAAATTTGCTTTTCTTGCAATGGGCTTATATAATGGAAAAATTGCTTGTCTAAGCCTAAATCACAATCTCCAAATTCCAGAGCAAATACTGCAATTTCTTTTTTTTCTGCAGCTTGTAAGTGACCTTTTATAGATAATAGTTCATTTTCAAATCCAGTAACCAAGATACTATTCTTAGCTTCATTACACATCTCTTCTGCTCGTAAAAATATTTGTTTGTGGTTATTTAGATTTATAAAGGGTTCTTCTTCTTTTAGATTTTCTAATTTTTGAAGCTCAGTATTTAGTTTGAAAATCACTTCATTTACTTCATTCTTGTGCCTAGAAAGAAGTAGTTCATAGGGCAAGGGTTGGTATATTTGTTTTTCAGGTTCATTTATTATTAATGCAGCTCCTTTCTCAACTAAACTCTCTAAGACCTCATATACCTTACCTCTTGGTACTTGTGAATGTTTAGATAGCTCGTAACCAGTAGAATTAGGATTACTAATCAATGCTTTATAAACTTTCGCTTCATATAAAGTAAAACCTATTTTTTGCAAGGCTTCAATTGTGTTCATAATCTTTTGCTCCTTTATTTAATTAATTTAAGTATAGTATACACTAAGGTGGTTACTAAATCAATATTTAATTCAAATTATTCTTATGGATAAAATTAAAACCTTTGGAAAAAATAAAATTACAAAATAAATTTTAATTTAGAGGTGAGGAAATGAATAAAAAGAAAAAGAAATTAGAATTTCCAACGGCTTTTACAGTTTTATTTATAGTTTTAATATTAGCAGCGTTTCTTACCTATATAGTACCAGCAGGACTTTATTCTAAATTAGTATATGATGGTGAAATGGACGTTTTTGTAATAGAGGATCATGAAGGGAATACAACTACGGTTCCAGCTACCCAGGATACATTGGATAGTTTAAATATTAAAATGGATGTAAATAAATTTAAAGATGGTAGTATTAGAAAACCTATTTCAATTCCAGATACCTATCAACGGATAGCTCAGTCTCCTCAGGGATTAATACCAATTATAATGTCTCCAGTTCAAGGTGTTATGGATACTGTAGATATTATGGTTTTTGTCTTAATACTTGGTGGGATTATTGGATTGATTAACAAAACAGGTACTTTTGATGCAGGTATTGCGGCATTATCTAAAAGGACTAAGGGAAAAGAGTTTATGTTAGTAATAATTATCTCTCTATTAATAGCACTAGGTGGTACTACTTTTGGATTAGCAGAAGAAACTATTGCCCTATATCCTATACTAATGCCCATATTTATAGCCAGTGGTTATGATGCCATAGTTTGTATTGCTGCAATTTATATGGGTTCTTCAATTGGAACCATGTTTTCAACTGTAAATCCATTTTCTGTAGTTATAGCGTCTAATGCAGCAGGTATATCTTTCAATGAGGGACTTACATTTAGGGCTATATCTTTAGTGTTAGCTATGATAATAACACTTATTTATATCTATTATTATGCTAGGAAAGTTCAAAAGGATCCGAGAAATTCCTTAATCTATGAAGATATGGACAAAATTGAAGAAAGGTTTTTAAAAGACTATGATCCAGATAATGTAATTCCATTTGATTGGAGAAGAATTTTAATCCTTATAATATTTTTAGCAGCTTTTCCAATTATGATTTGGGGAGTATCTTCAGGTGATTGGTGGTTCCCGGAAATGTCAGCATTGTTTTTAGCTGTAGCCATAATAATTATATTTCTATCTGGTCTTCCGGAAAAGGAAGCGGTGAATACTTTCTTAGATGGAGCAGCAGATTTAATAGGTGTAGTATTAATTATTGGAGTTGCTAGAGCTATTAATATAGTAATGGATAATGGAATGATTTCCGATACATTGCTATTTTACACGTCCTCTATAATTAGAAATATGAATGCAGGAGTATTCGCAGCTGTACAAATGCTATTATTTAGTATTCTAGGTTTTTTCGTACCATCTTCATCAGGTTTAGCTACACTATCTATGCCTATAATGGCACCTTTAGCTGATACTGTAGGCATATCTAGAGCTGTAGTAGTATCTGCCTATAATTGGGGTCAAGGCTGGATGGCTTTTATAACTCCTACAGGGCTTATTTTAGCAACTTTAGAAATGGTGGATGTAACTTATGATAAGTGGCTGAAATTTATCCTTCCATTAATGGGAATAGTGGGAGTTTTCTCAATAATTATGCTTGTCATTCATACCGTATTATAATATCATAATTATATAGATTATTTTTTGAAAGGATGATTGTATGGATAAAATTGTAGAAAGGTTTATAAAGTATATAGGAATAGATACTAAATCTGATGAAAATAGCAATACTTGTCCTAGTACTAAGGGCCAATTAGAATTAGGTAAATTATTAGTAGGAGAATTAAAAGAATTAGGCCTTGAAGATGTTAAGCAAGATGAAAATGGATATATATATGCTACTCTTAAATCTAATATAGATAAAAAAGTACCCACTATAGGTTTTATTTCTCATTTAGATACTAGTCCAGACATAGATGGGAAATGTATAAATCCAAAGATTTTTACCTATGAAGGTGGAGATATTAAACTAAATGATCAATACACCATGACAGAAAAAGAGTTTCCATATCTTAAAGATTTAGTGGGTAAAGAATTGATTACCACAGATGGAACTACGCTATTAGGTGCAGATGATAAGGCAGGTGTAGCCGCTATAATAGATGCTATGGAATACCTAATTAATCATCCAGAAATTAAACATGGAGATATTAAAATTGGATTTACACCAGATGAAGAAATTGGTAGAGGAGCAGATAAATTTGATGTAAAAGGATTTAATGCTGATTTTGCATATACTGTAGATGGTGGACCTTTAGGAGAATTAGAATATGAAAATTTCAATGCAGCTTCAGTAAAAATAGAAATTCAAGGCCAAAATGTTCATCCAGGTACAGCTAAAGGTATTATGGTAAATTCTGTGAGAGTAGCTATGGAAATTGAAAATATGCTACCAGTAAATGAAAAACCAGAGTATACAGAAGGTTATGAAGGTTTTTATTTATTGGACGATATTAATGGTAGTGTAGATTATACTGTGATGAATTATATTATTAGAGATCATTCTATGGAAAAATTTGAACAAAAGAAAAACCATATTCAAAAAGTAGTTGATTTTTTAAATGATAAATATGGAAATATCATCAATATAGAAATAAAAGATTCTTATTATAATATGAAGGAAAAAATAGAACCTCATATGGAAATTATAGAATTAGCTAGAAAATCTATGTTAGATCTTGGCATAGAACCTCATATTCAACCTATTAGAGGCGGCACTGATGGAGCCAGACTTTCCTATATGGGTCTACCTTGCCCAAATTTATTTACAGGTGGATATAATTTCCACGGAAGATATGAATTCATTCCAGTAGAATCTATGAAATTAGCATCACAACTAATAGCAAAAATTGCAGAGAATAATGCTAATTAATTCAAACAAAAGGGACAGTCCCTTTTGTTTGACCTATTATTTGAGGTGATAAATTGTTTAAAAGGTTAATTTTAACTCTAGTTAATAGTTTTGCACTTTCAATGATATTAAGAATGCAAATCATAACTCCAAAGGCTACAAGTAAAACTATATTATTTGGTGTTAAGGTACCACGAGATGCAGAATATTATAAAGAGGTACAAGAATTATATGAGGAATATGATAAAATTAGTAAAATTGTAGGTGCAATTGCTTTAATAATATTAAGTATATTAGTTTTTTATTTCTATAATATAAAATTTCAGCTATTATCTATACTTTTATACATAGCATTGTTGTTCTTAATTTATCTAAGATCAAATTATAAAGCTAGAAAATTAAAGAAAGAAAAAAATTGGGACAAGATGGATAGTAAAGTTATAATAGTGGACAAAGATGAAACATTAGAATTTCAGACCAAAAGTGAAGATGATTTATGGAAACTAGGCAATACTATATATTGTAATTCGGAGGATATTTCTTTATTTGTAAAGAAACGTTATGGTACTGGCTGGACTATTAATATAGGCAGGCCATTAGGTTTAATTTTATTTTTAGCTTTATTATTTGGACTATCTATAATTATAATTAAATTAATTAAATTATAAAAACATTTTGGACAAGCATGTAAAAAAGGGGGCTTTATAAATGGAATTGCAAAAATTTTTAGAATTCAAAGAAAAAACTATAAAAAATGTGTCAAAAGTAATAATTGGAAAGGATGAGGAGATAGAATTAATAATGGTATCCTTTTTAGCAGGAGGACATGTATTATTAGAAGATATACCAGGGACAGGAAAGACTATGATGGTAAAAGCTTTTTCTAAGACTTTGGACTTGCCTTTTAAAAGAATTCAATTCACACCGGATTTATTGCCTTCGGATATTACAGGTATGAATTTTTATAATCAAAAAATTTCAGATTTCGAGTTTCGAGAAGGTCCATTGTTTTCTAATATAGTACTTGCAGATGAAATAAATAGGGCAACTCCTAGAACGCAATCTTCACTTTTAGAGGCTATGGAAGAAAAACAAATAACTTCTGATGGACAAACTAGAAAATTAAATTTACCTTTTATGGTATTAGCAACTCAAAATCCAGTAGAATCCTATGGTACATTTCCGCTTCCAGAAGCTCAATTAGATAGATTTTTTATGCGAATTAAATTAGGTTATCCTACTAAAGAAGAAGAAAAGACTATAATTACTAAAAATGTAGATAATCCACTTGATCATATAGGGCCTATAATTAATCAGGAAGAATTAAATTATCTATTAAAAAATGTATCTAAGGTGTCAGCTAATGAAGATGTAATGGACTATTTGGTGGAAATAGTAAGCGCAACAAGAAACAAAAAAGAAATTGCACTAGGTGTTAGTCCTAGAGGTTCTATTTCACTTTTCAAAGCTTCTCAAGCATATGCAGCAATTAATGGCAGAGATTATATATTGCCTGAAGATATAAAATATATAGCTCCTTATGTATTAAATCATAGGATAATAGCTCCTAGTATGGATAATATAGAAGATTCTATTGAATTGATTAAAGAAATAGTAGAGAATGTAAAGGTACCATTGGAGGAGATTTAATTATGGCTTGGGTTTTGACAGGCATAATACTCCTTATTTATTTAATCAATAAATGGACATTATCCAAGGGGTATACAAATCTGTCCTATAGGATGGAAATAGAAAACAATGTGGCAGAAATAGGAGAAAAAATACAAATATATTCCATATTAGAAAATAACAAATTTTTGACAGTACCTTTTTTAGAAGTAAATGAAAAGTTTCCAAAAGGCTTTAATATGGTAGCTAATAGATATACTATATTTATTATGCCTTATCAAAGAGTAAAAAGAGGTTATAAAATTATAGGAGAAAAAAGAGGTCTTTACAATATAGAAAATGTAGATTTTGATTTAGGAGATTTTATAGGATTTAAATTTAAGAATAAATATACAAAAATAAAAAAAGAAATTGTAGTACTTCCTGAAAAGTTAGATTTACAAGAAGAAATTGCGCCTATAGGATCTTTAAATGGAGATATATCTGTTAAGAGATGGATAATAGACGATCCCTTGATGACTATAGGTATAAGAGAATATACAGGAAATGAACCAGAAAGATATATTCATTGGGGTTCTTCTATGAAATATAATAAGCTAATGGTTAAAAATTTCGACTTTACTACAGATAATAGTGTTTTAGTAGTTTTAAATACTGAAACTATGAAGCCTAGCTGGCAGCCCATAGAAGAAGATTTAATAGAAAAGTGTATATCCATAGCTAGAGGAGTTATGGAGGAATTAGAAAGTGAAAAAATACCCTATGGATTTGCTACTAATGCCCACAATGACTTATCTATCTATGAAAAAGGATATTACTATCATACAGGTTTAGGAGAACAGCATTTGGAAAATTTCATTGAGATATTAGGTCGATTAAGCTATAAAGTAGATACATTTTTTGAAAATACCATCAGAAATATTGCAAAAAAACAAGGAAATTATACTACGGTGGTGATTATTACACCTAGGATTTTAGATACTTATATAGAATCTATAAATACATTAAATAAAACTGTCAGTAGAACAGTAGTTATATCCTTAGAAGATGAATATTTAGAAAAACTTCACAAAGATATAATTAAGTATAGGAGTAGATAATATGGTAGAAATTATTTTAATAGAACTAATATCAATAGTTTCATTTTTATATTCATTGTGGTTGATGTTTGCTTTTTTTGCCCCTATTAATGAAGTTTTTATAGTGTTTATTTGGATAATTGGTATCTCATTAATTTGTGCTTTGATTTGTGATAAAAATAAAATATTTAATCTTATTATATTATTATTATTTTTACCAATAAGATTTTATAGTGATAAGGCTTCGATTTTCTTTATAACCATATCTAGCCTATTTATATTTTTGTATATTAAAAAATCCTTATTAAGAGGAAATTATTATCAGTATGCGGCTACATTTAAAAAGACTTATTTATTTTATATAGTAGTACTTTATTTTAGGATATTATTAGATGGTTTTGAAGGTTCTATTGACCATGCTGCCCCTTTCATTATAATTCATATTCTTTCTTCTGTAATACTTACAAGGACTATTAGACATTTGGATTCTGGTATGGATATGGAAAAGATACGAAAAAATAATATTAGATATTTAATATTTATGGCCATAGTATTTTCTATAGCTACATTTAAAAAACTAAGGACATTTCTTTGGACAGGCATTAGTAAAGTTTTAGATACGATAATTTATGCAATTTTTTATCCTCTTTACTTGTTTGGTACTTGGATATCACCAGATCCAGTAGAAATTGTAGAAGAAGAAGTAGATTTAGATATGGTAATGGGAGATTTACCAGAAATGGAAACTTTGAAAGTATCTGAGGAAATAGGGGAAAAATTCTTAAATGTATTTCCAATAATTAAAAAGGTTTTAGGAATAGTTTTATTGGGAGTTTTAATATATATTATTTATAAAATAATTATTAGAGCTGGAGACAGAAATTATATAGACGAAGAATTTACTGAAGAACGAGAATATATTCAAAAAGAAAAGAAAAAACGTGGAATATTTAATAGAGAAAAATATCCTAAGGAATTTGGGCAGCAAATTAGATATTATTATAGGCGATACTTAGAAAAATTAGGGAAATCAGATATAGAAGTATTAGAAACAGATACTTCTTTTGAAGTAAACGAAAAAGCAGAAGAGATTTTTAGTGATGAAATTGAAGATATAAGGGATATCTATATTAATACTCGCTATGGTGAAAAAAATGTAGACGAGAATGTGGTAGAAGAAATGAAAACCTTATATAAAAAGCTTTAATGGGAATATGACAAAAGGTCTATTCTACTGTCATATTCCCAAGCTGCTTTTTTAGTGATTACTTATTGGCTAAATATTGATCCATAACTTCTAAAGCCATAGCACCGTAAACAGTACCTGGGCCTCCACCCATTAGAATAGCAACTCCTACTGTTTCGGCTATTTCTTCACGAGTAGCACCTGCATCGATAGCAGTTTTTACGTGGCTTTGAATACAGCCTGTACATTTTACTACAATAGCAATTCCTAAAGCGATTAGTTCTTTAGTTTTTAGAGATAATGCACCATCTTTTGTACTTGCACTATGAAGAGCACCAAAAGCTTCCATAACATCTGGACAATTTTTTGCCAAATTTCCATAGGATTCTTGTAAACATTTTAGTTCTTCAACATGATTAGTAGTCATAATTAAAACCTCCTTTTATTAAATTATACCCTTTTTATATTAAAATATAGATTGTTGTTAAAAAAATATCAGAGAATAGTTTAAATAGAATTTTGTTCTTGTTTTAAATTAAAAATAAAGAAGGAATTTAGATAAAAATGTAGAATATAATAGTATAGTTCACGAGTTAATGATATATTCAAAATATGTGAATGGGAGGATTTTATGAACATAAACATTAATGAAAATAGTATATTATTATATAAGAAATTATTTAGAAAGAGAGCAATTATTTATTTAGCATTTGTTTATGGATTTGTTTTAATTAGCTGGATTCTTTCAATTATTAAAACATCCTATTCTGTATTGCTTTCATTTTTTAGCTTTTTCCCACTTTTATCTAATTTTTTTACTAGAGTAATTACTAAAGATAAATCACCGTGGATGATAAAGCCTAATTTTCGTAAAAACTGGAGAATATATTTAATAGCAGCATTTTTACCTAGTACTTTAATATTTTTTGGTGCAATACTATACTTTTTAATATTTCCAAATCATCTAGATTTAAGTGCAGCAAAGCTAGTAGAAACATATGGTAAGTTTGGATTTCCATCAAATCTACCCCATACCCTTGATTCTATTATTAAAATTGGAATTGTAGGAATTTTAATTTCTCCATTTATTATACCTGTAACTATATTTGCCTTTGGTGAGGAAATAGGATGGCGTGGTTATTTGCTGCCAATTTTAATGGAACTTATTAATAAGGAAAGAGCAATTTTATTAAATGGTATACTTTGGGGATTAGCCCATGCTCCACTTATATATTTGGGGTTTAATTATGGCTTAGATTACTGGGGTGCTCCCTATACTGGAATTATAATGATGATTTTGGTATGTGTAGTTCTAGATATATGGTTATCTTATGTAACCATAAAATCAAATAGTATAATTCCTGCAAGTATTCTACATGGTTCAATTAATGTAATAGGAGAGTGGCCAGCACTTGTGGCAGTTTCAGGGATAAACCCATTATGGGGGCCAGGTCCCACAGGAATTATTGGTATGGCAGGACTTTTGATTGGTGTGATTATTTTGTTATATTGGAAAAGTAAATAAGAGGGAGGAAAAATATGAAAAGAATTGCAAATAAACAATTATGGAATTATATTGGGAGATTTTCTGTTATCCATATGATTACTTATAGTATAATAGCCATGATATTTTTGTTTATACAAGACGTGTTACCTGTTTCAAATAGAGTAGCTTTGGAATTTTACAAACCCTATAGACCTTTGAATTTCATGGTGCTATTTTCACAAGGATTACGTGGTGTTGTTTTAGCTTTTGTTCTTTATCCATTTTATGATTGTATTGTTAAGGGTAATCGTGGAGGATTGATTCTTTTTGGAGCACTGTGGGGACTTGTAATTCTAGGATCAATTGAACCCTTACCTGGTTCAATTGAAGGGTTAATTTATACTGAAACTACTTTCGTGGAACATTTTATGGTACTACTAGCGGGGGGAGTTCAGGTTATGTTGTTTTCATGGTTATTTCTTCGTTGGGAGCATAGCATTAGGGAAGAGGTGGATTATTATGAGTAAAAGATGTGGAGGGTATTTTATTCGATTCACAATACTTCATGTTCTAACTTATACTGTTATAGGAGTGATTTTCTTTCAATTACAGGATTATGAGAGGGCATTTAAAGTTCAGGAATACTTTGAGCTTTTTCGACCACTAGATCATCCTCTTGTAATGTATTCCATGTTTATTCAAATATTACGGGGAGCTATTTTAGCAGCACTACTCTATCCATTTCAGAATATTTTTATGAAAGAGAAACAAGGATGGCTTTTGCTATTTACCATATTATTTGGTTTAACTGCACTTGGTTCATTAGTATCTATTCCAAATTTTATTGAGAGAATTACTGAAGTATCTTTTTTTCAAGCAGTTTTGGAAAACACTGTTGGGCTGCCAGAAATTATTGTACAGATATTACTTTTTTCTTGCTTATTTATAAGATGGGAAAAGAAAAGAAATAAAAAAACAAATGAGGGAGCAATTATGGAAAAATATTAGAGAAGGAGGGACAATATGAAAAATATAATTATAAGACAAGCAAATGATAATGATATAGACGCAATAAAAACTATTGTAAAAGAGGCATTTTATAGACCAGGTAAGGATGAGCTTTTTAACGAATGGGAATTTGCAGAT
Source organism: uncultured Clostridiaceae bacterium (assembly GCA_964564325.1). Classification (GTDB taxonomy): domain Bacteria; phylum Bacillota; class Clostridia; order Tissierellales; family Tepidimicrobiaceae; genus JAAZMA01. The sequence goes on from CAZMBD010000049.1 coordinate 14,364, forward strand.
AAGGTGAGGAATGATTTTGGCTTTATTCCTGAGCTAGGTTATAATTTACTATTAAAGGCCTTAGTAGGGAAAGAAGAAGGATTAGCACTAGGACCAATAGCAGTTAAGCCTTCCTATCAAGGTCAAGGAATTGGAAAGAAACTTATGGAATATGGATTAAAAAAAGCTGGAGAAAGTGGTTTTAAGTGGGTTGTACTTATTGGGGGAGACTATTATACTCAATTTGGGTTTGAACCTGGCTCAAAATACAATATAGTATTGTCTCACAATCATTCTGAAAACATTTATGTAAAAATAAAGTTTTTTGGGTCTAATAGAGATGTATCTGGAGAAATAAAATATTGCGATTCTTTTTATGATGAAAATGGGGAGCTACTATAATGTATAAATAAAATTATTAATCGGAGGTGGCCTATGAATTTAGAAGAATTACGTTTTAATTGTGCAATTGAACAAAAGAGAGGACTACATTTTATATTAGCATCTGTAATTATTTGGTTTTCTGTATTGATAGTTCATTTAACAACCCTACCTATTTTAAGTAAAAACCTAATTACATTTTGATGCACAGCACCTTTAATGCCTTTAGCATTTTTCATATCAAAAATAATTAAAGTAGATTTTCAAAACAAAGAAAATCCATTGACTAATCTAGGTGTTTTATTTTCTGTAAATCAAATTTTGTATTTATTAATAGCTATGTGGGTGTATCCAACAGTACCTGAAAAAATGCTAATGGTAATAGCAATGATTTTTGGAGCACATTTATTGCCCTATGGCTGGATGTATAAATCTAAATCATATACAGTGTTTGCCATTTTAGTCCCAATCTTGTCCTTAATAGTTGGCTTAAGTTTTGAACCTTATATACTTGCAATTATGATGATAATTATGGAAATCTTATTTAGCGCTTATCTGATATGGGAAAATAAAAAGATTGAATTGGATTTTAGGCATGATATTGAATATTGAATATAGGTGGGTTTATGTGCAGCAAAGAGTTTGCCATTACGTGTACCATATTTTATTGGTAGCCCCGGCATATTTATAAAGAACGGTATCTCCGATTCGAGATTTGGCAAATAGCACGACACGGAAAAAATTAGGTTTGTATGCTCACTTCGTTCGCTAAAACAAACCTAAACAATTTTTTTCCTTAGTCGGCTATTTGCAAAAATCTCTCATAAGTCGAGCCTTTTCTTTATAAATATGCCTCTAGCTTACTTACATATTAAATATAGAATGTAGCAAGACAAAAACCCTATATAGCCATTGAAAGTAACATGGGTAGAACCTGTTCTTATATTTGCCATTCTCTACATAAAAACCTGTATATGCTGGTAAGCTGAGACATATTTGGGAAGATAAGAACCGACCTATGAAAGATTCGTAGAATTATCCAACTAAGGGGAAAAATTATTTGGCCGTGTTTTTTTAGCGAAGCGATCTTCACGGCCATTTTTTCCCCGTGTTGTGATAATTCACGAATCTTGAATGGGAGGGGCGGTCTTCCCAAATATGTCGGGGGTCACCACAATAGTTTTTATAACACATAATTAACCACACATCATTTATATTTGACGAATAGAAAGAGGTGGACAATATGCTTAAAAGGTTGAATATTATTTTAAATCATGTAATTGGTTCATTTGCTGGTGCATTTATAGATCCATTGCATATATAAATATTTTGATTATACATATCATCGTGATTTATATGCAATTCAATCGGCACCTTGGTACACGAGTATTCAAATATATGGTTTGGCCACTGCTGTAGTTATATTCATTGCTATTATTCTCAAGTTCTTAATAAAAAAGAAACAGAAAAGCATTTAATCATGGGTTCATATTTATATTATGTACAATAAAGAAAGAAACTATTTTTGAGGTATCACTTAAAAAAACAACATTCTAGATTCACTATTAAAAAGCATATGAATGTATTCAGATTTGGAAGACGTACTTTGTACTATTCACATCATAGAAATGACCATTAGGGCTATTTTTATGTAAAAGATAATCTTATTTTAAAATCACCATAAAACATAGGAGGATATTTAATGCAAATTATTGAAATAAATAGAGATAATGCAGAATCATTGTTTAAGTATTGGAATAAAATTGGAAAGAATGTACCATACTTTTACAATTCAACATATGAATCTTTTCTAAGTTCTTTATTTAATGACACTTATGAAGGAATAACTATTTTTAGGGAAAATAAAGTTTTTATTGCTAAAGAAAACCATCAAATTAAGGGATTTATACAATATGGTATACCTACATTTCATTTTACAGAAACAGGTAAGATTACTGAAGATATTAATATAGGAGTTATACGTAATTTATATTATGAGAAAACAAGGACTGATATTGGGAGAACACTATTATATTTAGCCTTGAATTTTTTTGAAAAGAATAACATTAAAGATATATATGGATTTTATCATGCAATGGGCATGAGTTGTAATGGAAATCATGGGAAACTACATGAGAAATTTGATTATATAGACAGTCTATTATGTGAAGAAGGGTTTGAAATTGAACATGAAAATATTTACTATATTTGCAATATAAAAGAAAAGAAATTAGAGTATCCAAATAATAGCTATATTAAGGTATTTGAATTAGATGATAATAGGCAAAAGTTTGTATTATATGATGAAAATAACAATGCATTGGGAAGTGCAGAAATAAAATACATAGATAATCTTACAGGAGCAAGGGAGAAAAATATTATTTATTTAGTGTGGATTGGTATTCATAAAGAAGTTAAAGGTAAAGGAATTGGAACAGAATTTTTAGATCATATAATTCAATATTGTTTAACGAAAGGATACAGATATATGCATACAGACACAGCATTAAGCAATAAAATAGCCCAAAGATTTTATTTAAGAAATGGTTTCAAGGACGGTGGAATAACAAGAAGTTATTTAATGGAAATGGGATAAGTCTAATGAACAAAGTTGAACATTGGTACGATAAAGAATATGATGAGT
>CAZMBD010000050.1:0-17234 GCA_964564325.1 uncultured Clostridiaceae bacterium
AGTGATGGTGTTTTTTAAAGGCTGGATAGTAGTGGGCTGGTAGCATTTCACCATGAGTATATACATCTACCCCACTACCTTCTGTTTGTTCTAATAATTCTTCTAAGTCTTTTAAGTCATGACCTGAAATTAATATGGCTGGTTTATTTCTAACACCTATATTTACTTCGGTTATTTCTGGATTGCCATAAGTGGACGTATTGGCCTTATCTAGTAATGCCATAGTGTCTACACCATACTTACCTGTTTCTAATGTCAATGCTACTAAATCATCTACTGTTAAACTATCATCCATTGTGGCCGCCAATGCTTTTCTAATAAATTTGCCTATTTCAGGATCATAGTATCCTAAATTATCAGCATGCTCTGCATAAGCTGCCATACCCTTTAGTCCATAGGTGATTAATTCTCTTAAAGACCTAACATCTTCATTTTCTGTAGCAAGCACTCCAACCTTTTCAGAAGTAGATTTATATACTATTTCATCTTTGGAGTTTACTGTAAAGGTAGCTGCATCAGCTAGTTCTCCTAATTCTACACCCTTTGCTATTAATTCAGCCTTAAGTTCATCTCTTAGTTTAAGAGCTTCCTTTATTTTTTTAAAGAATCTTTCCTTATCAAAATTCGCATTGGTAATAGTCATAAATAGGCCTTCTATAATAAATCTATCTAGTTCTTTTAAATCCATCCCCATTTCATCTGCCTTAACTCCTAATTGAGCAATCCCCTTTAGGGAATATATCATTAAATCTTGAAGTGCTGCTAAATCCGCTGTCTTACCGCACATACCTACTTTTGTACAGCCTTTTCCTCCTGCTGCTTCTTGACATTGATAACAAAACATAGTCATAATTTATACCTCCCAATTTTTTATTGATAGATATATTGTAGTATATAATTCCTAGTATTTCGGTAACCTATGTTACGGAAATAAAATTTTAGAAAAAAATAGACCAATCTTCTAGGTCTATTTTTTATATTTAATTATCTGGTTAAAATATATTTCAATCTATAGATTTTTATCTAAGTTTTATTTTCATTTATAAAAATTTATCTAATTATTCGTTATATAATCCCAATGTCCTGCTTACATCCATTGCAAAGATAATCCCATTACTTGGTTCACTGATATTTAATCTTTCTCCTATGGCACTTACAATGGATTCAGTTTTTTCTACCTTAGACAGTATAAGAACTATATCTTTCTCTGGTTCAATTTCAATATTAAATAATTTGGCCTTTTCTTGAGTTCCAGAACCTCTTCCATGAAACACAGTACCACCTGTAGATCCAGCGGATTCAGCTGCCTCTAATACATCACTGGCAGAACCTTTATCTACAATAACAAATATAGATTCATAATCCACATTATTCACACCTTTCTTTTGAAGTTTAGATACATATTTAGAATCTTTAAGATTTAAACAATATTTTAATGGCATGGAAAAAGCGATTCCATTATGAGGTTTGTTTAAAGAAAACTTTTTGGACATTTTATCATAAAAATCATCCTCTAGCTTTTCATCGATAATTGCCATAAAAATCTCTTTTCTTATATCAAAAGCTCCTAGTATATTTAACCATTCTGCCCTCAATGATCCTCTCCCCAAGAAGATAGTTCCTCCCATTGCTCCTAACTCTTCAGATAATTTTAATGCATTGCTTCCTTTGCCAAAATCTAATATTGAACAAAAAAGAATTAAACTATTTCCAATGAAATTCATAGCTAATTTCCCTCCTTTTTAGCTTTCATTTTAAATATAAGTCCAAGAATTTGTATTGCCACTAAAGGAGTCATGGCCACCATGGCAATCACACCAAAACCATCTATTAAAACATTTGCTGTTGGGATAGCATTGGCGGCTCCCTGTGCAAAGGCTAAAACAAAAGTAGCTGTCATAGGCCCAGATGCCACTCCTCCGGAATCATAAGCAATACCAACAAAAATTGGTGGAACTTTATAAGATAAAAAAGCACCTAATGCAAATCCTGGTAATAGAAAATGCCAAAGTTTCAGACTAGGTATCATAATTCTTAACATAGACATCGAAACTGCAAAAGCAATTCCTAAAGATAAAGCTACTAATATAACTCTCTTTTTTATATGTCCTGAAGTGACTTCTTCTACCTGTTCAGTTAATACATAAACTGCTGGTTCTGCTAGTACTACTACCATTCCCAATGAAAAACCTACAACTGGCAATAGCCAAGGATAAGATATGGCTATTCCTTCACCCATAGTCCTTCCCACTTCCATAAACCCAGCATTTACCCCAACTAAAAACAATGTCAGACCAATATATGTATATAGAAGTCCTTTTAGAATAGTATTTTTGTTTTTCTTATTTAAATTGAATTTAGTTTTATCAAAAATTAAAAATAATATGAATAAGGGAAATAAAGTTAAAAGACATTCTTTTAACAAATGTGGAAGTTCTCTAAGATATGGACTTAATATGCCTGTATTAGGTATAAAAGCCTCTACCTCACCTTGTATATCTGTAAGGCCTTTTATTATACTCATTAGCATAATGGCAAAAATTGGCCCTGCTGAGGCTAGTCCTACCATTCCAAAACTGTCTTCCTCTGAGGTTTCCCCACCTTTTAATCGAGAAACACCATATCCTAAGGCTAATATAAATGGAGTTGTCATAGCTCCAGTAGTAGCTCCTGATGCATCTACCGAAATAGCTAAAAATTCTTCTGAAACCCTTATGCCAAGAATAAATATTATAAAATACACTAATGTAAATATCTTGTTTAATGGTTTTTCATATAATATCCTAAGTAAACCTATGGCAACCATAATTCCTACTCCTATTGAAACCACAATAAGAATTAGTGAACTTGAAAGTTTCCCCCCTGAAGCTAGGTTCACCTGTTTAGCAAGTATCTGTAAATCAGGTTCAGCAATAGTGATAAAAAATCCTAAAATAAATCCGAGTATACCAACTAAATGCACTTTATTTGTCTTTGCTATAGTTTCCCCCATAAGATTCCCAATGGGGCCAATACCAATATGAGCTCCAAACAAAAAAATCCCCAATCCTAGAATTACGAATACAGCACCTATTATAAATCTAATGAGTGCTTCAGTTCCTATTGGAACTAGAGTAAAGTTTAAAATAACAACTAAAATAGTTATTGGTAAAACAGATAAAGATACTTCCTTCAGTTTTTTTAATAATATATTCAAAAAACCTCCCCTTTCCTAAATAAAGTATATTTATATCATATTTAAAGCTTGTATAGTATGTCAAGAACTTTTAGGAATTTCACTAAACAAACTTTAAGCATAAACTGAAAATGCATTATAATATATAAATACAAAACAATGTATACTCTATTTAAATAGTTTAAAACATAATAAAACCATAGGCCTTAACCAAGAGCCTATGGTTTTATTATATAATTTGAAATTTACAATTGCGAAATTAATAATCCTTCCCTGCTGCCATTACATTGTCTGGATCAAAAGCATGGCAGGGGGTCACTCCATATACCATATGGCAGCTTGGGCATTTTCCCTCATGGCATTCCATTTCAAATTCTTCACCACATTCAGTGCATTTAATAAATAGTGGCATTGCCATTGGTTGATTGGCAAATCCCATCATCCTAATTTTATCTACTACTTCTTTGCCATTTTCAAAAGAGCCGGAACATCCTTCATGCATTTTATATTTCCCCCTTCTCTTAATTCGTTTCTCATCTTTTGAACCATTTTATCCATTTCTTCTAATTTAACTAATACTTTCTTTTCTTCTTCAGTGGTTTCTATTACCTTGGCAATACCACCGTTTTTTATTACTATTCTTTTATCTGCCATTAGGGCTAATATTGGATCATGGGTGGCCATTAATACTATTTTGTCGCTACTTATTAGTAATTTTAAGGCCTTCTTTCTGTCTATACCTGCATTTTCTATTTCATCTATTAATACTATAGGTGCTGAGGACAATATGGCTGTATCTGCTATCATCAGTGCCCTAGATTGTCCACCACTAAGGCTTGTTATAGCAGTGTTTAAGTCAAATTTTTCTCCAGCTAAATTATTGGCAGCCTGAATTATTTCTTCAATTATACTTTCTTCATCTTCTACCATTCTAGATCTGGCATGTAATTCTAAGAATTCCTGTACTGTTAAATCCATTACAAAATTCATATTTTGAGAAAGTTGGGCTACTAATCTATTGTTAGAGGAAAATCTCCATTTAGTATCAGGCCTTTCCCCATTTATTAAGATTTTCCTTTTAGTAGGTGTATCTCCATTAGCTGTCCATTCTATATCTGCCAATAGTCTGGATTTACCTGAACCAGTAGGCCCTACTATGGAAATAATTTCGGATTTATTTATAGAAAATTCTCCAAAACCTTCTGGATTGCCATCCTTGTCTTGGCCTTTTAATATAGTTAAAGATTCTATAGTATTGTCCTTTTCCAATCCTAAAAACTCTATCATTTGGGAAATATATTCTTCTAAATCTACTATAATCTTTTCCTTATCTATGGCCCATTCTTCTATTTCTTCTTCAGTAAAATGGTTTAAGTACTGAGCAAAGGTGGTTTTTTCATAACCTAATATATCTAATTTGTTTTCTTCCAGATAATTTATGACAAAAGGGTATTCCCCCAATAATTCTTCTAATGTCTTATTTTCTAATATATTATTCATCTTCATCACCTAAGTCTATCTTCCTCACATTTCCCATTTGATAGTCTTCACCTATTCTAGTTTCCCCTAAACAATAAGAACATAGGGCTGAAGGCATTGGGAATCGCAATTGTTTTCCCTTAACTGTGTCTATATTCTTATCCTCATCATATAATAATGTACTTAATTCATAGGCACCTTGTCCGGTTAAACCATTTATATGCATAGTAATTGCATGTGGATTTACAGAATTTACTTTAGATAAAAATACTTCTCTTTCTGCTTGAGAGACTATATCTCCTTTAGTAATGGCTACAATATCTGCCGATTTTAACATAGGCCCAATTTTCTTTGGAGTATTTATACCTGATAAATTGTCTATAACACAGATAGATTTTATATCCCTTATATAAGGAGAACATCTATTGCAAAGTCCTGCAGATTCAGTAATTAATAAATCTAAATCCTGTTCTATACCCCAATTTACTACTTCTTCTATATTAGACACAAAATAATGATCTGGGCAAAGTGAACCAGACAATCCTTTTTTGACAGGTACTCCTGCCTTTTCATATAATATATCGTCATCAGTATAGAGGCAGTCGAACTTAACTACCCCTACTGAAATATCACTTGCTTTTAATGCTTCTATTACTTTTAATATAATAGAGGTCTTCCCTGAAGAAGGGGGACCAGAAACTGTAACTAAATTCATTTAATCACTCCTCAACCCATTCATTAAATATATTTTCACATTTAATAATTAAATCCCCTATATTGTGGTCTTCAATAAAATCCCAACCTAGCCATAGGTATTTTTGCTCACTAGGTATGCCATTATCTACATTTGGGTTAGTAGATGGGAATCTGCCATTATGGGATAATATTTCCCCTACTTCTTCTGAAGCAAATAAATCTACAAAGGGTTTTAATTTATCCTTTTTAGACTTCTTAGATAATAAAAATATAGGACTAATAATAGCACCATCCTCTGGCCATACGGCCACCATAGGCCCACCTCTTTTGGTCATTTTAGTAAAGAAATATGGCATTACAGTCACTGCAGGCCTCACAGATTTCATATGGGATTTTACCATTTCTGATGGATGCATACTCTTTAACATGGATTTTCCAAGTTTTCTAATACCTTCTTCTCCATATTCCTTATACAAAGTCAAAAGCATGGCATTAAACAAATCAAAATCTCCTACAGGAAGAGATACTGAATTTTCAAACTCTGGTTTTAATATATCTTCCCAAGTCCTTGGCATTTCCCTATCTCCAAGTTCCTCAGTATTGACCAGAAATACTGCAGGTACTACGCCTATTACTGTGTATTCTCCTTTAGGGTCTTGTAAGTTTATATATTCATTTTGAAAATCTGAATTTAATTTATCAAAAGCTGTAATATCTTCAAATGTCCCTCTTTCTTTAAACTTCCCCATTAACTTTTTATCAAAAAACAAATCAAAACCTGCGGAAATAAATAAATCTGATAACTCATCTTCAGATTCTGCATTTTCTATATTTTCTATTAACCAATCTATACCACCAGCTGCAGCTTTAAGTTCATAGTCTACTGTATAGTCTAATTTACTGCCTTCTTCCTCCATCCATTTATTAAATACATCTAATAGTGGTACCCTTACTGGACAGGGTAGTACTCCATCTATTCTAATATCTTTTTCTTCATTTTCTGTTTTGTAAACTAATGTATCATCTACAGATTTTCTATTTTCTTCAATTGCCTCAATTAGTTTTTTACAAAATGTATCTATATTAATTTTCTTGCTTTTAAGAGCCATTTCTAAAGATATAGTCTTTCCCATTAACTTTCTCATATTATCATTGGCCAATTGTTCAAAACCATTGGCTACAAATACATCTATAGTTTCTGGATACTTTTCCGTTATATCATACACCTTATCATTTATATTAAAGTACTTGTTCATCTAATCCCTCCTAATCCTACTAATTCACTATGTATTATTTTACTACTATTGTAATATTTATTCCGTAACCTATGTTACCAATTTAAAAGGGAGTTTAGGCCTTAGCCTAACTCCCCAATATTTAGAAATTAACTTCTATATAATTCTTAATAATGTCCCTTTGCATTTATTAATTTCATATGATTGCCAGCTTCAATTATTTTTCCTTTATCTATTACCATTATAATATCTGCATCTCTAATAGTACTAAGTCTATTGGCAATGATAAAAGTTGTTCTATTTTCCATAAGTCTTACCATGGCCTTTTGAATTTTAAACCCTGTTCTGGTATCTACACTAGAAGTGGCTTCATCTAATCAATTTCTTTTGTTTCAAGTTTTATATTATGTATCTCTAAAATTTCCATAGATTATATAAATCAAACGTTAGGCCCTGCATACCTATTATATAAATCAAACGTTAGGGACTGTCCCTAACGTTTGACATGTTTTCTAATTTCTCAATGTAGCCTTTACTTTATTTTTACTTAAAATAATATCTATAGCTTCTACAATATTTCTCGCTACTATATCGGCTTGGGATAATAATTTTCCTGAAGTGCCTTCACCTTCTATAACTGCTATAGAGAGTATTCCCTCTTCGAACATAGGTATATCATTAAAGCCATTTCCCACTACCATGGTCTTTTTCTTACCTAATTTTTTAACTATATCTTTTTTAGACTCCCCTGCATTTTCTTTAGGAAAAGTTAGCACCTTCCCAGGAATGGCCTTGCATTGTTCCACTACAGTTCCATAGGTATCTGCTGTAAGTATGTAAATATTTACATACCTTTCTAATTCTAAAAATAAATCTCCTACACCATCTATTAATTTCCCATCTACTGCTATAGTCCCATTATAGTCAAATACAATATTTTCAATCTCTATATTTTCTCTCCCTGGTATTTCATATATTATCATTTATACCACCTCCCCCATATTTAAAAATTGGCTTCTATATAGTTCATAATAATATCCCTTTTTATTTATCAATTCACTATGATTTCCAGATTCCACTATTTGACCTTTATCTATTACCATAATAATATCTGCATCTCTAATGGTACTAAGTCTATGAGCAATTATAAAAGTGGTTCTATTTTCCATTAGCCTTACCATAGCCTCTTGAATTTTAAATTCTGTTCTAGTGTCTACACTAGAAGTGGCCTCATCTAATATAAGTATAGAAGGATTTGCAAGTATTGCCCTAGATATGGCAAGTAGTTGTCTTTCCCCTTGACTTAAATTGTTTCCACCTTCTGTAAGTATAGTGTCATAGCCTTCCGGCAATCTATTTATAAATTCATCTGCCTTAGACATTTTAGCTGCTTTTACTATATCTTCATCACTAGCATCTAGTTTCCCATATTTAATATTTTCCTTTACAGTTCCAGAAAAAAGATAAGTGTCTTGCAATACCATTCCAAAAATATTTCTTAGACTGTCTTTTTTATAATCTTTAACATTAACTCCATCTATAAGTATTTCTCCTGTCTCCACTTCGTAAAATCCAGTCAATAAATTGACTATAGTAGTCTTTCCAGCACCAGTAGGACCTACTAAGGCGATGTTCGTTCCTGGTTTTATTTTAAAGGAAATATCCTTTAGTACTGGTTCATCTTTTTCATATTCAAAGCTAAGATTTTTAAACTCTACTTCTCCTTTTATATTATCTGCTTGGATTGCATTAACAAAATCTTTTCTCTCTTCTTCTTCATCTAATATTTCAAAAACCCTTTCTGCTCCTGCTATTCCAGATTGTAATGTATTATAAGTTGCTGCTATTTCCATTAAAGGCCTAGTAAATTGTTTGGAATAAAATATAAAACTAGAAATTATTCCAACAGAAATTTTCCCTTTTGTAGCTAAAATCCCACCAAATATAGCTATAACACCAAAACCAAAATTACTTATTACATTCATTATAGGCATTAAAAATCCAGACCAAATTTGTGCTTTAGTTCCCACATCTCTTAATGTATTATTCTCTAGTACAAATTCTTCTATGACCTTCTCTTCCTTTCCAAAAGCTTTTACTACATGAAATCCTCCTATAGTTTCTTCAATATGGCTATTTAATTTCCCTAGGGATATTTGCTGTTCTTTAAATAATATTCTAGTCCTTTTAGTAATAGTCCTAGTCAATAAATATACCAAAGGAATAGTTACCATACTGGCAATAGTCATAGGTATGCTTAAATATAACATCATAATTAAGGAACCTACTATATTTACTATAGAGGACATTAATTGCACTGTAGACTGAGATATAGTAATACTAATATTGTCCACATCATTGGTCAATCTACTCATTAATTCTCCATGGGTATGAATGTCAAAAAATATTATAGGTAGGGATTGAAGTTTGTTAAATAAATCTTTCCTAATATTAAACACAACCCTTTGAGCAATCCCTGCTATTAAATATTCTTGAAAAAATTTAAATAAGTTATCTAATATATAAATAGATAATAATAAAATAACTATTTTTTTTAATGTTTCAAATTCTACTGCATTAGTACCCGGATATATAATATCTACACCTTTACCTATGAGAAAGGGAATAAATACACCTAAAATTCCAGAAATCAAAACCAATATAAATACTAAAATTAATTTACCTTTCTCTTCTCGAAAATAATTTAGAAGTCTCTCCAATGTATATTTTCTATCCTTAGGTTTTTCTCCAGGTATTAAGGCACCATGCCTACCAGGAGCTCTTGGTCTATTTCTTCTTCTAGGATCCAATTTCTATATCCTCCCTTCCAATTTGGGAATGGTAAATATCTTGATATACTTCTGAACTATTCATAAGTTCTTCATGATTTCCTTGACTTACAATTTTACCATTATCTATTACTAAAATTTTATCTGCACCCATTACAGAAGTAATTCTTTGGGCAATTAATATTACTGTAGTATCTTTACTATATCTTTTTAGTCCTTCTCTAATTTTTCTTTCTGTAATCATATCTACAGCAGAAGTGCTATCATCTAAAATCAATATATCTGGCTTTTTAATTAATGCCCTAGCTATGGAAATTCTCTGTTTTTGTCCTCCAGATAAATTAACTCCACCTTGCCCTAAATATGTATCATAGCCTTCATTAAATGAAGTAATAAAACTATGGGCTTGAGCAATCTTTGCTACTTCTATTACCTCTTCATCTGTAGCCACTTCATTTCCCCATTTAATATTCTCCTTTATACTGCCAGTAAATAAAAGTACATTTTGTGGTACAATGGCTATTTTATCTCTTAAGTCCTCAATATTCATGTCTTTAATATTTACATCATCTATTTTTATGCTACCCTTTACCGGATCATAAAATCTAGGTATTAAATTTATTAAAGTAGATTTTCCAGAACCTGTAGAACCTATAATACCTAAAGTCTCTCCAGATTGTACCCAAAAATTTATATCTTCTAATACTGGTTGGTAATGAACTTTATATTGAAAATATACATTTTTAAATTCCAATTTTTTGTTTGATTCCACTTTAGAAACTGGATTTTTAGCTGAAATAATGGTGTTTTCTGCTGCAAATACCTCTCCTACTCTTTCTGCTGAAGCCTTAGCCCTTATGAACATGCTAAGTATTCTAGTGGTCATAATTAAAGCAAATAAAAGCTGCGTCATATAATTAATTAATGCCATAATTTTACCTGCTTCTATTTCTCCACTATTTACACTATAGCCTCCAAACCATAGAATTAGCACTACACCCATATTTACAACTAAACTAACTAATGGATAAAATAATGCTATGGTTCTTATGCCTAATAATGTAGTATCTTTTAAATTTTCATTTACATCTTTGAAGCGTTCCTCTTCATAATCAAATCTATTAAAAGCCTTTACAACTCTTATTCCTGCTAAATACTCTCGCATTACCCCATTTACTTTATCCAATGCCTTTTGCATCTTTTTAAATAATGGATAGGACATTTGAAAATTAAAATATATAATAATCCCCACTACAGGAACTATTCCAAGTAATATTAAACCCATCTTAGGATTTAGTATAAATGACATGACTATAGCACCTATTCCTATTATTGGTGCCTTCACAAATACTCTCATCATTCCATGAGAAAAGTTTTGCATATGGTTCACATCATTAGTAAGTCTAGTAATCAAAGAAGCATCTTTAAATTCATCTACATTATCAAAGGAAAACCCTTGAATTTTTATGTATAAATCTTCCCTTAAATCTGCACCAAAACCTTGAGAGGCTTTTGATGATACTATATTTCTAATACTTGCAAATACAAGGCCTAAAGCAGTTATTAGCATCATAAGCCCACCTAATTTTATTATATAATTTACATCTCCATTCTTAACTCCAATATCTATTATATTAGACATTATAGTAGGTTGAATTAAATCTCCTAAGGTTTCAAGTATTAAAAAAGTAAGGGCCATGAGAAAAGACTTTTTATATTTTTTTAAATATTTATTTAGATATTTCGTATTAGTATCCATATTTCTCTCCAATTTTAGTATTTACTTTATATTATATTATTTTGGCACTCTAAATACAATAGAAAAACCAACCCTGTTGGGTTGGCTAATAGTCTTTATTGTACATTCAATCCATATTTTTGAAAAATATCTCTAGTTCTTTTCACTACTTCTTCACTAGGTGGCTCCGTATTTTCCAGTTCATAATTATATCCTAATTCTTCCCATTTGTATTCCCCTAGCTTATGAAATGGAAGTATTTGAACCTTTTCTATATTATCCATATCTGAAATAAATTTAGCTAAGTTTTCTACATCCTCTTCATCATCTGTAATTCCTGGAACCAATACATATCTTATCCAAGTAGGTTTGTTTATTTTATTTAAACATTTTGCTAATTCCAAAGTATTTTCATTAGACATACCAGTTAAATCTCTAAATACTTTATCATTATAGGATTTTATATCTAATAAAACTAAATCTGTATATTCTAGAACATCTTTTGCTTTTTCTATTTCTAAATATCCTGAAGTATCAATGGTAGTGTGTATGCCTTCATCTTTACATTTTTTAAATAGTTCTTTTACAAATTTGGCTTGCATAAGTGGTTCTCCGCCACTTACTGTGATGCCTCCATTAGAAAATTTCATATAAGATTTATATTTTTTAGCTTCATTAACAATTTCATCTACAGCATAGTCTTTACCGTCTTTCATTTTCCAAGTATCAGGATTGTGACAATATTTACATCTCAATGGGCATCCTTGCATAAATACTACAAATCTTATACCTGGACCATCTACTGTACCACAACTTTCTAAGGAATGAATCTTACCTTTAACTTCCATAGTTTTCCTCCTAACTATTTTTATGAAAACTATGGTGCAGCAAGACTAAATATGCTGCACCATATATAAAAGAGTTATACTATATGGCCTTATGAAATGTTCTATTTATTACTTCAATTTGTTGTTCTCTAGTTAATTTTACAAAATTAACTGCATATCCAGATACACGAATTGTTAATTGAGGATATTTTTCTGGATGATCCATAGCATCTATTAATGTTTCTCTATCAAATACATTTACATTAATATGATGTCCACCATCGTGGAAGTATCCATCTAACATTCCAACTAAATTATTTACCTTTTCTTCATCAGTTTTACCTAATGCATCAGGAACGATTGAGAAGGTATTGGAAATTCCATCTTCTGAATGGTCATAAGGTAATTTTGCTACTGATGCTAAGGATGCAACTGCACCGTTTTCATCTCTACCATGCATTGGATTTGCTCCAGGTGCAAAAGGTTCTCCTGCTTTTCTACCATCTGGTGTACTTCCAGTCTTCTTACCATATACTACATTTGATGTTATAGTTAATATTGATTGTGTTGGTATAGCATCTCTATAAGTTCTATGTTTACGAAGCTTATTCATAAATGTTTCTACTATTCCAGCAGCAATTTCATCAACTCTATCATCATTATTACCGTAATTTGGATAGTCTCCTTCTATTTCATAATCTACTACTAAACCTTTTTCATTTCTTATAGCTTTAACTTTTCCATATTTTATAGCAGATAAAGAGTCTGCAACTACTGATAATCCTGCTACTCCACAAGCCATAGTTCTTACAATATCTTTATCATGTAAAGCCATTTCTATTCTTTCATAGCAATATTTGTCGTGCATATAGTGAATGATATTTAATGCATTTATATAAGTTTTAGCTAACCAATCCATCATTAAGTCAAATTTTCTATAAACTTCATCATATTCTAGATATTCTGAAGTCACTGGTGCAAATTCTGGTGCTACTTGTTCTCCTGAAACTTCATCTTTACCACCATTTATAGCATATAGTAAAGCTTTAGCTAAATTAGCACGTGCTCCAAAGAATTGCATTTGTTTTCCTATTCTCATAGCAGATACACAACAAGCTATACCGTAATCGTCACCATATTTAACTCTCATTATATCGTCATTTTCATATTGGATTGAACTAGTATCTATAGATACTTTTGTACAATATTTCTTGAAGTTTTCAGGCAATCTTTGTGACCATAATATTGTTATATTTGGTTCTGGCGCTGGTCCTAGATTATATAATGTGTGAATAAAACGATAACTTGTTTTAGTAACTAATGGTCTTCCATCTACACCCATTCCACCTAGAACTTCTGTAACCCAAGTTGGGTCTCCTGAGAATAATTCATTGTATTCTGGAGTTCTTAAAAATCTAACCATACGAAGTTTCATTATGAAATGGTCCATTATTTCTTGTATTTCACTTTCAGTTATTTTTCCTGCTTTAAGATCTCTTTCAAAATATATATCAAAGAAATTGGATACTCTACCTAATGACATTGCTGCACCATTTTGTTCTTTTACAGCTGCTAAATATCCGAAATATGTCCATTGTACAGCTTCTTTAGAATTAGCTGCAGGTTTACTTAAATCAAAACCATATATTTTACCCATTTCTTTTAATTCTTCTAGTGCATATATTTGTTCTTGTATTTCTTCTCTATCTCTTATAACATCTTCTAACATAGCATCTACATCTAATAATTCTAATTGTTTTTCTTTGTCTTCAATTAGTCTATCTAAACCATAAAGGGCAACCCTTCTATAATCACCAATAATTCTTCCTCTACCATAAGCATCTGGTAATCCTGTTATTATTCCAGAGTGTCTAACAGCTCTCATGTCTTCTGTGTAAACATCAAATACTCCATCATTATGTGTTTTTCTGTAGTTAAATATATTTCTAGTTTCTGGATCCAATTCATATCCATAAGATTCTAAGGAATTTTCTACTACTCTAAGCCCACCAAATGGCATTATAGCTCTTTTAAGTGGTTTTTCAGTTTGTAATCCTACAATTTTTTCTAAATTTTTGTCAATATATCCTGCGTCATGAGATACTATTGTAGAAATTACTTTAGTATCTGTGTCTAGTATTCCCTTTTCTATTTCTTTGTCCATTAGTTCAAGTACTTGATCCCAAAGTTTAGTAGTAGCTTCAGTAGGTGCTTCTAAAAAACTTCCATCTCCCTCATAGGGAGTATAGTTCCTTTGAATAAAATCCCTTACATTAATTTCTTCACACCATTTTCCTTCTTCAAAATCATTCCACTCTTTAAACATAGTAGTATAACCCCCTTCTAATATTGTGTTTAAAATATATTGTTTAAAAGCTATAATCATCTATTCGCCCTAATTTAATAGATAATTAATTGCTAAAACTTCTTAATTTGTTTTATCTATCAAAATAATCGTTACGTTTTTGACAATCTAAATCTAGCCATTTAGTAATATTTACGATATCCTAAACACCGTGGAAAGCCTTAAATATTCATTGTTCCTACTATTTCAAATTTACTGAAAATTGAATGTTATTAAAACACATCTGTCTTTTTTCTGATATTTTCCCTTCATATTGTTATATTTTTAACGTATGTTGCCAAAAAAATAACAAACTTCTTTACATATAAGAAGATATCATATATTTTATTATAAGTCAATCCTATAATACCAAATTTTTGTATTAAATATTTTTATAATAAGTTCAAATAATTTTTTATACCCAATAAATATAATTAATAAAATAGTCTAATTTTTATTAGACTATTTTATTAAATCTATTAATTTAGCATTAGTTATTTTTTGCAAATCATCTGGTTTTAATTCTATTTGTACGCCTATTTTCCCACCACTTACAATCATAGTGTCTAAAACCATGGCAATTTCATCTATAAATGTAGGATATTCTTTTTTCATTCCTAGCGGAGAACAACCCCCTCTAATATACCCTGTATGTTTTAATATATCTTTTACGGGAATCATATCTATTTTTTTCTCTCCTGTTGCTTTCGCTGCTTTTTTTAAATCCAATTCTTCTGCAACTGGAATTATAAATACATATATATCTCCACTATTTCCTTGAGCTACTAGAGTTTTAAAAACTTGTTCTTGGGCTCTTCCAATTTTTCTAGCTACAGATATTCCATCTATCTTACCATCACTATCATCATAATCTATACCATTGTATTGAATATTTAAATCATCTAAAATTCGCATTGCATTTGTCTTTATATTAGCCATAGTATCTCCTCACTTTTTAAACTTAAAGCTACCCTCCTATAATTTGGAGGGTAGCAAAGTTAGTATTCTAAATAATCTTTTAGCTTTTTACTTCTAGTAGGATGTCTAAGTTTTCTCAATGCCTTTGCTTCAATCTGTCTAATTCTTTCACGAGTAACATCAAAAACCTGACCAACCTCTTCTAAAGTTCTAGTTCTTCCATCATCTAAACCAAATCTTAATCTTAATACTTGTTGTTCTCTAGGTGTTAGGGTTTCTAATACTTCAAATAATTGCTCTTTTAAGAAAATTTGTGTTGTTATGTCTACTGGTGTATCTATATGTTCGTCTTCAATAAAATCTCCTAATTGACTATCTTCTTCCTCACCTATGGGAGTTTCTAAGGATATGGGTTTTTGGGCTATTCTCATCATATCCATAACCTTATCTACCTCTATATTCATAGTTTCAGCTATTTCCTCAGGAGTAGGTTCCCTCCCTAAATCCTGTACTAGCTGTCTTTGAGTTCTAACTAATTTATTAATATTTTCAATCATATGGACTGGCACCCTAATGGTCCTTCCTTGATCTGCTATAGCACGAGTTATAGATTGACGTATCCACCATGTGGCATAGGTACTAAATTTATAGCCTTTTGTATAATCAAATTTTTCCACTGCTTTTATAAGTCCTAAATTTCCTTCTTGGATTAGGTCTAAAAAGGACATCCCTCTACCTATATGTTTTTTAGCTATACTTACTACCAGCCTTAAATTTGCCTCTGCTAAATGTTTTTTAGCTTCCTCATCTCCTGCTTCAATTCTCTTTGCCAACTCTACTTCTTCTTCACGAGTCAAAAGGGGAACTTTCCCTATTTCTTTTAAATACATTTTCACAGGATCGCCTACATCTATCTCTTTAATTACAATTTGTTTTTTATCTTCTTTGTCTTCATCTTCATCTTCATCATCTAAGTCTTCAGCATCTTCGTCATCAAATTCATCATCGTCAATTATATCTATTCCCATATCGCCTAAACTTATATATATTTCATCTATCTGATCTGGTTCTAAGTCCACATCTTCTAAACTATCCATTATTTCCTCATAAGTAAGGACTCCATCTCTTTTGCCTAAATCAATTAGTTTTTTAACCCTATTCCTCTTTTCAGTTTTCGTCATTTCAATATCTTTATCTATCTGTTGTATTTAGAATCTCTCCTTTCTATAAATATATTTTGTTAAACTTATTTCTATTTTATACCCTATATATATATTATCATAAAAATCATTATATTGCTTTAATCGAGTTAATATTATATTAAATTCCAAATTTCTGTATAACTTCATAAACTAAATAAAAAAGGTTAAGTAAAGCTGGCAAGTTCGCCAGCTTTGTTTTACTCTAATTTACTGTCAAAAGGCTCCATTATATCAAAATGTCCCATTAATGATTCTGCTTTTTCTCCTTCTATTAAGAATTGTACCCTGTCTACATAATCTAATTCTAATAGACTATTTACTATTTGACTAATGGTAAGGTCTTCCTGCAAAGAACCCCCATTAAGTCCCTCTTGGGCAAAATCTACAAATGCAGTCTTATTGCTAACTTCCACTCCTAATAACTCTACCGTATCTGGTATAGAATTTCCCAACTCATTGGACTCAGGCCCCTTCATCAATTCTCTAACAACGGCCTCTTCTAAGGATATATCTTTATATTCTATAAGTCTTTCTTCTGGCAAAACATGATCTAGATCGTCATTGCCTGTTTCTACATACTCATTATTTGCAAAATAAAGGATTACTTTCTTTTCATTTTCATCTGAAATAGGTTCTGATGAATTATTATCCTCATCTTCCACAATATTATTTTCATCTTCACTATCTATATCTTTCGGTTTTTCAGAAGTACAGCTAACTAAACTAAAAGTAATAACTAAAATTAAAATTACAACTATATATTTTTTCAACTATAACACTTCCTTTCCCTAACTATAATATATTATCATTATATCATTCATCAGTCAAAAA
>CAZMBD010000051.1:0-17015 GCA_964564325.1 uncultured Clostridiaceae bacterium
TCTTCTCTAGTAAGTCTCATATATGGTGAATATTCATCTTCTTCATAACGATATTCTAACTCATCATAATATATACTTTCTATACTGCTCTTAGCTTCATCTTTATATAGATTAACTAATTTATGGGCAATACTTTTAGTTAGAGCCTTTGAATAGTCTGTTTTCAACAACTCTATTCCATTTCCTATTGGACTACGAGAAATATATTCGTAGGATCTAGGGATTAATATACTAGTATCTTCTAATAAAGTTCCTTCATTGTCTAAGGTTTTCTCTGAAAAATCATCATTTAATAAAACTTTATATTTATCCCTATCTGGAATATTAACTTGGTCTATTAAATTATTTGTGTTTAAAATCCCTATTGTAATAGACAATATCACAGCAGCTACCATAACTGTAAATAATACTTTCTTTTTGTCTCCTTTAGAATATCTAGAAGGCTTCACAAAAATCCTATATAATTGCCCCATTATAAAACCTATTATCACGGGAAGGAAAGCCCTAAAAATAATCTTGTTTTTCAAAAATATAGAAGTATAAAAAACATATATAAATAATAAGAACAAACTTAGAAAAAATATTGCAAAAAATAATCTAGTAAAATAAAATTTAGAATCACTATATTCAATTTTTCTACCTAATTCCATATTTTCTCTATTTACTTTTAAAAAATGCCCTATATGAATCCGATCCACTATACTTAAAACTAATGCCATAGGTATAAAGGGATAGATAATTTGCAAAAGACCAGTTTTCATAAAAAATATATTATCTCTATTAGATAAATTAAGCCACAATACAATTATTAGGAAAAAAACTTCAAAATAAAAATTCTTAAGCTGCTTTTTCCCTATAGTTTCTAATAGTTTAAATTCTTCTTCCTCATCTGTATGAATATCTAAGGCATCTGAACCTTTTCCCTTAAAATATATAAAAAGATCACCAGATTTAGTACAATAATCCCATCCTACAGCTTCACATACAGTTTCGAACTCTTCCAGTTCCTGTTTGGTCTTTCTAGTAAAAGTAGTTTCTACTTCATAAGGAGATATAGAAAATTCCAATTCCCTCGGTTCAGTTTTCTTAAATATAAATACGCTACCTAAAATAATTTTATCCAATAGCCATCCTTTACTAGCCATATCTTCTAGATACTTTTCCAGATATGGATAATTTATTATATTTAAATACCTTATAGTTATTTTAAAATTCATCTATTCCACCTCCCATTACTTTCCTAGCATCCTTAAGTAATAATTGCAATCTTTCTATTTCCTCATCTAATACTTTGCTGCCTAAGTTGGTAATTAAATAAGTTTTCTTATTGTCATCATCTGATACCATTTCTATATACTCATCTTCTTCAAACCTAGCTAGAAGTGAATACAAAGTACCTGGTCCAACCTTTACACGTCTATCAGTGAGCCATTCAATATATTGCATAATCTCATATCCATGCCTTTCTTCTTTCAAACTTAAAAGCACATAATACATAGGCTGAGTAAGTGCTCTTTTCCTAGCCAAAATATCACCTCCCAACTATATCGGCTATAGCTATATCGAGTATCGATACCTTTGTTTTTATTGTATATCGGATGTCGATATAAGTCAAGAAAAAATAAAACAAAATATCACTGTTTCTAATTTAAAACTGTTCCAAAAACAAACGAAAGTCTTGAACCCTATATCTTTAAAGGTCTCAAGACTTAATTTTATTTCCAAACAATTATATTAATTTAATTTTTAAATTATCACCTAAATTGTATATGTCGAAAAGTGTTACAAATCTTTTACATCTTCTTTTAAATGCAAATTTAGATCAAGAGCTTCAATACCCTCATCATCAAATATAAAATCAATATGAAACCATCCATTTACAATGACAAATCAGTTTTTCAAAACTCTTCTACATACTGTTTATTTTGATTAGCTCTTGATATTCTGGAAAACTCTTTAAGCTCATGAACTTTAAGTTCTTATCTATCTTCCAAAAAACCACTTATTTACATCTTCTTCATATTCTCTTCCCGTTAATTCTTCACATACATCAATAAAGTCCCTAGTCGTAGCAATGGAAAATTTATATTTTTCGTAATAAGTGTTTAGGATATTATAAAACTTATCCTTCCCTAAGTCTTTTTCAATTTCATGTAAAAACATAGCTCCTTTGAGCAATAAACCAGTGTACTCATTCCCATCTTCTATCTTATAAGTTGGCATCAAAACCAATTCTTTTTTACCACTATCACCCATCTTGTTTTTATAGTTAGAAACAATTTCACCATAGTATTGTTCTCCCTGTTCTTGACCATAAACCTCATCATAGAAAAGTTTCTCTGTATATATGGCAAAGGATTCATCTAACCAAGCCTCATATATCTGATTGTTTCCCACCACTCCATACCACCATTGATGGGCTACTTCATGAATAATTGTGCATTCAAGACTTTTATCATTTAATTTGTTACTCTTCCACACAAACACCATTCCAGGATACTCCATACCCGTTGCATTAGCAGTTACAACAGATAATACCTCATAAGGATACTTTCCAAATATTTTATTGTAGACCTCTATAGATTTATATGCTAATTCTGCTGCCTCAGTATTAATTGTCTCACTATTTGGCAATAGATAATTCTTGACCAATACCCCATCTATAACCTTTTCTTGAATAATAAAATCCTGACTGGCAGCCCAAGCAAAATCTCTCATAAGTTTTGCTTCCATATTCCAAACTTTACTTTCTCCCTAAACTTCTTCCGAAAGAATTTTCCCAGAACAAGCTATAATATAATCTTTTGGTGCCTTAATGGTAACACTATAATTGCTAACATCGCTATAGAAAGGTTCTCCTGTGGAATAATATGGATCAATATTCCAACCTCTGCCATCATATACTGCTGCAATAGGATACCCATTTCCCATTTGAAAGGTACTGTCTCCATAACCAAAGCGTTCTACTGCGTTGGGAAGTATGACTTCATATTCCATATAGATTTCTACAGCTTTCCCAGGGGCAAGAGCTGATTCCATAGGTATTTTTAATAATGTACTGTCATCACCAAGTATTGAGTACTTGGCCTTTTTACCTTCCATCTTAATTTTTGTAATATTAAATGAGCCTGGGTTAAAACCTCCTATATATGAATCTAAAGAATAAGGTGTTGTGCTTTCTTCCTTAAATGCATTAGGATAGATGTGGAAATATATCTCACTTAAAGATACATCTTCATTATTTATATATTTGACTGATTGCTTGCCTATATACTTCTTCTGTACTGGATCAAAATCTATATAGATTTCGTACTCATTTGGTGTTTTAATATCTAAAGTATCTCGATTATACTTTTCTTCTGAAAGATAATTTTCCCAATCCAACTCACTTGAAGTACCTGTCTGTCCCATCTTCTCAGTCGGAGTATCTATTCCTTCTGTTGTAGATGTGGTCCCATCTTTCTTTGTACCACAGCCAGACATTGAAAATATCATTAAAATAATCATGATAATTAATAAGAATCTTCTATTTTTACTCATTATCTTTTTCACTCCCTAACTATAATTATATTAAATCATACTTAAACCTCTCATTGTTTAAATTAATTTTATTATATCAGAATACTTAATTAATTACATTAAAAAGTATCTCATCTAATGAAAGAGTAAAACACCTCCTCATATTTATAGTTATATTTTACCATAATAGCAAAAATAATAGTGCTATAAAACAAAAACAGGCGACCAAAAGTCGCCCCTATAAATAAAACTATATCTATATTCTATAAAACTCCTTAAAAGATTCATATGTGTAATAATGATCCATAACCCCACCTAATTCCATTACTGAATGCATGGCCAGTATTGGATTTCCTATGTCCACTGATTGTATATCTAATTGAGTTGAAGATATAGGCCCTATTGTAGACCCACCTCTTGCATCAGATCTATTTGCAAATTTTTGTACAGGAACATCTATGGATTTACATATTCC
This sequence comes from uncultured Clostridiaceae bacterium, assembly GCA_964564325.1. Classification (GTDB taxonomy): domain Bacteria; phylum Bacillota; class Clostridia; order Tissierellales; family Tepidimicrobiaceae; genus JAAZMA01. The sequence goes on from CAZMBD010000051.1 coordinate 3,995, forward strand.
TTCGTAAACTGCTGAGGATAAACTATCAGTTGTATAGGATTGATTAGCAGCTGCCTTTATAGCTGGTCCACCATTTACTACTGGTCTACTAGTTGGATCTTGTTTTTCTGTATAATTTGGATGAAGTCCATGGGCTTGGTCTGCAGATATTAAGAATGAGTTAGATAATGCCCTATAATAATCTTCTCTGTCTTTTCCCATAGCTATTGCAATTCTTTCTAAGGTAGTTCTAAGCATTGGACTAGCAGCTCCCTGTTTTGTAGTACTGCCTACTTCTTCATTATCAAAGCAAACTAAAACATTTGTAGCATTTCCTACTTCACTATCTATAAGTCCATATAGTCCAGCATGAACCATAGCTAAATCATCTAATTTCCCTATGGAAATAAATTCTTCATTTAAGCCTACTAATGAACCTTTTTCTACTGCATATAAATATATTTCAAAATCTAGAATATCCTCTACTTTTATATCTAAATTCTCTGAAATTAATTTTAATAGAAAATTATCTTTTTCAAATTCCTCATTAATAGTAGCTAGTAATGGTAATGTTTCTGTCTGAGGATTTATCTTTAGTCCATCATTTACGCCTTTATTCATGTGTATTGCCAAATTTGGTATAATCATTATAGGTTTTTCTATATCTATTAATAGTGCTTCAGGTTTCAGTGGGTTTTCAGTTTTTACACTTACCCTACCTGCCATAGACAATGGTCTGTCAAACCAAGTATTTAATATTGGCCCACCATATACCTCTGTGTTTAATTTTAAATAGTTTCCTTCTACAGTCATTTCAGGATCAGGTTTAATTCTAAAACCTGGAGCATCTGTATGTGCACCTATAAGCTTAAATCCATCTTCTTCTATTTCCCCTTTTCCTATTACAAATCCTATTATTGCAGAACTATTTTTAGTTACGTAATATTTGCCTTCTTTTTTTAACTCCCACTTATCCTGAAAATTAACTTTTTCAAAGCCTTCTTTAATAAGTATTTCTTCTACATTTTTTGTTGCATGAAATTGACTATGACTTGCATTGATAAAATCCATTAAATTTTTAGCAAATTCTTGTTCCTTTCCCATAAAATCTTCCTTTCATAATTTTTATCTTTATTTTTTCTTGATGGATATTTACGACTCCCTATACAAAAACTATAGCCTATTAAATGTTTTTTGGCAAATTTTTAATTCCTTTAATATTTGCTTAGCTATAATAAAAAATACTCCTTTCTGGTTTTATTTGCTATTTTTATCCTTTCCAGAAAAGAGCATTTAGTTTTTTCTGTTCCAAGGTCTACTGAAAACTTCTCCAAAATGCACTGCAGTGCATTTTGGAATGTAACAGGTTTTCCGTAATATGCACATTCTAATATTTTCTTAAGATCTTCAACTGATGTTTCTCTTGGGTTTGAAACTGTACATGGATCTAATACTGCATTTTCTGCTATATAATCTAATGTGGATGTAAACATTTCTTCTTCAACTCCATTTTCTTTTAGTGTGGGTGCTATATTTAATTGAGAATTTAATTCTTCAATAGATTTCACTAATGAATTAGTTAATTGTTTTTCTGTTTTTCCTGGTAATCCTAGCATTCTTGCTAATTCTGCAAAATCACTTCGACTAGCTTTTGCATTAAATTGTATTACATAAGGCAATAGAATAGCATTACAACATCCATGAGGTATATGGTATTGTGCTCCTATTTTATGGGCTAAACTGTGAGCAATGCCTAAAAGAGCATTGCTAAATGCCATGCCTGCTAAACATTGAGCTATATGCATTTCTTCCCTTGATTTTTTGTTTCCATTATAGGAATCAATAAGATTATCGTAGATCATTATAATAGCTTCTTTTGCTAATGCATTAGAAAATCTGGATCTATTAGATGCTACATAAGCTTCTATAGCATGGGTTAAAGCATCCATCCCAGTATGTGCAACTAATTTAGTTGTCATAGTTTGAGGAATATCCGTATCCAAAATTGCTATATCAGGCGTTATTTCAAAATCTGCAAGAGGATATTTTATTTTTTGCGAATAATCGGTAATTACTGAGAACGATGTTACTTCAGTTGCAGTACCACTAGTTGATGGAATGGCAACAAAAATAGCCTTTTTTCTAAGTTTAGGAACGGTAAAGGGATCTTTAACATCATCAAAAGTTAATTCTGGGTGTTCATAGAATATCCACATAGCCTTACCTGCATCTATAGTTGAACCTCCACCTATAGCAACTATAACATCAGGGGCAAATTCTCTCATAGACTCTACACCCTTCATTACAGTTTCTACTGAAGGATCCGGTTCTATACCTTTAATAAAACTAACTTCTAAGCCAGTTTCTTTTAAGATATTGCTAACCTTATCCAAGAAACCAGTTCTTTCCATAGAAGAACCACCTGAAAGTACAATAGCTTTCTTGTGTCCTTTAAGGTTTTTTAACTCTTCTAAAGCACCTTTTCCAAAGTATAAATCTCTAGGTAATGTAAATCTTGCCATAGTTAGTAGCCCTCCTTAATATTTTATATTCAATAATATTTAGCCCATTTAAACTAATATTATTCAATAATCTTAATAGCTGAGTTTCCATGCTGCTGGACTTTTGTTACAACTTGCTAAAGGAGGGTCATATAATCATAAAAAAAACACCTCTTGAAATTTAGAGGTGTCTACAAATTTATTATTAAATATGTTTTTTATACAATTCGTTGTATCTTATGGCATTTGCCTTCACTGCTTCAATTTCTTCTTCTGTTACTTGTCTAACCACTTTACCTGGTACTCCTATTACTAGAGAATTTGGTGGAATTTCTTTCCCTTCTGTAACTAAGCTTCCTGCTCCAATTATGCAATTGTCTCCAATTTTTGCATTATTTAAAATAATGGCTCCCATACCTATTAGACAGTTATCTCCTATGGTACAGCCATGTACTACTGCATTGTGTCCTACTACTGTGTAATCACCTAATTTGGTAGGTATATTGGTTTCAGTATGAACTGTACAATTATCTTGAACATTAGAATATTTCCCTATAGTAATATTTTCGATATCTCCTCTTAAAACAGCATTATACCAAATGCTAGTACCTTCTCCTATATTTACATCTCCAATTACTGCTGCATTTTCTGCTACAAATGAATTTTTGTGAATATTAGGTTTTGTGGATTTTAGCTCCTTTATCATGTACTTCTCCTTTCGATTTTTATGATTTTTTATTAGTACTTGTCATAGCTTATAATTTCATCAAGCTCTTTTCTTGGTCTTGGTGCTGGTGATTCATCAGAGTATCCCAATGGAGTTATAGAAACCACTCTTACACCTTCTGGAATGTCCAATATTTCTTTTACTTTGTTTTCATCAAAACTACCAAGCCAGCAAGTACCTAACCCTTGTTCATAAGCTGCTAAAATCATATATGCAGTGGCAATAGATAAATCTACAGTATATCGTGGTTGACCACATCTCATGATAGATTCTGCTTCTGTACCACAGCATACTAAAATTATTGGAGCTTCTCCCACAAATGGCTGGCCAATAGCTTCTTCAGTAAGCTTTTCTCTGGTTTCAGAATCCTTTACAACGATAAATTTCCATTCTTGCTGATTTCTCGCTGATGGAGAAAATCTAGCAGCTTCTAATACTTTTTGTAATTTGTCCTCTTCCACAGGTTTACTAGAATATTTTCTTATGCTCCTTCTTTCTTTTATTGCAGTTAAAACATCCATATCTATACCTCCTTTAATATTTTACTATTCCAATACTCCAATTAATGGATATGTCCTGTTAATATTATATCATATAAATAACTTACAATTTGAGGGACAGTCCCCAAAATTGTAAGTTATTTATAAATACATATTAGCAATATTCGATTAACGCTCATTTAACCAAAAAGTTCCTTATAATTTATTAGGTGAAATCTATAAATGTACTGATATTTGTTTTATTGATGAAGAAAGAATTAAGGAAGAAGAAAAATTTGATATCCCTAAACCCAATAAAAAACTGCACACCCCTATTTTAATTTATCTCATTTCTTTTTAATAATTAGGTAAAATTTGTTGAAAATTTTTTAACCCAGTTGCTTTGATAATCTTAGTAGATGAATTATATTATTCTTTAAGTGTTTCAGAGAATTTATCCTCAAATCCTCTCATATTTCTACCTGTGATACACCTGACAAAAGCGGGGTCTACCTAGTACCTTTGCATTACTACTCCTATAGATATCCAAAAGCATAACCCATCACAAGCTTAATTGTTTCTATTCCATAGTCTTTGTGTTGATCTTCTTTGCCTGGAATTATGATTATTAAATCCGTAGTTACTTTAATATTACAGAATAAATTCCATATTTAGATATTCTTGAATTTTGTTATGACCTACAACTTGCTCCTCACTTCCAATAATTATAAACCCAAACTTTTTATAAAAATTTACAGCTCTTAAATTACTTTTTTGAACATCCAAGAAAATTTTTTTAATGTTTTTACTTTTTAATTTTTGAACTAATTTTTGTAAAGCATTATAGCCATATCCTTTTTTTAATTCTTTATAATCAATTACAATTAAATGTAAAAAACAAATATCTTTTTTCACTTCATACATAATCCATCCTACTTTTTTATTTAGTATAGAATCATAAATTATGTAATTATCTGTACCTCTCTCCTTAATCAATAATTCAATCCTATTTTCCCATTCTTCAACACTTGTATTTTTTTCATAAAAAATATATTCATAGTCCTGAACTGTCATTAATTCATGTATAAAATTTGCATCTTGAATTCTTACTCTTCTAAAAGCTATCAATTAAATCACCTTCTAAAATATACATTTTATTTCTTTCACATTATAATACATATGTACATCAATTACTTTAATCATATATTCTTGGTTCCCTTTATTCTATCACATATATTAACTAATTTCTATTAGATTGTATTTGAAATGAAAAATAACCCAAATGTAATTATCTATTATTAACTTTCTACAACCTTTCTTTCATATGTTTCCATACTCATAATTACTAAATCACCATAGCCATTTTTATCTCCAGAAACAACAAAACCCCTTGAAATCAAGGAGTTTCTATTGTATCAATATTTAAGTTCTTTTATGTCTATAGACTTAAATTTTAATACAATTTAGCAATATTCGATTAACGCTAAATTGCGCACTTATCTAAAAAGGCTCTTTAAATATATATTCTAGTTTATAGGTAGCATATTATTAAGTCAATATAAGAAATTCTTTTTCCCTTACTAACTACTCTTATTACATATAATAAGAAAATTTTGAACTAACTAAACGATAAATTGGAATTTAATTAATAGTCAACCCTAAAATTTTTTCAATATTTTTATATGCAATTTTTTTGGCTTCTTCCTCAGTAAAATCCATTTCATTTAATATATCACAATATCTTGTATATATTTCTTCTGGCTTACACAAATAGACTTGTGGATAATCAGTAGCAAACAATAATCTATCAGGTCCAAATGCACGTAAAATTCTGTTAGCTTGCTCTATACCATACAAATTAACAAGTTCTGGTAAGAATGTAGATATATCTACATATTCATTTCCTCCTAAAGCATCCTGCCATCTACATCCTCCCATATGAGAAATAATAAATGTTGCATCAGGAAATATCCTTGACATCTTATGAATTCTTGCTGGTTCGCAAGAGTCGTAATCGGTTCGACCGAAAGGATACGAATGAACCATTATAGGAACTTCTAAATCGGCTGCCTGTCTAATTACTGGAACCATATCCAAAGAATCTATATTAATTCCAAGGTTTGAAGGGTGTAATTTTAAGCCCTTTAAACCTTTTTCATTTACTGCTGTTTCTAACCACCATGGAGCAAATTCATTAAAATATCCACCATTATTTAATACATCTGCAAAAGCCACAAATTTATCTGGATAAGATTTCATCATATTTCCTAACCACTCATTTGTTTTATTGACATCTTCATAATAAGTATATGGTTCATTAATAGGAACTAAAATTGCTTTTTCCACATGATATTCTTCCATTATTTTTAAATATTCTTCTACATCCGCATGCCCCCAACAATCTGGCTCATATTCTTTCTTCATAGACAAAGATTCTGGTGGTAATAGATGTACATGGGCGTCAATCTTTTTTATCTGTTTCCAATCCATAAAGTATCCTCCTCAAAATTACTATTTATCTGTTAGCTAAATAAGTATCACTACTTTCCAATATAATACATATATACACCAATTATTTTTTCCACACGTCCTTAATTTCCTTTATTCCATCAAATATAGTAACTATTTTCTACCATATTTTATTTTAAATAAAATATCACTTGAAAAAATCTCTTCAATATTTGATTAACGCCAAAAAGTATATTAACGCTAAATTATGCACCTACCTATTTTAACTTATTTCATTTCTATCTTATTGTAAATTTCGACAAAAAATGAGGTCTATCTGGTACCTTTGCGAGAGGGGAACTTTTTCCCCTGAGCTTGCTATTAGGCATTTAACCCTCATGCAACCTACAATCCAATTACTCAGAATGCAGTTTCGAGCGAGTATATGTTTAGTAACTAACATAATTTCTACAGAAACACTACTATTTAGCAACTTCTTGTCGCACAATATCATATAAATGATGCGACATAATTAGATTGTAAATTTGAACTCTTCTACAATACTTTTAATTTTTCCATCTTGAACTTCAATAAAATAAGGAATCTTTTGATCCGAAAGAGGGATGTCATTTAAATTATGCACACTAAGATGTTTAAGAAATTCTTCTATACTTGAAGTAGTATATCGTAAATTGCCTTCATTTTCTTTTACAAAAAGATAATTAATATCAGTAAAGGTGTATTTAACTTCATCTGCTAATTGAAATACTTCAATTTCTTTATTTTTGTTAATAATTATATATCCATTTGGCATATCATTTTTATTTAAACCAAGTTCTTTTACTCTTTTCTGATTTTCCCATTCTACTATTTCAACTTCGTTAAAATAAACCATATTATCTTTTATTATTATATAACCTGCTAAAGGCTGTATTTTATCCCAATCATAATACAGATTATATAACTCCTGAGAATTTGTCTTTGTTGTAATTTCGATATGATGAACACCATCAATTTTCTTATAGTCTACTTTTTCTCCGAAAGTCTCGCATATAAATCTAAGTGGCACATATACTTTATCTTTGTAAGTATATGGTATTGATTCCAATACAGGTTTTCCATCTGGTAAATAATCTATATATCTTTCTTCACCATTTACCAGTGCTGTAGCTTTATTTAATGTCATTTCAACCGTTGTCTTTTCATCATTCATCCAAACATTTTGTGAGGCAATCTCCTCAGAATAGTTCGGATTATGTCCATTATATGCCAGATATTTGGACATAAATCTTTCTGGTACAAAGGTCCTTCCAGTTGTTAATAACATAAGCTCTCCTATGAATGAAAAATCTATCAGATTACCATCAATAGTAACGACAAATTTTTGGTTATCAACTACTGAAATATCAGAAGCATTAACTAATTTTACCATTGATAAAGATATAATCATAACTAACATAAATAAAACAAAACAACGTTTCATAATAAGTCCTCCTTTTCAATCGAGACATACTTATCTACTGATATACATTAATTATTTTTATCACATATCCTAGATTTTTAAAAACTGCACACCCCTATTTCAGCTTATTTCATTTCCTTCTAATAATTAAGTGAAATTTGTTGATAAATTTCGACAAAAAACGGGGTCTGCCTGGCACTTTCAGAAGAAATTTTATATCTGTACTACTGTAATAGTATCTTCTAAAACTATTCAAATGTATATACAAAACCAAAAGAATGTTTAATTTTTAGGTATTTAAACTAAAAATTAAAGACACAATTTATCCTCCGAGATAAACAACGGAGGTTTTTTTATGCCAATTTTATAAAAAAGGGTATTTCTTGACTTTATCATCAATTTATTAAAAAACCCCCGTCCTTTGATTAGAAGATTGACCTCTAGATATCATCACCCCAACAATTATTATCATAATAATATTCATAGCTAAAACTATAACGCTCCCTTCAATTTTAGCTATCCCCCCTGTAAGCAATTTGCTTCCTGTAAAGGTACAATTCCAAAGATTTGGATAATCATCTGCTAATGAAACCCCGCCTAGGTATAGGCACCCAACGGCATTCCAAATAAAATGTACAATAATTGGTGCTATTAAAGTTTTGGTGTAAATTAACAATAGTGATACAAAAATACTCATAGTTAAAACATTTAATACAGCTACAATTCCAACTTCAAAAGCTCCTCCATGTAATGCTGTAAATATAAGAGTACTTACAATAGTTGCAACTATGCTATTATAGTTAGATTTGAAAATCTGAAAAATATACCCTCTTATTAAATATTCTTGCATTACAACATTTATAAAAGCTGCAATAAGCCATACCCACATATAGTTTACAACATTTTTACTATCAAATTGTATTACTCCTAAATATCTTAAAATAAATATAGTTATCCCAAGCCAAATAGCCCCTAAAAGTATGCCTAAAATAAAATCTCTAAAAGGTTGTCCAATTAATTGTATATGAACTCTCCCCTTTTCAATTCCTTTTTCAAATATTAATGTAACAATTATAATCACAATAAGTGGCACTAGTTCCCACCATAGCCTAGTTACAGCTGGGTTTCCATAAATGAACTGTGGTTCATATAAAAAATCCATAGAAGCAAGAATAGCCCATAAAATAAAAAATCCAAGTGCCTTTCCTATTGTTATTAATAATTTTTTCATTTCTGCACCTCACAAAATATGATTTACTCTATAAATTAACTGCACAATATAGCTTGTTTTGTACTGTTGCATATAATATAAATGATATATACTACCAACAGGAGTTTCCAAAACTATATTGGGTTACATCAATACAATAACTACTTACAATGCCGTTATCTAAAGATATTTTAGTCTTTGCATAGGTTTCTTCTTCGCCAAGCAAAGAAATAACTTCCTCTTATGTCATTCCAACAAGTTTATGTTTTTTCAGCAAATCAGCAACCATTTTTCTCCTATTATCTGGTTCCTTGGCCCATTTTTCAGCAGTGGAGGTGTGTTGGTATCTATAAATACCACAGTAAACTAAAGAAGCCGTTATCATCATTACAAAAATAGATAGTATAATACTGTTCCACATCTTAGGCCGTTTCACTTGCTTTTTCATTCTATTTTCACACACAATATTTCCTCCCATCTCAACAATCTTGTTTAGCCTTTACTTTTAGCGGCATCTAAATTTACACATATATCCATCAATTATTTTAATCATATACCCCGATTGTCTTTATTATATTATGTTGATTTTATAATACTTGGCTTCTTATTTCTTTTTCATTTTCAATCATGAATTGATAGCTCTTGTCCATAAATTCATCTATAGAATTATTTATATATATCTCATCTAGACAAGCATAAAATGGCCTACCATTAACAACCATATTATAAAAATAAGGATAGGCATTTCCATTTCGATGGAAGGGATTAATTCTATTGAAATCTTCATCATTTAAAATCTGTTCCACTACAGCCTCACTTAAAATCCAAATTAAACTAGGAGCCTCATATTTTTCATATGAATCTCTATATTTTTGATTCCATAAATAAAACCATAGATAATGAGTAATCTCATGCAATGCATTACCTATTGAACCCTCTGCACTACCCATATAAAATACATCAAAAGTATGCTCTTTTAAATACCTTGGACTAATAGGATTCAATGTTACATTGCATATTAGATCATTAAAAATTTCAACAGTATCAAATTGAAATATTGAAGAAAAACGTTCATTAATTAGCTTTTCGTAACAATCCCAATTTTTCTGATATAAAATAACCTTACTTTGTATTTCTTTTTCTCTTGATTTATACAATTCAACAACTGTTCCTGAAATTTCTTTAACAATATCCTTATTGTCATCATTCTTATCAAATGAGCCCTTAAACTCCAGCAATTCAGGAAAGAAATGAAAGATTGGTTCACTCCAGAACCCCTCCTGTTTTATAAACTCTGAAATTGATTCTGCTGAATATTTATATCCTGGATCTTTATATAGTAGCTTCATTTTAATACCCCCTTCAAATTTCAGCTTGTAATTCTAATATATCCTCTATATGCTTGTTAATTCATATTAAGCCTACATGCATAAAATATTCTAACCATACATTCTGAATTTTCTTTATTCTATGAAATATATTAACTAATTTTATTAAATTTTATTTGAAATAAAAAACAATAACCCCCTTGAAATCAAGGAGTTTCTATTGTATCAATATTTAATTTCTTTTATGTCTAAGGGCTTAAATTTTAATACAATTTACCAATATTTGATTATTGCTAAAAAGTGCACCTACTTACAAAAACTTTTTAAGATATTCTAGTTTATAGATAATATATCATTTATTCAAAATAAAATCTTTTTTCCATTATTAACTTATCCTATTGAATATAATAGAATTAATAGATATTAAAATAATTTTTATTAATTTAATATATAAAAAATTATGCACTAGCTTACCCTGCTTTTGTAAATACATCTAGTTAATTTTTATCTTGTAAAATCTTAACCAGTTCTTCCACATTTACTTCTTCAATCCATATATCTGGTTGAAAACCTTTGAACTCTTTGAAATAATCTGGATGAAATACATTCCAAAAATTCCCAAAGCCAAAAGGTATATTAGAATTATCTAAATAGGCACTAAACATTAAGGAACCATTTAGACATCCAGAAGTGGGCATACCTATAAATACCGTATTTCTTAAATGATGTAACCCATCTACCATCATCTCAGCTGCCGAAGCCATTATATTATCTGTTAATACTATTAGAAGATTATCACTGCCAACAATCTTATGGCTAGCTTTAATAATAACATGACTATTATCATAAATCTCTGCGCTTGATGCTTCCATAAAATCATCCCATTTCTGACCATTACTACTAGCTTCAAACATTTCTTCTGACAAAATACGTAAACCATTATTAGAGTACTGACTTTTTTCGCCAGTATATGTTTTAATCCATTGATCCACTAATATTGCATTTCCTCCAGAATTTCCTCTTAAATCCAGTATTGAAATAGGTGATTCTTTCATCTCTTTACCTGCTTCTAATACAGTATTTACTCCTTTTTCCTCTATAGGCATATATACTCTGGGTACCTTTAAATATTTTATTCCATCTATATCCTTATATACTGGTTCCGAACTTTTTCCCCCTGAACTTTTAATCTTCCTAAAGACTAAATCTCTTTCTTCTCCATTAGATAATTTTATAGATTTTGGAGCTTCTTCTATTTCCTTTCCATAGCCCATTAGTATATAACAAGCCTTACCTTCTGATGTTATAGATGGCTTCAAAAAATCATTTAACTTATCCCCATTTTCTATATAGCTATCATCTAAAATAGAGTACAATCCTTTTTTATCTTTATAAATATTAAAATCCTCTACTAAATACCAAGCCCTGTCATCTGTTCTGTGATTAAGGTGTCCAATTATGAAATGAGCATCTTCTACAAAACTAAGTTCCTTTTCTAAGAGAATTTTCAGTTCCCTAGACTCCATCCCATCGTGAATATTTTCTATAATATTTTCCTTTGCCTTTAAAAATCTGTCATCTCCACCATTAGCCAAATATCCAGCATAAGAACTTTTTAAATAGCTAAAATAATTGTCTAAATCTTCCTTTATTTCCCTAGTAGTTAATTTTTTATATGGCTTATACTCTCCTTGATATTTTAATTTCCCAAAGAGAGAAATTATATTCTCACAAGTTTGATTTTCATCTATGTAGTTTTCAATGTTATCCTTGCTTATTAAAAAAGGCTTCGTAAAATCCTTTAAATCTTTAATTGAAACTTGAGACTCCCCTGAATAGTCTATGGAGCTTACTTCCTTAGTGCAACTAATAATTGTAAAAACTAAAAATAATATAGAAACTAATATTAAATATTTTCTAATATTGTCCATATTTTCTATCCCCCTGTTTATGCTAAGCTAAAAGTAACCTAAATCTTAACTCGACTTTAAACTTAAAAATATTAAATAGATAGATATCATAATTCATCTTTAATTTCTATTATACCATAATTAGACAGTAACCTATTAGACACTCCTCATCTATTCTATTCAACATCCCATTATATACCTCCCTCCCAATCATTATCACTAAAAAGTGCACCAACCCAACAAGAAACTGCACACCCTATTTAAGATATAATTTATTCTAGCTTGCTCTATTTTTTGTTTCTTTAATATACATTGAAATATATATTATGAGGACAGATATGAATACTATATATCTTATATAAATGCTTATATACTCATTTCCAATAAAACGTATATAAGTGACTAAAAGAACTGATACTATAAAGGATGTTATTAGACGCATTTCAAATCCTGGCCACTCTAATAAGGAGTAAAACGGAAGCTTTTTTATCCAAAGTGTTAATGAGCCATAAATAATAGTTGATATTAAAGCAATAACAGCATATTCGTTAATTAAAGATAGAGATATTAATATAATAAAAAAAATATTAAATATGAAATTTATTTTCTCAAATTTTTTATTTCTTTTTGTCATGAACTTCACTATCCTTCTATTATTTTCCTTCACTTACATAAGTTAATTTTTCATAAAAACCACCGTAAACATATGGTCCTAATATACGAGATATATCCCCTCTTCCCCAAACACTTGGGTCAAAATATACACCTTCTTTAAATTGTTCTCCATAATATTTAGATGACTTTACCTTTTGAATCTATAGATGCTCTTGCTGTATATTTCATATATGGGACTATTATAGGTATATTCTCCATTTGTTCTATTGGTGGTAAAGCATGTTTTTCAGCAAAAGTTGGCGTTGAGATTTGCAATAACATTACACTTAATAATCCAATTTTAATTAGTTTTTTCTTAATCA
>CAZMBD010000052.1:0-15908 GCA_964564325.1 uncultured Clostridiaceae bacterium
CATTAATAATGCTAGTGACAAATTTAGTTTTACAAGATGAAAGCTATAATCCAGAAATTATAAATAAATTTTTAGGAAGTAAAGAATCTAAAGAGAACATTCAAAGAACAATATATTCCATTACAAATATAGACGATAAAGAAATTTTAAATTTTAAATATATGCAATTATTTTCTGGAGTAATTGGACCTATTGTTTTTCAGATGATACCAAATATAAAGGATACCAATAAGGTGTTTATGGATTTAAATAATGAAGAGGAAAGAAAAAGATATATAGAAAATTTAGTGGATACCATAGTAAAAGAATAAATAAGTATTGATTTTAATTGAAAATAGTAATAAAATGTATTTAAACAGATGTTTAAAACCGTTGTTTAAATACATTTTTTTATTGGGGGTGATTACTTGGATGCTTTAGCAAATTTTATTGTAAAGCATAAAAAGCTAATAATATTTTTGTATTTAATACTTAGCTTACTAGCATTTATAGGAAGTAGATTTGTAGAAGTAAATTATGATTTAAGTCTTTATTTACCTAAAGATTTAAATTCTATAAAAGGCAAGAATATATTAGAAGAAGAATTTGGTATAGGTGGCACTGCTTATATATTAATAAAGGACGAATCTCTCAATGAAATAGATAATATAGTAAAAGATATTGAATCCATAGAAGGTATAAAAAAGGCAATATGGCTCGGAACTGTAGAAGATATATTTAAACCCAAAGATTTTATGGATGAAAATATAAAAAAAGAATTTCTTTCTGGGAATTCTAATTTAATCCAAATACATTTTATTAATCCAAATGATTCATTAGAAACTGTAGAAGCAGTAAAAGAAATTCAAGATGTTCTAGGGGAAAAGGGAATTGTAGGTGGCCCTGCTGCTGTTTCTCACGATTTACAATATACAACATCTAAAGAAGTAATATATTATTCTCTAGTGGCTTTTGTAATAATATCTATAATATTGTTTTTGTCCCTAGAATCCTTTATTGAACCAATTTTATTTTTCATTGCCATAGGAGCAGCAATAATATTAAATATGGGGACGAATATAATATTTGACAGTATATCATTTAACACACATTCTGTGGCGGCCATAATTCAATTAGCAGTATCTATGGATTACTCTATATTTCTACTACACAGATATATAGAAGAAAAAGAAAATTATAAAGACAAGGATCAGGCTATGATTGTAGCTATACAAAAAACATTTAATTCAGTATTGTCCTCATCTATGACTACTATCGCAGGTTTTTTAGCTCTTGTAGTCATGAAATATGCTATTGGTAAGGATTTAGGTTTAGTTTTAGCCAAAGGAGTGCTCTTTAGTTTAATATCTGTAATTACTTTATTGCCAATTTTGATTTTGCTATTTGACAATATAATTGAAAAATATAAACATAAAGTATTTTTGCCAAGTTTTAAGAAATCTGCAGCTTTTATCATAAAAAGAAAGTATGTACTTCTCATAATAGCAATACTTATTGCAATACCAGCATATCTAGCCCAATCCAATGTAAAATATTACTATGCCAATGAAAAAGTCTTACCAGAAACCTCTGATTCTAATATAGCAATTAAAGAAATAGATAAATTGTTTTCAAACAAAAATCAATTAGCTTTGATTTTGCCTAAAGGAGATAAGCTAAAGGAATTTCAGCTTATAAAAGAATTAGAAGATATGGAAGTAATAGGAGATGTAAAAGGATTGTATTCCATGGTAGATATAGTAATTCCAGAAACTTTCATACCAGAAGATATAAAAGATAATTTCCAATCAGAGCATTACTCTTTAATCAATATAAATTTAAATTTGCCAATGGAAGGAGATATTACTAAAGATAGTTTAAATAAGATCAAAACAAGAGTATCCAATTATTATGAAGAATGGTATCTAACGGGAGAATCAGCCATATATTCTGATCTACAGGAGACTACAGCAAAGGATTTTCGAAATGTAAATATATTATCCATTATTTTAATAGCTAGCATAATTTTTATAGCCTCTAAATCTATTACTATTCCATTGATTTTAGTTTTCATAATACAATTAGGTATTTGGATTAATTTAGCTATTCCATATATGCAAGGGACAGTGCTAAACTTTATTAGCTTTATAATAATAGGGGCTATACAATTAGGTGCTACAGTAGACTATGCCATACTTTTTACATCTAGATATAGAGAAAACTTACAAGAAATTAATGATAAAAACAAGGCAGCTGTTCAAACTATAGAGGACACAGGAAGACCTATACTTACATCAGCATTAATACTATTTACTGGTACTTTTAGTGTATATTTGATTACCAGTATGGCTAATGCTAAGGAATTGACACTTTTAATAGGTAGGGGAGCCATTATATCTTTAATTTTAGTTCTAATGGTTCTTCCATCTCTATTGATTATATTTAACAAGTTAATTAGTATAACTACTATTAATTGGCCTAAAATTAATAATAAAAGGAGGGATAAATTTTGAAAAAAATAGTATCTTTTTTAATAATATTAAGTTTAATATTTACAGTCTTTCCCATTGGATTTGCAGAAGTTTTGAAGGATGAAACCATATATGTAAATTTAAACCATAATGGAAGTCCCGAAGATATTAAAGTAGTCAATAGAATTTACGGAGAAAGCCAGGATAAATACTATATAGACTATGGAGAGTATGAAGATATTAAGCCTTTAGTAGGTATTGAACCAATTGTAGAAAAAGATAAAATAAAATGGCCTCTAGAAAACTTAGAAGATAAAGATATATATTATGAAGCTGATATAGATAAAGAATTGCCTATGAAAATAGATATAAAATATTTTTTAGATGGAAAAGAGGTTTCTGGTAAAGAATTAGCAGGGAAATCTGGCAATTTAAAAATAAATATATCTATAGAAAATAAAAATAATTTGACTACTCAAATTCAAATACCTCTTAATTTAGATATTTTTTCTAATATTAAAGTAGAAAATGGAACAATTTCTGTAGTAGGTAAGACCATGACTGTAGTATTTACTCATTTACCTATGGGAGATGGAAAATTTAGTCTAGAAGCTAAGGGGGAAAATATAGAATTAGATTCAATTTTAATTTCTTCAGTTAATTCTAAAATGCCATTATCAGGAGATTTGGAGGATTTTTCATCAGGTATAGATGAAATGGCAGAGGCTTTCAATGAACTAGAAAAAGGTTCAAAAGAGATAAATAAAGGAACTATTAGTTTAAAGGATGGTTTAAAAGCTTTAGCTAATGGAATTGGAGAGTTTTACTCTGGATTCAATCAGATAAATAGCAAGACTAAAGAGATATCTAAAGGCTTTAATCAGTTTAATTTAGGCTTTAAAACTTTAAAAGAAAGTATAGGAGATTTAGTAAAGGGAATTGGAGAATTAAATCATGGATTAAAAACAATTGGTGAAGAAAGCAGTGGTATTAAAGAGGGGTTATTCCAATTAAAAGAAGGCACTGCTGGTTTAGATGGTGGAATGAAAGAATTAAATAATGGATTGACTACTCTTAATTCAAATCATAAACAATTAGTAGAACTAGCTAAATCTTTACAAAATAGCCAAGACCCAAGAGTTAAGGCATTGGCAGAAGGAGTAATTGGCGAAGGAGTGGCTATTGAAAATTTAAGTAATGGATTAGATGAAAGCTATAAAGGAGTAAATGCTATTTCAGAAAATAGCAATAAATTACACCTAGGCTATTCTGAATATAATAATGGGTTAAATGAAATCCTTGGAGGATATAGTCAGTTAAATGAAGGGCTTCAACCATTGCCTAAGGAATTAGATAATATGTATAGTGGGCATGTTCAATTAACTAAGGGATTAGATACACTGTTTGAAGGGCTAGATTCTATGGATGATGGAATTTCAAAAATAAATAATAATACAAAAACCCTTCCAGATAAAGTAGGGGAATTAGCTGAGGGTCAGGAGGAATTGACTAAGGGAATATCTAAAATAAATAATGAAGGTATGAGTAAAATAAAAGATACCGTTGAAATATTTACAGATACCAAAGAAGATGCTAAGGATGATTATACTTCTTTTGTAGATAGTAGAAATAAAGATAATTCTACTTGCCAATTTATAATGAAAACCCCAGCTATTAAAATAGAAAATCCTAAAAAGGAAGTAAAAATTGAAGAGAAGAATAATAAGAGTTTTCTGGAGAGGTTTTTAGATTTATTTAGAGGGTAAAACAGGAGAGTAATTCTCCTGTTTTTTTATTAAGATTATCTTAAGATTTGCTTTAAACTAAATTAATATTCAGCTGCTATTCTATTAGAAGGGAGCTGAATATTATGATTAAATGTAAAAATATAAACAAGTCATTTAATAAGAAAAATGTTATTAAAAACTTAAGTTTTAATGTCCAAGAGGGGGAGGTCTTTGCACTTTTAGGAGGTAATGGAGCTGGGAAAACCACCACTATTAAGATAATACTAGGATTAATTAAAGCAGATTCAGGAAATATGGAAATCAAATCAGATATAAAAATAGGTTATTCTCCAGAAACTCCATACTTTCATCCATTTCTAACAGAAATAGAAACCATGAGATATTATGCAAAATTACAAAAACTAAATAAAGAAACAATGGATGAAGAAATAATAAATATATTAAAATTAGTAGGGTTAGGGCAGGAGAAAAAAACTAAAGTTAAATATTATTCTAAGGGAATGATCCAAAAGTTAGCCTTGGCCCAATCTCTTCTAGGAGATCCAGATTTATTAATATTAGATGAACCTACTGCAGGATTAGATGCTATGTCTAGAGTTAATATTATTGATATAATCTGCAATTTAAAAGAAAATGGAAAGACCATAATTTTAAATTCCCATATTTTAAACGATGTAGAGAAGGTAGCGGATAGGGGAGTTATAATGGACAATGGGGAAATAATTAAGAATTTAGATAGAGAGGATTTTAATAACAATTTAGAGAAAAATTTTATTGAAAGTTTTGGAGGTGGGAGAGATGTCAGCTATATTAGCAAATAGTTTTCAGGAAAAAATCAGAGGCAAGTCCCTTTATATAATTAGTGGAATAAGTATTATAATCATATTATTTTTAGTTTTAGCAAGTGAACTATCAGTAAATAATCAAGCAATTACCTCTTTTAATGAATTATTAAATGTATCTATAATTATGGCTAATTTTTTATCCAGTCTTCTGGCTATTATGTTATCTCTCCAAACTATTCCTAATGAGTTTGAGAGAAAGACCACACATCTTGTATTAGTTAGAGGAATAAAAAAACATGAATACTTATTATCTTTGACTTTTAGCAATGTATTAATATCCCTATTAGGATTGGTTTTAATATACATTGGGCCTATAATATTCACATTGTTGAATGGCAGATTAGATATATTCTCTAGATTAATTTTATCCATGCTAATATTAGGGATAAATATTATATTAATAAGCACTATTACTAGTTTTTTCAGTGTAATATTTCCTTTATTTCTAAATGGAATATTGGGGGTTGTAATTCTCATAATAGGCAGTTTACACAATATATTATATTTACTATCCCAAAATATGGGGGGAGTTTTTGCCAAAATAGTAAAGGCAATATTATTTATATGGCCAAATTTATATCAGATACAAAGACAGGCAGGGAATATATTATTTAGTAAAAATATTGAAATTAGACCAATTTTAGTTCAGCTTTTATTTATATATATTTATATTACTATGATAATTATATTTAGCTCTAGGAAGGAAGTGTAGGGATGAAACTTTTTAAACTTATATATATATCAATAGGTTTAATATTAATAATAGCTTTAATTTTTACTAGTTTTCAAGGTGTTAGTAATACAAGTAAGTATTTGCTAGAACAGGCTTTGGATATGGAAAATATAATTGAAGGGGAAGTGTGGAATGGCTATAAAATTAGCAAATATCCCATAGCCATAAGAAAAGGCAATAATGAATATGTGTTTTTTAATGGTAATATGGAAAAACGAAAAGCTACACTTCCAGTTATGGCTTTTACGGCCTATGAATATGAGGTTAATATAAATGTATTTATGTTGCCCTTTGAAGATTTAGAATCCATAATAGGTCCAAGTGGGTTTTCCAATAATTCATCCCATGAACATCAATATATAGCAACTATATATCATGAAGGTTTTCATGCTTATCAAATGGATAATTACCCAAGTTTATTTGAATTAGATAATTCTCCCATAGATATAGATTTAATATTTGAAAAGATAGATAATGATGAAATGCTTAGAAAATTCTATGAAAGAGAAGGGGAGATATTGTATAATGGAATTAATGCTAATGATTTAGAAGACACAGAAGAACTAATCTACAATTATATATTGGAAAGAGAAAGACGGCAGGAGTTTTTAAGAGATAGGTTAAGCTCAGATGAATACAAAACATTAATATCTATAGAAAATTTTTATGAATTAATAGAGGGCACAGCTAAATATATGGAGACGAAAACCATGGCTTTATTAGAGGATAAGAATCTATATGCTGAAGATATAGAAAGCCTAAAAGATTATAAAAAGAATATTTCCAAATATTATGATACTGGAATGGCAATATCTCTTTTATTAGACAAAGTAGATAGTAATTGGAAAGATTCAGTTTTTAAAGATAATAAATTTCTATTTGAGAAGCTTAAGGATTCTGTAGGAGGTGTTTAATTTGAAATATAAAATTCTAGTGGCCGATGATGAGGAGGAAATTACTGAAATATTAGAATTGTATTTAGAAAAAGATGGTTTTCAAGTATTTAAGACAGGTGATGGATTAGAGGCTTGGGAAATGTTAGAAAGCGAAAATATAGATTTAGCCATATTGGATATTATGATGCCTATTATAGATGGATTTAATTTAACTAAAAAGATTAGGGAAAAATATAATATTCCAATTATTATTCTTTCTGCTAAGGGAGAAACTGAGGACAAAATTCTAGGCTTGGGAATTGGGGCAGATGATTATATAGCCAAGCCCTTTAATCCATTAGAAGTATGTGCAAGGGTACACTCTCAGCTAAGAAGATTCTATAATTTAAACTTTAATACCAAGCAGGAAAACAATATAATTGAAATAGGAAAAATAAATTTAGATGCTTTTCAAATGCTAGTTAAAATAGACAATGAAGAAATAGCACTAACTTCTATGGAATATAAAATTTTAAAATTACTAATGGAAAACAGTGGGAAGATATTTACTAAAAGAGAAATCTTTGAATCTGTTTGGGAAGAAGAATATTTTGAAGATGACAATACAATTATGGTACATATAAGTAATATTAGGGATAAAATAGAGCCTAATCCCCGAAAACCCATATATTTAAAAACCATTAGAGGCTTAGGCTATAGATTTGAAAAGAGTGTGGATTATGAAAAATAAAAGGGGAATATTTTCTTCATTAATTAAAAATCATACTTTATTTGTTTTGTCCTCAGTACTATTAAGTCTTTTTCTTGTATTTGTTTTTCTTTTTAAGCTTAGTATAGATTTAAAGGATTCAAATTTTAAAGTATTGCCTTCCCAATTAATTCAAGCAGATTTTAAAAGAATAGATAGTAAACAGGTAGAATCTTTAGATGGGTGGATAGAAATATTAGATGAAAATAATAAAGTAATATATATTAAAGGAAACAAACTAGATAATAAAGAAAGTTATACATATGAAGAAATATTAGACTTAAATGATATAAGTATTAGTAATGGTGTTTTGCAAATAAAGGATTTAAAGGATCAGAAGGATATTGTTGGATTTTCAAAACCCTTTAAAGATTCGGAAGGGAATTCTCGTATATGTATTGTAAAATATCCAGCTAATAAAGTTAAAAGCCAATTAGTACTAAATAGTTTCCCAGAAGATATTGAAAAACACATTTTACCTAATATAAAAGTATTTGTGGCATTGCTTTTAATTCTATTAATATTAAATATTTTTTTATTTAGTAGAAGAATTTCAAAAAAGATTGGTGAACCCTTAAATAGTATAACAGAAGGGATTAATACTATGTCTAAAGGGAATTATGATGTAAAATTGCATTTTGAGGCAGAAGAGGAGTTTATATTAATTAGGGATGCTTTTAATACTATGATAGATGAAATCAATAGAAGTGAAAGAGAAAAGGCAAATATAGAACAACAAAAAAATATAATGTTAGCAGATTTATCTCACGACATAAAAACCCCTATTACTACCATATTGAACTATTCTAAGGCATTAAATGATGGCTTAATTGAGGATGAAGATCAAAAACATAGATATTTAAATACCATATATAATAAAACCTTAAGGGTAAATGAAATGGTAGACGATTTATTTCAATTGACAAAATTAGAAAGTGTAGATTATGAATTAAATTTAAATAGAGAAGATTTTGTGGAACTTTTGAGAAGAATTATTTCCGAACACTATAATGAGGCCATGGAAAAGGATATTTCCATGGACATAGTATTACCCGAGTATGAAATTTTCTTAGACTTTGATCAAGTTTTAATTTCTAGGGCAATTTCAAATATAATAGTAAATGGAATAAAGCACAATCCAAGGGGAACAAAACTTAGGATAGAATTAAAGGATTATAAAGATAAAATTATATTAGAAATTGGAGACAATGGAAAAGGCATACCAGATTCCATAAGGGGAAATGTTTTCGAAGTCTTTGTTACAGGAGATGAATCTAGAAGAAGTACCAAGGGAACTGGCTTAGGCCTTGCTATATCTAAGAAGATATTTGAGAAACATGGTTGGAAATTGGAATTATCTAATCCTAGAAAAGATGAAAAAACAATATTTTCTATGATTATTCCTATTAAATAAAAGATGCAAAAGGGTCTGCAGACTTTATCCTATAGTAGCCCTCTCTATGGTAGAAGAACAGGCCGAATTAAACTTAAACCAATTTCATTTCAAGATTATCACGAGTTTTTTTAGAGAAAAAGATAGAAAAGAATTGATATTATAGCTTATGATAGAGATGGATTAGATATTGTCTTTGGAGAATGTAAACTTACCAATAAGCCAATGGAAGACTTGGTTAAGGATAATGAGGATATTTAAAAAATAGATATAATACATTCTATATTATCTTACAATATATTGAGAATCTAAAAATTATGTAATATAATATAAATATAGGGTAATAATTTTTTCACTATGGTGGTGATATTTTTGGAAATAATATATTCTAAATCTGCTTCTAAGGCAATCAAAAGTTTAGATAATAAAATGAAACAGAGAATGAAAACTGCCATAGAAGGATTAATAGAAATTCCCCCAAAAGGTGATATCAAAAAATTGCAAGGGGTGAATCCTGTGGCATATAGGCTAAGGATTGGTAAATATAGAGTAATATATGAATATAATGATGAAAAAAGTATTTTGTTTATAAAGGCCATAGGTTCGAGGGGAGATATTTATAATTAAGGAGTTGATATTTATGGCTCAAGTATCTAAACAAATTGGAGAAATGGTGGATATGTTGCCTATGGAGGAACAGTTACTGGCTTTTGAATTAATTAAAAGGATGGTATTGGCCTGGGACAACGATTTTACAAAATTAACCCCAGTAGAAAGAGAGTTTTTAGAAAAGGCAGATACTGAAATTAAAAATGGTGAAATAATAAAACATGATGATCTTTGGGATTAAAAATAGAAACAGGATAGTTAAAAATCCTGTTTCTATTTTTTGTTATAATGAAACCAAAACCACATTTTCATTGTATATATAGATGAAGGCCTAATGGAGGAGGGAGATTAAGTGGAAGATGGAATACTTATTCGAGGACTTAAAAATGGTAATCAAAAATCCTTAGAAAAACTTATGGATAAATACTATAATTATGTATTTACCATAATTTGTAACATTGTAGGCAAAACTGCCACGATAGAAGATATAGAGGAAATAGCAGCAGATGTATTTGTAAAGCTATGGAATAATAGAACTAAACTAAATCCTAAATACAATAGCATAAAGCCCTATTTAGCTTCAATATCTAGAAATACAGCCATCAATTATTTAAAGGCAATGAATTATATGGAATTGCCCTTAGAAGAGGACTTCCTTATTTTAGAAGTAGATGGGGTTGAGGAAGAGATTTTAGACAAGGAATTGTCTAAAATACTAAATCAATGTATTGAGGAACTAGAGGAACCAGATAGGGAGATTATTATTAGATATTATTTCTACTATGAAAAAGTTAAAGATATTGCGGTGGTGCTTAATATGAATGAATCTACTGTAAAGACAAAATTGTTTAGAAGTAGAAAAAAGTTAAATGGTATGCTTATGGAAGGAGGGTTTTATAATGAAAATAGAAATGAGGGATTTATTTCAAAATCTAGATCACAAGAAATATGAAAACATAGAGATTAAAAATATTTCTGTTGGAGAGGCATCTTTGGAAAATGTAAAAACTAAGGTATTTGAGAGAATTAATATGGAAGAAGATTTAGGACATAGAGGAAAAGAAAGAAAAAGATCTTTTGGAGCATCTTGGGTTGCAGTTATACTAATATTTGCTATAGGAACTACAGCCTTTGCCTTTAGTAAACCAGAGTATTTTCAATGGATATTTGGCAAAGATATTAAAATTTCAGAGGAGAACGTACAGGATATAGTGGCCACTGCATCAAATGAGGAGTTTATATTTACGGTGGAATCCGTATTGTCTGATGGGAATCAAAACTATTTTGTAGTGTCCATTGAAAATAAGAATGGGCAGGAAATAGGGGAAAGTATAATACCTATGATAACTTTTAAAATCAAAGAAATAGAGAGTTCAGACTCTGCTTCTCTTTCAACTATTAAAAGTAAAAGGATAAATAGCCCAGATAGTTTGAAGAATAAAGCATATTATATTACGACAATTATGACAACTGAAGATTTAACTGGCAAGGATATGGAATTAAACTTCAATGGATTTATTGCTGAAGAAAATTCTCTAGGAGATTTAGAAAAAGGATTATCTGTATCTTTTACTATAGGGGATAATAATCAAGATAATATAAAAACTGTCAACATAGATGAACCAAATATAATAAACGATAAATACTATATTACAGAAATAAAGATTTCTAATTTAGGATTAAATTTGAAGGGGAAGAACGCAGAAAAAGTGGAAAATATCCCAACCCCTAATATTAAATTAAAATATAAAAATGGAAGTATCAGAGATTTATCTCATAGGACCAATAAAAATCTAGATGTAGATTTTCCTGATGCTGGCCATTCATTTCATGGAGATGGCAAAGGGGATTTTGTAAATACTATAATTTTCGGGGAATTAATAGATATAAATGATATTGAAAGTATTATTGTAGAAGGAATTGAATATAAGATAAAATAATAGAATAGATTTAAAGTTAAACAGGAGACAATCTCTCCTGTTTTTTTAAGTCTTTTTCTAATTTCACACCCCATATGTCAAAAAATAGGGTATAATGTATTATATAGTTTTAAACACAAGTTTAAATAGCAAGGGTGAAGAATTATGTCAGAATTTATAGAAGTAAACAATGTGAAAAAAATATATGAAATGGGGGAAATTGAAATAAAAGCCTTAGACAATATATCTTTTTCCATAGATAAAGGTGAATTTGTTGTAGTAGTAGGTCCTAGTGGTGCAGGTAAAAGCACCATCTTAAACATTTTAGGAGGAATGGATACTCCTACTTATGGTGAATTAATAGTTGATGAAAAAAATATAAGTGGATATTCCTCTAGAGAATTAACTGCCTATAGAAGGGAAGATATAGGTTTTGTATTTCAATTTTATAATTTAGTTCAAAATTTAACTGCAATTGAAAATATAGAATTAGCTACAGAAATTTGCAAAGATCCTTTTGAACCAGAAATAGTTTTAGAACAAGTAGGTCTTAAAGATAGAAGAAATAATTTTCCTAGCCAATTATCTGGTGGAGAGCAGCAAAGAATAGCCATAGCGAGAGCCTTGGCTAAAAACCCAAAATTATTATTATGTGATGAACCTACTGGAGCACTGGATTACAATACAGGCAAATCTGTACTTAAATTATTACAAGATACAAGTCGCAATAATGATATGACTGTAGTGGTAGTTACCCACAATCAAGCTATAGCGCCTATGGCAGATAAGGTAATAAAAATTAAAAATGGAAAAGTAGAAGAAGAGTTGATAAACTCACATCCACTACCAGTAGAAAGGATAGAGTGGTAATATGAAACGTTCCTTATTAAAGGATACTTTCAGGGAAATAAAAAATTCCCTAGGACGTTTCCTAGCTATATTTGCCATAGTAGCATTAGGTACGGGATTTTTTGCAGGGATTAAGGCTACAGCACCAGATATGAAAATTACTGCAGATAAATATTTTGACGATTATAGATTGATGGATTTTTGGTTAATTTCCACATTAGGATTTAATGAAAAGGATATAGAGGAAATATCAAAACTTGAAGAAATTGAAGGATTAGCACCAAGTTACTCTATGGATGCAATATTTGAAGATGGAGATAATGAGAAGGTAGTAAAGTTAATTTCTATACCTATGGATAAAATGAAAAATAAAGATGAAGATTATATAAATAGAGCAAAACTAGTAGAGGGAAGATTTCCAGAAAAGCCTGGAGAATGTTTGGTGGAAAAAAGCAAATTAGGTAAGGAATCAATTCCTTTAGGTTCAACTATTAAATTAAATTCTGGTACAGAAGAAGATATATTAGAAAATCTAGAAAATGATGAATATACAGTAGTAGGCTTAGTGGAAAATCCCCTTTATATTGCCTTCGATAGAGGTACTAGTACTATTGGGAATGGCGAAGTTAATAGTTATATTATGCTTCCAGAAGAAGAGTTTAAATTACCAGTTTATACTGAAGTGTATTTAACAGTAAAAGGTGCTAGGGAAATTTTAAGTTTTGATAAAGAATACGATTATTTACTAAGACCTATTAAAAAGGATTTGGAAAGTATAGGAGATTTAAGAAAAGAAGCTAGATATGAAGAAATAAAAGAAGAAGTTAATGAAAAATTAGAAAAAGGAAGGAAAGAGTTAAAAGAAGGAGAAGAAAAACAGAAGGAAGAATTAGCTAAGGCAGAAAAAGAATTAAATGATGCAAAAGAGAAGATATTTAAAGGTGAAAAAAAATTAAAAGATAAGGAAAGAGAATTTAATAAAACCATTACATCGGCAGAAGAAAGATTAAAAGAAGAAGAAAGTAAACTTAAAACTGGAGAAGATGAATACTATAAAAATCTCAATGATTTTAATGAAAATAAAAAAATAGCAAATGAAAAATTTAAACAGGCAGAAATACAAATAGCCAATGGAGAAAAGGAATTAGCAGCAAAAGAAAAAGAATTAGAACAAGCCAAACTAGGCTTAGATTATATTACCGATGAAGGTGAAAAAGCTAAAACTTTAGCTATGATTAAAGCAGGCGAAAAGGAATTAGAAAAGGCTAAAAATCAGATTTCTCTATCTAAAATAGAATTAGAAAAAAATAAAAAAGAATTAGAAACTGGGGAACAGAAATTAAAAAATGCAAAAAAGACAATAGATGAAGGAAAGATTAGACTACAAAGTGAAAAAAACAAATTAGAAGACTCCAAGAAGACAGCTTTAAAGGAATTTGAAAAGGGTCATAGAGAATTAGAGGATGCAAAGCGTGAATATGATGAAGGGTACGAAGAATATCTAAAGGGGAAAAAAGAATCAGATGAAGAAATAGCTAATGCGAAAAAGGAAATAGCTGATGGAGAAGAGGATTTAAGTAAACTAGAAAAGCCTAAATGGTATATAATAAAAAGAAATCAAACTAAAGATTTTATAGAATATGAAATGGCTGCTGATAGAATAGATGCAGTGGCTGCAGTGTTTCCAGTGTTTTTCTTTCTCATAGCCATATTAGTATCTTTAACTACTATGACTCGTATGGTAGATGAAGAAAGGGTTTATATAGGGAGTTTAAAGGCTATGGGCTATAAAAATATAGCTATAGCTTCCAAATATATAATATATGCAGCTATAGCAAGTATCAGCGGTAGTATAGTAGGATTATTTATAGGATTTTGGGCTTTACCGACTGTTATATTTAATGCTTATAGGATTATGTATATAATGCCCCCTATTATAATAGAGTACAATACTTACTATGCCATATTATCTACTTTGGTAGCAGTTATTGCTACAACTTTGGCAGCTTTAGTAGCTTGTAGTAATGAATTAAAAGAAACTCCTGCAAATTTATTAAGACCTAAAGCTCCAAAGCCAGGTAAGAGAATTTTACTAGAAAGAATAGATTTTATATGGTCAAAACTTAAATTTTCTCAAAAGGTAACTGCAAGAAATTTATTTAGATACAAGAGAAGACTCTTTATGACTATAATTGGTATAGCTGGTTGTACTGCATTATTAGTAGCAGGATTTGGTTTAAAGGACTCTATTACAGCTGTTGCTAGGAAACAATTTGATGAAATATATAAATATGAAATGATTGTAGATTTAAAGGATAGCATTGGAGTAGGGGATAGTACTAAATCTTTAGACACAATAAAAGGAGATTCAAGAATAGAAGATTATATATTAATAAAAGAACAGTTGATGGATATAGGAAAAGGAAATATAGAAGAGTCAGCTAATATAATTGTTCCAGAAGATCAAGATAAAATTAATGATTTTATAATACTTCGAGATAGAGAAACAGGTAAAAGCTTATCAATAAAAGATGATGGAGTGATACTTACAGAAAAAATGTCTGAGTTATTAGATGTAGGTATTGGAGATGAAATATATATAAAAGATGAAAATGATAAAAAGAGAATAGTAAAAATTACAGCTATTACAGAAAATTATGCAAATCACTTTATCTATATGTCATCTAATTTATACGAAGAAGTATTTAAGGAGGATATAGAGTATAAAAGGATTTTAGCCAAGACTTCTAATACTGAAAAGGAATTTGAAGATAAATTGTCTAGAGGTTTATTGAAAAATGATGATATAGGTTCTATAGAATTTATCACTGGACTTAGCAAAGCTTTTAATGATACATTAGATAGCTTAGATAAAGTAATTATGGTTCTAATAATTTCAGCAGGAGCTTTGGCCTTTGTAGTATTGTACAATTTAACCAATATAAATATCTCAGAAAGGATTAGAGAAATCGCTACTATTAAGGTTCTAGGATTTTATGATGAAGAAGTTTCTAGATATGTCTATAGGGAAAATAGAATATTAACTGTAATGGGAACGGTATTAGGCTTGATACTGGGAATATTTCTTCATAAATTTATAATAAAAACTACAGAAATAGAGTTTATAATGTTTGGTAGGCAAATTGAGAGTATGTCTTTTGTATATTCAGCTGTTTTAACCTTGGTGTTTGCAGCATTAGTGGATTTTGTAATGTATTTTAAATTGAAGAGAATAGATATGGTAGAATCATTGAAATCCATAGATTAAAATATGAATAAATTCATTCAGAAATAATGGACAGTAGTCTCTGCCCATTATTTTTACAGATATGGAACTAGAGATAGGAGTTTTATCTCGTATATTATGATGTGATACGGTTCACCCTATCAGTTCTACTGGCAAAACTTATTTGATAATAGATATATCTATTTAAATTATGGTAAAATAAAAAGCTTGGTATGTTCACATTATGCCAAGCTTTTTATTAACTGTGGTCAATTATCCAATTTAATAAATCTTTATAACTTACTGAACCATCTGCTACCCCTAATCCAAGCTCAATCAATTCTTCATCTGTACATATAATCTCAATACTATTCATTTCAAGAAAAACCAGCATTGCTAAAATCCCTATTCGTTTATTTCCATCAACAAATGGACGGTTATTAATAAGTGAAAAACCTAACCTTGCTGCTTTAGCTTGAATAGTCTTATAAA
>CAZMBD010000053.1:0-13405 GCA_964564325.1 uncultured Clostridiaceae bacterium
ACATCCCCGTCGAAACCTTTTCGCCCCCATATTTATTTTTTGTGCATTAATCATTATAACAAATTTTTAGGTCAATGTCAATTAGTGGAACTAGACAAAAAACAACAATTTTTTTCATAGTTCGCATTATTTTTAATTACTATTCGTAAGCAAAAAACCGTTTTATATGTACATATGGTAATTGCAATACCTTTCTACTACTGTTTATCGATTACCAAAAGTTATTTATTGCTAAAATTCATCCTCTATATTATCCTTTATATCACTGTATTGTAGTAAAATATCTTCTAATAGCGTATTTATACATCATTTACCCATTCTTAAACACTAGTAAAAATTACTATAAGTAATTGACATATATCCTAAATTTTAGATACAATAAGTATGTAAGCTTTAATACAATTTCGTAAATTGTGAATATTAAGACTTAACTTTTATATTTAAGTCTTATTAATGAATTAAAATATTTCAAGGGGGCGGAAATATGTATACTAGTCAAGAATTAATCGAAATGCACGCTAAATATGGTGCGAAAAATTATAACCCACTTCCAATAGTTATTGCTAAAGCAGAGGGAGTATGGGTAGAAGATCCAGAAGGCAAAAAATACATTGATATGCTTAGTGCATATTCAGCAATGAACCATGGGCACAGACACCCAAAGGTAATTCAAGCCTTAAAGGATCAAGCTGACAAAGTTACATTAACATCTAGAGCATTCGAAAATGAAGTCTTAGCACCTTTCTGTAAAAGGGTAGCAGATCTTACAGGCAAGGATAAAGTTCTTCCAATGAATACTGGTGCAGAAGCAGTAGAAACCGCAATAAAAACTGCAAGACGTTGGGCAACTGATGTAAAAGGAATTCCTGAGAATAAATCTGAAATTATAGTATCTGATGGGAACTTCCATGGACGTACAACTACTATAATTTCATTCTCAAAAGACGATAATGCAAGAAGAGCATTTGGTCCTTATACTCCAGGATTTAAATCCATACCTTTTGGAGATGTTGAAGCATTGAAAGCTGCAATCAACGAAAATACAGCTGCATTCCTAACAGAACCTATTCAAGGTGAAGCAGGAATTATAATGCCAGGAGATGGCTTCTTAAAAGAAGCTTCTAAAATATGTAAAGAAAACAATGTATTATTCATTGCAGACGAAATTCAAACTGGCCTAGGCCGTACAGGTAAAATGTTCGCTTGTGATTGGGAAGATGTTACCCCAGATATTTATGTTATGGGTAAAGCACTAGGTGGAGGAGTAATGCCAATATCCGCTATAGCAGCTAGTGAAGAAATACTTGGCGTATTTAATCCAGGTTCCCACGGTTCTACATTTGGTGGAAATCCATTAGCTTGCGCATGTGCACTTGCAGCATTAGATATATTAGAAAATGACAATCTATTAGAAAATTCCGTAGAAATGGGAGAATACTTCAGAAAACAATTAAAAGAAATGAACTCTCCTGTAGTTAAAGAAGTAAGAGGTAGAGGTCTATTAATAGGAATGGATTTAGATAGACCAGCAAGATCATATTGTGAAGAATTAGCAGAACTAGGCGTATTATGTAAAGATACCCATGAATACACTATCCGTTTTGCACCACCACTAGTTATAACTAAAGAAGAAGTAGATTGGGCAATGGATAAAATAAGAAAAGTTTTTGCAAAAGAAGCATTAGCTTAAAATTTTAAGATTGCTTTATATACAAATAGAAAATCTAATAATTTGTAAAATCAAGAATTATCATTACCTCCCTATGGATATATATGTATGAGAAAATTAAAATCTACTCATCATGTACAAATACCCTATAAGCATCTTGCTTATAGGGTATCTTATCGGCTTTAAAAATTTATCTTGCCTATTTTTATTTTTAACACTATCTCTTTTATTAAAATATCTAATTACAACATAAGAAAAAATAAATATAATAAGAATAAAATAGCACATATAGACAAAGATTTCATGTTAATGGCAAAAAATAGATTCCATATTTTTGCCTACTGTTTTTAAAAGCTCTTCTGGCAATTTTTCTACTTGTTCTCCAATTATTATTCCATGGGGTTCCCTATAACCTTCATTCCATATAAAATTGAAGATCTTTTCGCTTGCCTCACTGTTTTTCCCTATTTGAAATCCATAGACTTCTACATTTTTAGACAATAGTTCCTCTATGGCTTCTTTTGCAAGGCCTGGGAAATTTGAGGCTCCATCTGTAATTTCAAAAACTATTTTTACTTGTTTTCCCCTTTTTAGTTCTCTTTCTTGTATTGATGTGATACTATTATATATCTCTTTTAGGCAAATTGCATCATCAGTTGCACCATCTGTAGCATCTAGCTTTACTATGGAACGGATTATATCACTTTTCTCTTTTTCTTTTGCATTTTTATAATTAAATCCCTTCACATTATAAAAATTACTGCCAAAAAACCAAGTTTCACTTAAAACTTCTACTTTCTGATTTAATTGTTCTGCATTATTTTTTAAATATTGGTTTAGATCTTCAATAGACAATAAAGTTACTGCTAAGGCCTTTCTAGCTGCCTCAATTTTAGATGGATTCATAGAACCTGAATTATCTATTACAAAAGAAATCTCTATCCTTTCTGGTAATATATTGGTTTGTGGTTCTATTAAGTATCTATTAAAAATAAGAAGTTCTTTATAATTTCCCTTTTTCTCAGACTCTAAAAAATCTGGATACGAACTAATTAGGCTATTTACATCTAGTTTCCCCTTTGATTGATTGCATCTTTTCACACTTACTTCTTTTTTTGCATCCCCTATTAGTCTTCTCCAAAGTCTAGACATTTGTTCTCTTTCTGATTTCATTTTATTTGAATAAAATTTAAATAATTCTTGATCTATTTGGCTAATACCATAAGAAGTTAAATTCAAATTCCCTTCTATAGCATTTTCCATACCTATATTTATTGCTTCTTCTAAATCTAGCAATTCTCTTAAAATCTTTTCCTCTTCTTCCCAAGTAGATTCCAATGAATCTACTAGCTCATCTATATTATTTTCCCTAAAATCTCCACTATCTTTTTGAGTTTCTCCCTTTTCCTGACCCTTTGATTTATATAGTAACATCCTATCTATTTCTTCTTCCCATAATCTTTTAAAACTTGGAAATATGAAAGAGCGGATAAGTGGATCTCTATCCACAATGCCCAAATTATTATTTATCTGTCTAATTAATTGACGATGAACAAAATCAAAAAGGGACTGGTTAAAAACTTTCTTCTGAAAAGGATCTTCTGCACATCCTTCTATTTTAATTTCTACTTTATATAGTTCCATAATAATAAAACTATTTACAAATGCTCTATGTTTAGGCATTTGAGCAATGGATTCTTTAGTCTTGCCTACTTCCTTCATATATACTACAATTTTATGGAAATTTTCGCCCTCTCTATATATGGGACATGTTTGTAAAACTCTTAAAAATGCCGTATATTTATCCAATAGGTGTAAAAAATCTAAAATTTCCTTTGCTACATAATTTGCAATAATTTTAGCTTCATAGGCAGGATCATCTTCTAATCCCACTTCTTTTATCTTAGATAAAATATAGCTTGTCATGCTGTCAATTTCCCTTTGCCAGTTCACTTTTCTATTTAAGTAAACCCTAACGTGCTTTTTCCAATCAGGGTATAGGGCTAATTCATAATAAATATGCCACATAATCTGATTATCGTCTAATTGTCTATCTAAAAAACTTTCCAGTGGTAAATACAATATTCCCTTAGCTGGCTCTAATAAAAATCTCTGTAATTTATGGTCTGGAATATATATTAAATTAGAGTCCCCTGTAAAGGTAGCTAATGAACGCTGTTCCCTTTGCAAAAATTCCTGACAATGTTTTTTAGATTCCTCAATTAAAGTCTGTTCATCAAATTCTAGCATATCCATACCTCCTATTAATATAGTGGCAAACTCCACAGATCTTCTGGGGCAGTGATTCTATTTATATTCAATAAATTTAATTTCCCATCCACATCCATAAGTAAATATTTTGAAATATCCAATTTTAAAATACTTATAAAAAATGTGTTTTTAATTATAGTCTCCTCATTTAAATTCCAATTGTTGAAATCTTCCTCCAGTAAATATACAATACCATCTTCGCTTAAAACTACTCCTGTACCAGCTTCTGATTGAATTTCAAATAAGTTTCCCTCCAAATTATCTATTTCTACTTTTATATCTCCATCTAAAGAAAATATTCTAAGCTGCCCCCTATTTCCTATAGCTATAAGGCTATTTTTACTGCCATCTTCATCTTCTAAATTTTTAATTTGTCTTATTTCTTCATTCATAATGTCTAGTTTTTCTATAATATTAAACTTATCATTTTCATATTTAACAAAATATATTTCTCCTGTTTTTGTACCAATTGCAAAATAATTATTATTTATTTTCTCCATAGTAGTCCAATTGGGGATTGTAATATAGATATCCTGATATAAAAATAGATTATATTGGTCTTCTTTTATTATTTCAAGTAAATTCAACTTTTCCTCATTTTCTACTATAAATAAATTATGAGCAATTTCTAGACATCTTCCAAAACCACCAAGTCTATAGTTCACTGAAACCTTTTTTATATCAATTTCTGAATTAATATGGGGCATTTGTTCAAAATCTCCTATAGAAAGCAAATAACAATTTCCCCTAAAACCAAAAAGTATAATTTCCTTTTCATTTAATTTATGCATAAAGCATATGGTTTCCTTTATTTCTTTAATTGGAAAACTCCATTCTACTTCTATTTTATCCCCTTTAGAAGCATCTATATGGAAAAATTGGAGCCTTCCATCTGTACTACTTATTAAATAAAGATTGTCGTTAATTCTCAATCCACTTTCCATAAACCTATGGAAACTAGATCCTCCTAATTCTTTTATTGCCTTTACTTCCATAGAAGTTTTTGCAATATTTTTTGCATAGACTCGGTAATATGGGACTAATTCGCTTAATAATCTTTCTTCCTTTTCCATAAGTTGATTTAATTTCTCTTCTAGGCCGTCTATTAAAATTCCACTTTCTTGGCATTTATTTAGTTCTTCTCTTAAGTTTTCAATTTGATTTTTAAATTCCTCATAATCTACTGATAAATCTATTTTCATTTTCTTCCACCATTAGTCTCTAAATATTCAATTAAATCCTCTGAATGCTCTAAATGACATAGTTTTTCATCTAAATTCTGATATGTTTTTAAATCTATTCTAGATAGATTATCTATATTAGTTTTAAAGTATTCCTCTAATTCTTTTGGTAAAGTTTTCCTAGTGTTTCCCTTTCCAAACACCATGTAGATTACTTCTAAATAACTTACTAACTCCATTGATGGGCGGATATATCTATAGGGATATTTTCGAATTTCATCATAAGTGGTAATGGTTTCTCCAATACCTTTTATCTCAATATTCCACCCATCTGCTGTGGGGAAGAATCCAAAGCGAACTGCCTGTGATAAAATATAGTTTTGATCATCAGCATAGGTAATAGAACTAATAAATCCATCCCATAGGGCCTTGCTTAAGTCCTTTTCTTCTCCAAAATTCCAATTGTCTAAAACATGTAAAATATTTCGGATAGATAGTACTGATTCCCTTAATTCCAGTTCATCTGTACCAGAATCTATTCCTCCATCCTCCTCTTTCCACTTGCCCATAAATACATTTTGAGTAGTTCTACATAGTTCTGCAAATCTAAATAATTCCTCTAGATTTCTTTCAGCATCTGGTATATAAATATTGCCGTTTTTATCTGCTAATCTAGATATTATTATTCTAAAGAGTTCATTTTCCTCTGGATTGTCTTGATCTTCTAAAGACCCCCTTATATTCTGCGGTACATAATTATATTCAATGGTTACAAAGCGGGATTTAAATGCTGGATTTAACTCATTTGTTCCCTCATAGTTAACCATTTGAGTAGATAAATTTCCTGTACCAATAAATCCAAATCCTGGTTTAATTAATACAGGTCCCACACCTGTAATATAGGCTGTACTGCCTGCATGATGTTGCAAAATATCATTTAAGCCGATTAAATTTTGCATGGCAATTGTATTTAGTTCATCTACAATCACAGGTCTTCCTTCTTTTACTGCCATTAAAATTTCCTTTTCTATTTTTTTAATTTCAGTACCAAAGGCACTATTACTAGCTACTAATAAATCAGAAAAACTTTTCCATATTTGAATTTTTAGCTGCAATTGTTCTTCATCTGTCATTTGTTCAAGTCTTGTTTTGTGTTCATCCATCCAATCATAAAAATCTTTTATAATCATGTTTAAATAATCTGAATAGGAGCCTTCTGAAAAACTATGCTCAAGGGATAAAGTCTTCTCTACAAACATATCTTCATAGTTTAAATTATGTGAACCAGAGATAAATAATGGTTGCAAGGCTTCTATTTCTTCTTTACTTCCATGGATTAAGATATTTTTATAATATGTTTTTATTTCTGAGTAAAATTCACCAAATTTTAAAATGGCGTCTTCCTCTGTGGCTCTTGTATTTTCTAAAAACCACCTTTCCATTTTATCTTCTAATTTCATTTGTATTTTATTTTGAATATTAAATTCTAAAGCAGCCTCAGTTGCCAATTGAGTTTTCCCACTTCCTAAATGTCCCACTATATAAACAGGAATGCCTAAATCTAATGAATCCATTACCTTTTGCTTGGCACTTATTACATAGGGAACATTTATCAATTGTTGGCATTGTTGAGTTTCTATATCATTTATTAATTGACGTTTATAGTAATATTCCCAGGCTTCTGGAGAAATTTCTAACAGTTCTTCTAATTCCCCTTCTAATTTTTCTATTCTATCTACCCTGTATCTAGTAGCAGAATTACTGCCATAATGACTAGAATTGTTTATTTCACGATTGACATTTCTTTCCCAGCGAAGGAAGAACTTTTCATATTCTATTAAGTTTTCAATTTCTTCTATTCTTTTTCCCATATTAGCTGTTTCTTTTTCTTTAAAATCCCTATATTTTTCATAGTAAATATTATCTTCACCAGAATTAGAAGAAATTTTTCCATCTCTTAATTCAAATCTTCTAAAGGTTTTAAAAAACAATCCTTGTTCTTCTATCTTTTCATCTTCTTCATATTCTAATGAATTTAAAGCTTCCTCTCTTAAAACATTTAAATACCAATCTTGCAGCTCATCTATAGTGGGGATATTGTTATCTATTTTCTCTTTCATAAAGGTTCCTCCTTTATATGGCTTTATTACTGATTTATAATGACCTATAAATTAAAATCCCGATTGTGAAAACTCGGGATTTTAATTAAATTTTCAATTGTCAAATATGCCTATATAATTCCATATTCCTTTAACAATTTTTCAATCTCTGTTCCAGCTACTTGTTTTTCAATTTTACGTCTAACTAGTGGTGGCAAATCAACTTCTGGTTTTTCTCCATCTAATAAGCATACACCTGCATTTAACAAATAGCGGATATCATATCTGGAATTGTATACCTCAGGAACTCCTTTTTCAACTCCAGTCAATACATATACTGCTTCCATAGCTGTACGTCCTGAGTATTCAATAGTAAATACAGTGTCACGCCCTGGATTATCCAATGTTTCTGCATATTGTCCAAGGAAAGCAAAGTTTACTGCATCCTTTGGTACAACATAAGGGCGATCTCCAAATTCACGAGGCATAAATTGAGATGTGATAAATGGCATCATAACAGGAATTGCAGTACAACTTTCTGCTAATTCTTCGATTTTATCTGTAGGAACACCTATATGATATAACCATTCTTTTGTGATTTCTTTACCAGTACAATCTCTCATAGATTTCTTAATGTAATCACCAGGAACATCAGTAAATAAACCGTATACCCAAACTACTACGTCTTTCTCTGGTTGACCATAATATTGTTCTTGACGGTTAATAGTCCAGCTCATTAACCAAGAAGAATCAACTGCTGTAACTATACCACCAGTTACAGTACGTCCAGTATATGGGGAACGTTTTGTGATCTTTTCAATATATTCTGGAACACGTTCATCATGGCAGGTTACTGTACAAGATTCCCAATTGGATTTTTCTGGATCCGTACAGAATTTATCTGGATTTCCAAACTCATGGCATTGAGCTGCTATATTTCTCCACAAGGTCCAGCATCCTTCTGCTTCCTTATTAAATGGGGCTGGAGTATTGTCATCCCCATATCCAGAGCCCTCAGTCATAGAACCATTTGTAATAAATACTAGATCATTTTCTGTTAAGTCTATGGAAATATCCTTTCCATTTTTATCTACTGCAACTATTCTCTTTGCAACTTTTTTATTATCAGCAATTTCAAATTCTACATTATCTACTGTAATTCCATATTCAAATTTTGCACCATGATCTTCTAGATATTTAACCATTGGTTTTACAAAGGATGTATATTGATCATGACGTGAGAATTGTAATGCTGAAAGATTTGGTAAGCCGTCAACATGATGGATGAAACGATTCATATATAATTTCATCTCTAAAGCACTATGCCAATTCTCAAAAGCAAACATTGTTCTCCATATTGTCCAGAAATCAGTGTTTAAAAGTTCCTCGGAAAAAATATCTTCAATAGCTTTATCTTGAAGTTCTTCGTCTGTCATCATTGTAAAAGCAGCTAATTCTTTCGCCAAGTCTTGACCCAAATTAAACTTTCCATTGTCATAGCGTTGACCTTTATTATGAGTAATACGACAATTGCTAAAGTTTGGATCATCATGATTTGTATAGTAAAAATGATCTAATACAGTCATATTAGGATCTTCTGTAGATGGTAAGGAACTAAACAAATCCCATAAAACCTCAAAATGATGTCCCTGTTCACGTCCACCACGTGCCACATAACCTGCATTTTGACGGACTTGACCATCTAAGGAACCACCAGGAATATCTAATTGCTCTAGGAAAGTAATCTTGTTACCATCCATATGTGCATCACGAATTAAAAAACAACCTGCAGCCAATGCACCAATTCCTGTACCTATTAAATAAGCACTTTTTTCTTCAATTCCTTCAGGTTTTCGTGCATTTACTAAGGAATGATAATTTCCATTTGTAAGTTTAAGTCTTTCATCATAAGTCTTTAATTTCATTTTATTTTCTCCTTTCTTATATTGTATTTAATTTTATTGTATAACCCTTTTATAGCTTTTACATTAGATAAATAAATTGCGGTGTTCGAAATTCGAACACCGCAATTTATTTGCTTAATTTTTAGGTATTTAGATTAAAATGTCTAATATGAAAAATCTCTGATTATTTTTTTTGCCAGATATCATTTAAATCAGCACTTCGCTTAAGAGATAAGGCAATGTTCCCATCAAAAAGCTGTCCAATTCGTCTAATGATAATATTAGGGTCTTCCTTCATTCCAGAAGCAATCCAACGTAATACCATTTCAGTAAGAGCGCATTGATAAAAGGAGGCAATCAGTTTTTTGTCTCCCGAAGAAGCTGAAATACCGTCACTTACTTTTTCAACATACTGAAGCATGACATTGCCTGATACATTGTATATATAATTCTCTAATTCTTCTCTTCGCATGGAACTATATACATGATAGATAGCTTTTTTATTTTGTAAAACAAACTTAGTGGCCATAAAAAAACTATCCTCCCAAGAAAGTGTATCATTATATTCATCAATGACTGTCTGAAGTTCTGTTTGAAAGATTTCTGACAAAATTTCATATATATCTGTGTAATGATAATAAAAAGTATTTCTATTAATCTCACATTCTTCAGCAATAGCCGTAACTGTAATTTTGTCAAGTGGATGTTCATTCAGCATTTTTATAAATACTTCACGAATCATTTCTTTGGTATATTGCTGTACCAAGTCTCCACCCCCTTAAATTTTATATTTTCTCTTTTAAACTTTAGAATTTCTTCAGGATTTGTAGCATTCCCTTTCTTCTATTTTAATATAGGTTTTTTCTCTACCAAATTTTGTCTTGTAATTTGGCTTAGACCATATTCGTCTACTATCTTCTCGACATTTATGGACGTTTTCTCACCCATTTTTAGTATAATATAAAACCTTGTTTCGTGTCCATACTTATATACTAACATCATATAGTTTCTTTTATATTTTTAATTCCTCTCATATCTTTAAACATTACTAAAAATATAGCTAACCACAATATTGCTCAACAAAAAATACTTTTAGGGTGTTATATTACAATTGTGTTACAAATGAAAATTATGGTTGAATATTTCCAAAAATAAGAATACAATAGAGAATGTATTAAATAATAAAGAAAAGGAGGTCGTGATGATGATAGTATTAAACATTGTAATAATTAAACAAAATTTAAATTCAAAATCCACGACCTATGATCGTTTTTGATTAAATACATAATTCTTTAGGAATATCAAAAACCATAGGTATGGTTGCCTATGGTTTTTTTGTGCTTTTATACTATCTTTTTGTATATATTTGATTTTTTGTATTTTTGCATGTAATAGCCATGGGCATACTAATATTAAATTAATAGCCCATGGCTATTTTGTTTTGACAGGAGGGGTTACATGAAAGGGCTAAAATCAATTTTTAAATTTATGAAAGGAAGTAAATTTATTTATGTACTAAGTATTTTATCTATTATCTTAGCTACATTTTTCACAATATTAGGACCTTTGTTAATAAGATTTACCATTGATTCTATAATTGGAAATGTGCCTATTGATAAAGAAATACCTTTAAAATTTGTAAATTTTTTAGGTGGAAGAAATTATTTAAAAAATAATATCTGGATTATAGGATTAATTCTTATAGGGCTTACTGCTTTGAGAGGACTTTTTTTATATTTGAAAAATACTCTTTCCAGTAAGGCTGCGGAAAACACTGCAAAAAATATAAGAGAAAAAATGTATGACCATATACAAAGACTT
This sequence comes from uncultured Clostridiaceae bacterium, assembly GCA_964564325.1. Taxonomy (GTDB): domain Bacteria; phylum Bacillota; class Clostridia; order Tissierellales; family Tepidimicrobiaceae; genus JAAZMA01. Next base: position 10,946 of record CAZMBD010000053.1, read on the forward strand.
CCCTATGAATATCATGTAAATGCAGATACTGGGGATTTGATACAGAGATGTTCTTCAGATGTAGATACCATAAGACGTTTTCTAGCTGTTCAATTAGTGGAAATTGGTGGTGCTATTTTTACTTTAGTTTCTGTCTCTTATGTAATGTTTAATTTAAATGTAAAATTAAGCTTTGTTTCTATGGCTTTAATTCCTTTTATATTCATATTTGCTTTTGTGTTTTTTACAAAAATAAAAAAAGTATTCCTTCAAGTTGACGAATCTGAAGGAGAACTTTCAACAGTATTACAAGAGAATTTGACTGGTATTAGAGTTGTAAAGGCTTTTGCAAGACAGGACTTTGAGATTAAAAAATTTGATGAGAAAAATAAAAATTTTAGAGATTCAATATATAAGCTAACTAGACTAATGGCATGGTATTGGTCAATTTCTGATTTTATTTGTATGTTTCAAATTGGAGCTGTGGTTGTCATAGGTAGTATGTTAGCAGCTAAAGGAGAACTGTCCTTGGGTACATTAACAGTATTTATCACTTATGAAGGTATGTTACTATGGCCTGTTAGACAAATGGGAAGGATACTTACAGATATGGGAAAATCAATAGTTGCTGTAACCCGTATTGAAGAGATACTTCATGAGCCTATAGAAATTGCTGAAGAAAACCATGAAAAACCAACTATATATGGAAATGTAAGTTTTAAAGATGTCTATTTTGAATATGAAAATGGAAAACCAATTTTAAATGGAATCTCATTTGACGTAGATGTGGGCGAAACTATTGCTATATTAGGTCCAACTGGTTCTGGAAAAAGTTCATTAGTACATCTACTACCTAGATTGTATGACTACAATATGGGTTCAATAAAAATTGATGGAATTGAATTAAAAGATATTGATAAAAAGTGGATTAGAAAAAATGTTGGACTAGTATTACAAGAACCATTTTTATTTGCTAAAACTGTAAAAGATAATATAAAAATTGCAAACTCTAAAATAGAAGATAGAAAAGTATATGAAGCTGCTGAAATAGCAAGTATTCATGAGGATATTTTATCCTTCGATAAGGGATATGATACTCCTGTAGGTGAAAGAGGAGTTTCACTTTCAGGAGGTCAAAAACAACGTATAGCCATTGCAAGAACTATTATCAATGAATGTCCTATAGTTGTTTTTGATGATTCTTTAAGTGCAGTAGATACAGAAACAGACGTAGCAATTAGAGAAGCATTAAATAATAGAAAAAATAAATCAACTACTTTTATTATCTCCCATAGAATTTCTACAGTAAAAGAAGCTGATAAAATCATAGTTTTGGATAAAGGGAGAATTGTACAAAAAGGAACTCATGAAAGTTTAATTAAAGAAGAGGGTCTATATAAGAGAGTGTATAATATCCAAAACTCTGTCGAGCAGAATATTGAAATTGCAAATATATGAGGTGATAATTAATGGATGAAATAAAAGAAGATATAGTAAATGAAAAAATAGATTTGTCATTTTGGAAAAATTTCTTAGTATATGCTAAGCCTTATACAAAAAGTTTTATATTTTTAGCAATTGCCATGGGAGGAGTTGGGGTAGTGGATGCTCTATTCCCACTCTTAAATGGTAAAGCTATTGATACATTTGTAGTTAATAAAACCACTGATGGATTAGGAAAATTTGCCCTATTATATGCAGGTTTAGTTTTATTTCAAGTAATAAATGTTTGGTTTTTTATAACTACTGCTGGAAAAATTGAAGTTAATATGGCCTATGATATAAGAAAGATAGGTTTTGAAAAACTACAAGTTCTTTCCCTATCTTATTATGATGATAAGGCTGTTGGTTGGTTAATGGCTAGAATGACTTCAGATATAAACAGACTTAGTGAGACAATATCTTGGGGACTAATTGACTTTGTCTGGGGACTAACCATGATGATAAGTATTATAGTTATCATGTTCTCATTGAATGTTAAACTAGCACTTATCACTCTTTCTGTAATTCCACCATTAGCAATAGTAAGTGTGTATTTCCAAGAAAAGATCCTTACTGCCTATAGGAAAGTAAGAAAGATTAATTCAAAAATCACTGGAGCTTTTAACGAGGATATATCTGGTGCAAAAACTACCAAAACATTAGTTAGAGAAGATGAAAACTTAGAAGAATTTACTAAGATGACTAGTGAAATGAGAGATAGTTCCATTAGGGCTGTGAGCATTTCTTCTATATACTTACCTATAGTATTGCTATTAGGCAGTGTAGGAACTGCATTAGCATTAAATTTTGGTGGTAAAAACGTGGCTTTAAATATAATAAGTTATGGTACATTGGTAACTTTTATTAACTATACTGTCCAATTCTTTGAGCCTGTACGAGAGATGGCAGCAATATTTGCCGAACTTCAATCAGCTCAAGCATCTGCAGAAAGAGTCTTTTCTCTTATAAATGAAGATTTGGAAATTGAAGATAGTATGG
>CAZMBD010000053.1:13505-15878 GCA_964564325.1 uncultured Clostridiaceae bacterium
GAACCAAAAAGTGGAGAAATACTCATAGATGGAGTGGATTATAGAGAAAGACCACAAGTTTGGCTACATGAAAATTTAGGATATGTTCTACAATCACCACATCTTTTTAGTGGTACTATAAAGGATAATATACAGTATGGAAATCTTCAAGCTAGTGAACTGGATATCATAAGAGCAAGTAAACTTGTAAATGCTCATGATTTTATAATGGAATTAAATAAGGAATATGATACTGAAGTAGGAGAAGGTGGAAATCTCCTGTCTACTGGACAAAAACAACTTATTTCCTTCGCTAGAGCAGTTTTGAGAAATCCAAGAATATTTGTATTAGATGAAGCAACTTCCTCTATAGATACCGAAACAGAAAAAATAATTCAAGATACTATTCAAAAGGTATTAAAAGGAAGAACCAGTTTTGTAATAGCCCATAGGCTTTCAACTGTGGTAAATGCCGATAGAATACTAGTAATTAGAAAAGGTAAAATAATAGAAGCTGGAAACCATCAAGAATTAATATCTAAAAAAGGCTATTATTATAGGCTATATACAAATCAATTTGCAAGATAAAATGACGATCAAATATTAAATAGTATAATGTAAACTATAAACATCCCATAATTAAAACTATGGGATGTTTATAGTTTAGTGCCAATTTTAGATCTTTTATTGTTTAACTCCATCAGCAATTGCTCTTTCTAAAAATTCTCGCAATGCTTTTAATTCAATTTCTTCATATTGTTCATCAGTTAAATCATCAACAGCGACACCTAATTCTTCAGCAAATTCCTCTTCTATTATATCACAATAGTCAAAAAACTCCTTACCTATTACTTCCCCTTCCTTAGTCATAATAAATCTAAGTGGGAAGAAATTAATTTGTGATCCAAAGGCTTTCTCTAAGTAATCATATGCCTCTTGTGTTGCACCAAGATCTAACCATGGAGCCTTACCTCCATATAGTTCCTCTACTTCCTTTAGAGTAAAGTTATCATATTGATTAACTATTCCTACAAATTGGATACTATCTCCCTTTTCTTCATAGAATTTTTGAAGTTCTTCCATAATGGGAAGGGCCCTCTTAGAATAATAGCACCATGGACCCCAGTTAAATACTAGTGTATAATCTTTTTGTTCGAGAAATGCTTGAAATTCTTTCAAATTAAATTCTGGAATATCTGATTTCATAATCCGAATATGAGACAAGTTTTCTTTTTCTGGGTCTGATTTAAACATAAAATTACCTACATTATTTCTAATAACACTCATTCGAAAATAATTATGCCCATTAATATCAATACCTTTCAAAGTAGTTTCTTTGCCATTTACACGGACAACTTGAGTTGATTCTTTGATTATTGCATTTTCAATATCTACAAATTTTAGATCACTTTCTATAGGCTCATAGTCCTCTCCAGAAATAATATCTACTAAATTATCTTCTTTGTTGTAAACAATATTGAATTTTGCATCTGTATCTTTTAATACTGCTGCAACATCACGCAATTTAAATACATACTGAGTTCTCTCATAGGCATCATCACCTTCGCCCACCCAGTAACTAATGAGAAATGATTGTAATTCAAGTGGTTTTTCATCCATCATCAATTCCATATCAGATGGTTTACCTCTGTAACCCTCATACATTTCCGGTTTAGCCTCTTCAGCAAAAGTTGTAAAAGAGCCTAAAACCATAATTCCTACTAAAAGTAAAGCTGACAATCTTTTCACACTATCTCCCCCTATGCTTGATTATTTTCCCAATGATATATAAATAAACTCAGTAATTCATATACTATTGGAATTTGTTTGTTAAATAATATGTTATCATAAAATGAAGTAATTATCTATATATATTCATGCAATACTGACAATTCAGAATTTATTGATACTCTAAAAATATCCCATAATTAAAATTATGGGATATTTAATAAGTTAGTGCTGGATCTGAATATTTTATTTGCTACATTCTCCATCCTAATTTTTCAATCTGATTATACTTAGCATACCAACCATCTTTTCCTGCTAATTCTGTTGGTGTACCAGTTTCTACAATTCTTCCTTTTTCAAGCATAATGACTTTATCAGCATCAATAATCCCCGATATTCTATGGCTTATAGTAAGGATTGTTCTATCCTTTGATACTTCATTTAATGCTTTAAATACCTTTGCTTCTGTTATGGAATCTAAACCAGAGCTTACTTCATCCAATAGCAATATAGGTGGATTGCACACTAATGCACAAGCAAGGGTTAATAGTTGATTTTGACCATGGGATAGTTTGATTTCTCCCTCTCCGATTACAGTATCATATCCCTTAGGAAGTTTCATAATATCTTCATGTAGTCCTACAGTTTTAGCTGCAATTATTACTT
>CAZMBD010000054.1:0-5317 GCA_964564325.1 uncultured Clostridiaceae bacterium
ATATTATCTCATGGAATATGATTGATTAAAATGTGGGCTGGGTTTTACGCTTACGTTGAAGATGAAAAACCTATTTCTGATTTAATACGGATGAACTTATTTGAAGCAGGATACTTTTGCGATTGTGCTTTCGATGGAATGACAGCTGTAAACATGCTGGATGAAAATAGATATGATTTAATTCTGTTAGACATTCTTCTTCCAGAAGTTGACGGATATGAGGTTATGGAGTATGTGAAACCATTGGATATTCCCGTAATATTTTTAACAGCAAAAGCAAGTGTGGAAGATAGGGTTAAAGGGTTAAAACTAGGTGCTGATGATTATCTTGCGAAACCATTTGAAATTGTTGAGCTTTTAGCACGAGTTGAAGCTGTTCTAAGAAGATATAATCTTAGTCAATCTATCATTGAAATAGGTGGCTTGACTATTGATACAAAAGCAAGAACAGTAAAAAAAGGAAACCTAGAAATTCTTCTAACGAAAAAGGAATATGAACTTCTCATTTTCTTTATTAATAACAAAAATATTGCACTTTTTAGAGATAAGATATACGAAAAAATATGGGGTGGATATTATATGGGAGATAGTAGAACTGTTGACTTACATGTTCAGCGTTTGCGAAAAAAGCTTGGTTGGGAGCAGTTAATTGTGGCAGTCTATAAAATAGGTTATCGTTTGGAGATAGATTAATGAAATTATCATGGAAAGTATTTTTAAGCACTTTAATAATTACCATATTGACATTCAGTATAGGAGGTTATTTCCTTATATCTGCTGTTTTTCAATCTGCTTTGAATAGAGAAAGCAACTCAGCATTGGAGGAAAACAAAATGCTCCACAGTTATTTTGGAGCGGTAATTACTACTATAACATCTGAAGAACAGAGTAAAATGGCAATGATAAAAACTTCAGAATCTATTATATCTCATTTTTCAAATGATAAATTGTCAATTAGAATTTCTGATGATGCACAGAATATAATTGCTCAAAGTGATGATGTAAATTTTGATATGAATTTGCTAAAGCAACTTGAAGACGATTCCTTAGCATATAAGACTATAGAATATAATAGCAGCTACTATATCCAGACAGCCTCTGTTCTTAATACTTTTAGCGGAAAAGTGTACTTAGAAACCATTCATGACATATCTTCTATATTTGCGGACAGACAGAATTTATTTTCTTTTTATCGAAAATTGATTTTTTGTATGTTGATTATTAATGGGCTATTAGTTTTTTTCATGACATTATGGACACTCTCTCCCTTAAAAAAACTTTCCAATACTACAAGAGAAATAGCCAAAGGGAAATATAGCGACAGGGCAGTAATTCAGACAAAAGACGAAATTGGGTTATTAGCAGAGGATTTCAATAAGATGGCAGATAGTCTTGAAACCAAAATACGAGATCTTGAAGCAACAACAATAAGTCAGAGAGATTTTATAGGCAGTTTCGCCCATGAAATTAAAACTCCCCTTACCTCCATTATTGGATATGCGGATATGCTCCGTTCAAAAAAGATGACTGAAGAAAATAGAATTTTGGTAGCAGATTATATTTTTAATGAGGGTAAACGGCTGGAGGCTCTTTCATTAAAACTACTTGATTTATTGGTAGTAAAAAATCGTGAATTTGAGATGAAGGAAATTAATATGAAAGAGCTATTCAACAATATCAAAGGCATTATGGAACCCACCCTTAAGGGTAGCAATATTATACTAAAGGTTTCTGCTGAGGATACTCAAATTAAGGTAGAAGTAGATTTGATGAAAACTTTAATTTTTAATCTTGTAGATAATGCTAGAAAAGCAATTAAAGAAAGGGGCATCATTAGCTTAACAGGCAAACGGATATCTGATGATAGGTTTATGATTATTGTTAAGGACAATGGAAAAGGGATGCCAGAAGAAGAGCTTTCAAGGATAACAGAGATATTTTATATGGTGGATAAATCAAGATTTAAGGATAAAGGGGTAGGTATTGGACTATCTTTATGTAAAGAAATCGTGGAATTACATGATGGAGAGATGAAATTTGAATCTCAAGTAGATATAGGAACTAGTGTTTATTTGGATTTAAGGGGGTAGAGAATTATGAAGACATCAAAATATATATTGACTATCACCCTAACTTCTATTTTTATTGTGGTAGGTTTTTTCTTGCCTGAATGGATGATTGCTTATAAAGATCAAAGTATAATAGGTAAGGTTCGGTTTGAAACAATTGAACCGCAGAAAATTGTTTTAAATAGTGAAACAACAATGATTGAAAAAATAGGATTATTAAGAGATTATCCGCAAAATGTGAATCGGATTACACTTGAAATGGGTACGAATTTTGATTTGACTTCCGCAAGTGCTAAGTTTTTTGAAGAAATTTCAGTGCTTACAAAACTTGGGCTATTACCCGAAATAGAACAAAGTGATAAAACCACTGTTAAAATTGATGTCAGCCTATATGCTCAGAAAGATGATCCGTATATTAGTGGAGTATTTTGGAATATGGATTTTCAAAAAGGTGAATTTTCAGGTAACCTTTACATGGATGATACTACTGGCAAAATCATACAATTTATTGTAACTATGTCGGATAAAACATTGAATGTAGACAATGCTATCGAATCATGGTCAAAATATCTTGGGCTTAAGGCACAGAATATAGAATCCCAACCAGAAACACATTCTATTTGGGAAGATGAAACAACAAAGGTATCTGAAGGTACTTATAATATATATAATTTTGAACTTGGATTCGAAGACAACTTTTTACCTTATGCCTTTTATACTTTTGAAAATGGATACGGATTTGGTTATATAATGAATTCTATATCAGGTTTCTATGATACCCTTATTAAGATTAGATAAAAATGAGCTTTATGAAAAATAATATTTTAAATGGAAAGTACGTCTTGAGAGAGCTTTTTAGCTTAGTCAGGACGTATTTTTTTCTGCTCCGATTAAAATTGTGCAACTATAAAGCAATAAAGATACAACTTTGATGCATCGACCATTTATACTTCTTATTGTAAGAGTATTTAAATTTGAAAGGAGGAATTACAATTTATGAATGAAAAGAAGACATTAAAAAGAAAGATCATAGTATCTGTTATTGCAATTTCAATCCTGCTAACTTCTACCTATTTGTTCCTTAATGCAAATAGGCCTCAAGAGGAAAACATGCTTCTAAGGGAATATGAGGTTTTTCGGGATGATATCACGGCAGGAATTACTGCTGATGGTAATGTGTCTCTTCCATATACTTCCCATTATTTCGATGTTCCTGTTCAGCTTGAAGAAGTTTATGTTAGAAAAGGTGATACGGTAAAGGCAGGAGATAAAATCGCCAAAGCAGTGGGAAACGAATTAAATGATCCTTATCTTTATGCTAAGCTGGATGGCATTGTTATTTCTGTTCCTTCAGTGGAAGGTGAAACGACAGCAGAAAAGCCAATAGTGGCTCAAATAGGTGATCCAGAAAAGATAGGTGCCCAGATAAAATTATCACAGTCAGATATTGGTGAAGTAGAAATCGGTCAGCTTGTACAGTTTACTTTAAGTGCTTATCCTACACAGACATTAGAAGGTAAAATTACACAGATTCAGTTGGCACCGACAAATGCCAATCCTTTGGAGTATACTGTTTATGCATCTATTGAAGCAGACGATTTGCTTCTCTTGGAAGGCATGACATTTTCAGCAGAGCTTATTCAAAAACAGGTAAAAGATGTACTATGTCTTTCAAACAAGGCTATTCAATTAAAAGAGGGCAAACAAATAGTATTTCTTATGGACGAAGAAGGCAATCTATTTGAACAAGAAATTCAGACAGGTTTCTCAGATGGCCGATACAGTGAAATACTATCAGGTCTTTCTGAGGGTGATATCGTCTATGTGGAGGGATAAGTATGAAATTAACTGAAATGTTGCGCATTGTATGGATTAACATTCTACAAAATAAATTCAAAGTTATTTTAAGCTCCTTAGGTATTATCGTTGGAGCTACAACAATTGTTTTAGTCATTGCCATTGGCAAAGGCGGTGAAGCGGAAATAACCAAGCAGTTTGGAGATTTGTCAGCAGCAACTATTTATATTAATCCTGATGAAGCTAAGATGAAACTGTCCAATATGGATTTTAGTAAAATCGAAAAATTAAACTATGAACTAATGAAAGATATAAAAGAAGAAAATCCATACTTGGAGGATATTATGCTTTTGGATTCGGGACTTGGAAATGTGACTATAAATGGAGAATCATACCTTAGAAACATTACAGGAATAACGGCAGAATATGAAAATATTTTTAACCTAACAGCTGCCTATGGCGAAAACATTACAGAAAATGATGTAGAAGATAAATCCTTAGTTACTGTTTTAGGTTATGATGTAGCAGTAAACAACTATGGTAGAGCTGAATATGCAGTGGGAGAATATATATCAATCAATAATAAGTTTTTAAAGATTATAGGTGTTCTGGAACGTAAAGGGGATAATGTTGGAATAATCCTTCCAGATGCCTCTGTATTTATTCCCTATTCTGTAGGTGAGGAATATGTATTTAGTGATTCTTCAATACCTCGGGCAGTTGCTCTAGCTAATGATGTATCAAATGTAGATACTGCAATGAAATGGATTCGTAGTTCTCTTACCTATTTTCTCGAAAATGGGGATGTATATACCATTGAAGATGTGGGTAGCAGGATGGAAGTCGCCCTTCAATCAGCAAAAATAATGAGTATAGTCTTGGTTTCAGTTGCAGCTATTATATTTATTGTTAGCGGTATTGGAATTATGAATGTTCTATTTGTATCCGTTAAGGAGCGTACAAGAGAAATTGGTATATTGAAAGCATTAGGCTGTTCTGAAAGTGATATATTGATGCAATTTCTTCTTGAATCCATAGCTATAAGCGTATTTGGCAGCATAGCAGGGATGCTTTTAAGTATTGTTATATTGCCTCTTATGAAACATACAGAGATTCCAGTTCTTCCGTCTGTTGGAGGACAATTAGCAGCATTATTCTTTTCTTTGTTGACAGGTACAGTTTTTGGATTTTATCCTGCATATAGAGCATCAAAAGAAAAACCTATTGATGCATTAAATTATGAATAAATGAAAGGAGAATGATTGTGATTAAAAAAGTTAAAAGTTCCATAGTATTTTTATTGGCTTTAGTTCTAATGCTTACAGCTTGCTCTAATAAAGAAATGCCAGAAGGCAACGAAAATGATGTTGACATATTGGGAGAGAATGATATAGGGGAAAAAGATAATGAAATATATTGTACTGTTAAAGGTTCATTAGAAAAAATATTAG
>CAZMBD010000054.1:5327-15826 GCA_964564325.1 uncultured Clostridiaceae bacterium
AATGAAATATATTCTGATGCAGATTTAGATGGAGAGTATACTGATGATGAAATTATAGAACAAATAAGTAGGGCTTTTTACGGAAAAGTGAAAAGTATCGTAGGCAATGAAATTGAGATTGAAATAGGTACAGTTCCAGAAGAGACTTGGAATGAGGAGATACCTCCTGAAGAGAAGAAAAAATCCCATGTTCCTATGGTGCAAATTGAGGAAAGGGAAAACCCACCAGGTATGGAGGATATTATTGCACCTAATCCCCCTGAATATGGCGGTTCAATCTTCGGAGAAAACGGAGAAATTAATTTAACTTATACTGGAGAAAGTAGAACTTTGATTATTCCTGCAGGGACTGATATAAGAAATCGGTTAGGTAAAAAAGAAACCTTGGATTCCATTAAAAAGGGTACAGTATTAATGGTAAAGCCAAAAGTTATAGATGGTAAAGAAGCAGGTATAGAGGTAGTGAGAATTTTAGGATGAAAGGGGGAGTAATCTTGTGAATGAAATAATTAGAATGGAAAAGGTAAATAAATCTTACTATATGGGAGAGGAAAGCCTACATGTACTTAAGGATATCAGCCTTACAGTTGGAAAAGGTGATTATTTAGCTATCCTTGGTCCCTCTGGTTCAGGTAAGACAACATTAATGAATGTTTTAGGATGTATGGATACTTTAGATAGTGGAACATACCAATTTGAGGATATAGATGTAGATAAGTGTACTAATAAGGAATTATCGTGGATTAGAAATCAAAAAATAGGATTTATATTTCAAAAATATAATCTTATACCTCAATATACAGCCATACAAAATATTATTATGCCTTTACTTGTGCAAGGAATGCCTAGAAATGAAGCAGTGAAAAAGGCAGATGAATATATTGAGCTTGTCGGGTTATCCGATAGGATATTTCACAAGCCAAATGAGCTTTCAGGAGGGCAGCAGCAAAGAGTGGCCATTGCCCGTGCTTTAATAACAGAACCTGCTTTGTTACTGGCAGATGAACCAACAGGGTCTTTGGATTCTTCTACTGGGAAGGATATATTAGCTATGTTTCGTAAATTAAATGATAATGGAAATACTATAATAGTGATTAGTCATAATAGCGATGTAGCGAAGCAAAGCAAAAGGATTATTTCCATATTTGATGGAAGATTAGTAGAGTAAAAAAATATATGAGAATCATGAAGGTGGAGATGGCCAAGGTAAAGTTGTTGCCTAATGATTACAATTTTAGATTAATCGTAGATATAATATCTTAAGACTATTGGATTCTCAATGAAAATAGGTTGATATTACAGAAATAAAATGACTAATCGAATATAGTGGGCGTTATATATGAGCCAGGGCATTTTGGATATGTTGACATAAGGTAGGTAGTAAAAGGGATGACGAGAGATGCTTCTGTTTGATGGTAACATTAAAGTCATATAGTTTTGTAATTGATAAAATTTGTTATTTATTAAAAATAGAGTTAAAAAATGATGACTTAAAAAATAAGTCATCATTTTTTGCATCTAACAAAGTTCCCATTCACCAATCCATTCCTGTGTCGAATAATTATATTGTCGTCTGTATAATTTACCGTCGACTTTCATTTTTGATAGCCTCCTCTAAATTTTTATAAACTGTTAAATCTGAATATGAATCTTTAATATCATTGATAGTAGCTACATATTCATTATTTATGTATAGATTATATTCACCTTCAGATTTATGAACTAGATATGAAGTTCCACTTGTTATTTCAAAAGTATCTGATTCATCTTTAGGATCAATATAGTATGGCTCAAACACAATAGTAAAGCATAATATTAGAGAAAACAACATAGGTATAAAGGTAAAAACAATATTTTTGTAATCAGTCTTTCTTTTTAAAATGTAGCTATCTGTAATTATTTGAAAACGATGCAAAATAAAAGAAGATTTATGATTTCCAAGCGTCAATAAAATATTATTTGATTGTTTGCATGAACGATGTTTTGCAATGTTTAATAGACATTCTAAATATTTAACCTTATTAATATGATTTAGGTTTTTTGTAACTGTAAAATCAACATCAATTTCTAATAATTTATTTATAGCTTTCCTGAAAAGAAAAATAAAAGGATTCCACCAATAAATACCACATAATATTTCAGTTACAACTTTTATCAATAAATGATGTTTATGGTAATGTATAATTTCATGGGAAAATATATAATACCAATCATCTTCTGGAAAATTAGTTGAAGGTACTATAATTGCTGGATTTCGAATACCAAACAATGTAGGTGTAGAGACTATATCTGTTTCGATTAATTTAAAAGTAACTGAGTTATTATATTGTCGAGATACACTTTTTAATATATTCTGAATATATGGTTCTTTTACTTCGGGAAGATTATTAAGTGTCACTTTAAAACGATTATAAATTATTATAGTTCTAATAAAATAGAGAACAGTACCGATAATCCACATTAGGTGTAATATTTGTTTAATGCTTATACAATATTCTCCAATGTAAAAAATTTCTATTTTCAATATTGGATAAAGCGTAGGAAGGATATTTTTAGAAACGATAGTATTAGCAAAACTAAATTCAATTGGAAATAACATCCTTGCCATTATGACTAATAAAAATAAAAAAATGAATTTAATCCAACATCTAGTGATTAAAATGCTATTTTTTATAGTGAACCATAAAATTAATATAAAAATATTACCTAAAAGTGTAATATTAAAAAGAGAAGTCATAGAAATATGCATTTTATTTCTCCTTTTCGTAAAGACTCTTTTTCCTTTCTGCAAGTAACTTTTCTAATTCTTCAATAATAAGTTCCTCGTTTTTTTCATTTTCAATCAAAAACGTGACAATGGAGGGGATAGAAATAGCCTTTTTATCAATTTTTTTGAATTGATTTTTAAGTTCTTTCATTATCAAATCTTGTTCAGTTATTAATGGACGATAACTTCGTGTAAGAACTGTTCCACTATATACAATATCAGCAACTTCAATAAGTTCTTTATTTAATAAACCTCTAAGCACAGCTTGGACTGTGTTGATGCTTAAATCATTTCCCTTTTTAGCAATATCTGAAGCTATCAATGGTTCATTTAAATTAAGTACCCCTGCCTATGGATATACTAAGGATGAAGATGGAGAATTGATCATCAATAAGGAAGAAGCTAAGATTGTTAGAAGAATTTTTACTGAGTATCTGAATGGTAAAGGCTCCTATTTAATAGCCAAAGGATTAAACGAAGATAATATACCCACCATAAAATCAGCAGAAGAATGGCAGGATAGTGTAGTAAAAGAAATATTACAAAATCCTGTCTATGAAGGAGATTTATTATTACAAAAGACATATACAACTGAGGTGCTTCCCTTTGAAAGAAAAGTCAATAAGGGGGAATTACCTCAGTATTTTATTGAAAACAATCATGAACCTATTATTACAAGGGAAGAAGGATAGCTTGTTCGTGATATTTATGAATATAGAAGAAAGCAAATGGGTTTAGACGATAGTGGAAAATACCAAAACAGATATGGTTTTAGCAGTAAGATTATATGCAGTGAATGTGGAAGCACATATCACAGGCAAAAAGTCAATATAGGAAAGTCAAATGAAAGAGTCCAGTGGGCCTGTTCACAGCATATAAGAGATAAGGAAAAATGTAGAATAAAGGCCACGAGAGATGAATCTATAAAAGAAGCCTTCTTAACCATGTGGAATAAACTAGTGACTAATTACGCAGACATCTTGTATCCACTGCTTGAGTCCCTAAAAAACCTAAGGATTAATGAGAAACAGGAGAAAGAAATAAAAGAATTGAACAATAAAATAATGGAATTAACAGAGAGAAGTCAAATCCTAAGTCGAGTTGTATCCAAGGGATATATGGACTATGCCATTTTTATAGAGAGGCAAAATGCACTGACTATAGAAATTAAAGAAATTAAAAAGAGAAGAAATCAGCTATTAGATAATAGTGGCTTTGAAGAGGAGAAAGAGGGAACTGTACGATTACTTTATATTATCAAATGCAAACCAGAGATTTTGGAAGACTATGATGAAAGTTTGTTTGTAAACATAGTAGATAAAATCATCATAGGAAAAGATTCTGGGATTACTTTTAGACTTATCAATACATTAGAGCTTACAGAGTATGGAAAAAAGTGAGGTGAAGGTGTATGAGAAAAAATATACCAATAGGCTATAAGATGATAGATGGGAAAATAGTCTTGGATGATAAAAAAATAGAATTAGTTAAAAATATTTTTAAGGATTATTTGAATGGAGCATCTACCGATAAAATAGCACAAGATCTTATAGCCAAGGGAATACCTAATGCAAATAACAAGATTAGTTGGAGTTATGGATCTGTAAGAAGAATATTGGTGAATATCAAATACTTAGGAGATACAATACACCCTCAGATTATAGATGAAAAGACCTTCGAATTAGTGCAGGAACGTAGGAAAGCAATTGCGACAAAGCTTGGTAAAATTCCGCAATTAAATAGTTTAAAAAATCAAGCCACATTTAGTAGTAAATTAATATGTGGAGAATGTGGAGAGCTTTATCGAGAATACGTTAAAAATACTGGAAAGGTGTCAGAGATTAGAGATTGGAAATGCAAAAGATATATTTGTCAGAATAAAGTAACTTGTAGAAATCTATTTTTAACTAGAAAAGATATAGAAAACATTTTTATATCAGCAACAAACAAAATTCTATCAAAAATGTGGATTTTAGACAAAGAGAATAAAAAAGAACCTCTAAAAACAACTATAGAAATCAGAAAAATAGAAGAACGAATTAAAGAACTGGAGGAAGAGGAACAGTTCTCTTCAAAGGAACTATTAGAACTAATTTTTAAAAGAGCAAAAGCCTATTATGGAATTACTAAGATAGATGATTATGCATATAGCACTGAAAAAATGAAACAAGAACTTGCAGAGAAAGATCAACTAATGGAATTTGATGAAGAGTTGTTTAGAACTATAATAAAGCAGATAATCATCTATAAAGATGGAAAAATCATAGTGGAATTTATAAACGGAATTACTATAGAAAAAGATTATGAAGATATAAAAAAAGATGAATAAAATGGTAGCGCCAATAAAGAAGAAAGTAGGAATATAAGTGAAAACATATTATAGTGCCTGTGCAAGGAGAAATAGTAATAAGTATTTGCAGAATGTATTTAGAAAGAAATAGTATTTTAGAGGTTACTAGAGTCTTGGAAAAAGATACATGGTATCCTGGTATAATTGAAAGAATGTTAATTAAGGGGGTACCAATTCAGATTTAAGATATTCTGAAATCCTTAATGCAAAAATTAGTATGGAAAACGTCTTATTATTTCATGCTAGATAAGTATTTATATATAGTAAAGTTAATATTATTGAAAATTTAAAAAAATAACAGAAATATTAATAAAAAATATTGGACATAATATTCTTGAATAAAAAAACACAAGTAGTCAACAATAATAAAGAAAAACAGTGGATGTAGTCAACAATATGTTGACAAAATAAAGATAAAAGCATATTATTATATTAGAAAGTGATTTAAATAATTATTAGTAAGGGAGGAAGTACTATGACTAATAATATATTTCAACAAGTAGGAAACAATATACAAGATGTTTTACGTGAAAAAGGGAAAACACAACAATATTTAGCCGATACTCTTAATATTTCAAAACAGGTAATGAGTAAAATTGTTATGGGAGCAAAAGCAATTAATGTTTCTGAAGTTTCTAAAATCGCATCTATATTAGGAGTATCAGTAGAAAGACTGTTAGATGTAAAGGAAGAAGAACCTAAAATGCATAATTTTTCATTTATGGGCAATGTAGAAAATGAAAAAACAAAAGAAAAAATAGAGATATTGAAGACTATTATTGATGAGATTATAATGTTAGAGGAATATGCAAATGTTTAATAATAAATTGGATAGTCAAACAATTGATGAAGTTAAAGCTAAAGCCCGCAAAAAATTAATTGAGTATTCTAAGCTAAATGATGTAATTGGTGGACAAATATTTAATATACTAGAATTAGAGAATAAGGTGTTATATTATCCTATTGACGATGAAGAAGTCTGGGGATTTTCTGAAAAAATAAAAGGAAAATCATTTGTATGGATAAATACTGCAATTCCGTATGATAAACAAGTATTTGCTGCAGCTCATGAATTGTATCACTTGTGGTTTGATAATGAGGGAGAAGTAATATTAAAAACAAATGTTGAAGAAATTGAAAACTCTGTTAAAATATCAGAAAATGAATTAAAGGCAAATCGGTTTGCAGCTGAGTTTT
Organism: uncultured Clostridiaceae bacterium; assembly: GCA_964564325.1. Classification (GTDB taxonomy): domain Bacteria; phylum Bacillota; class Clostridia; order Tissierellales; family Tepidimicrobiaceae; genus JAAZMA01. Next base: position 11,642 of record CAZMBD010000054.1, read on the forward strand.
TAATTAATGAAGAATTGCTTTTACAAGAAATGAGAACTTATAATGTAGATAAAAATAAAATAGACATTAAAGATGTGTTTATATTATCCAATTTATTTGTTGTACCATATAAAACAATGGTGAAACGATTATATGAAATTAAGTTAATTAATCAGAAAAGATATAACGAACTAATGGAATTATCCAATGTAGAAGTTGACGTTTGGAGAAATAGATTAGGATTATCGATTCCAACTAGGAATAATAAGATAGGCTTAAGTAATTTAGTAGATAGAGCAATGGAATTGTATGAAGCAAAAAAGATCACTAGGGAAAAATTAGAATACCTTCTAGATCTTGCAGGACTTGACTTGGAAGATATGGGAATTGAAGATGAAGAAACTTATATACCTCCAACTGACGAAGAGTTAGATGCAATAATGGAGGAATAGGCGATGAAACTAAAACAAATGATTATCGATGCAGATATATGTATTAAGATAGGTGCTAATCCTAAATATAGATATGTAGAAAAACTATTTCCAGCCATAGCAGAAAAAATCTATATACACAAGGTGGTTTATGATGAAATAAAAATGCCAGCATGTGCCAAGGAACAAGTTGATGCCTTAATCCGAGAAGGTACTTTAGAGCTAATTGATGAATGCCAATTAAGTAGTATTGAAAGAAAGATTTATAATGCAACCTTTACAAGTTTGGCAAGCGTTATGATTAATCCTAACAAACCTAAAAAGAATGCAGGAGAAGTATCGTCCTTAGCAATGGCAAAAGCAAAATCTATTGCTTATTTTGGAACGGATGAAAAAGACCTTCAGACAATTATCGATGAGAAGCTTAACACAGGAATAGATAATATATATTGTATTAGAATTATAGATATTATTAAAATGCTTCGTGATGGTAAACTTGAAGGATTAAAACGTAAAGAAGCTAAGGCTTTGTGGAGACTATCTGGGAAGTCTGTTGAATGGTTTGATAAAGAAATATGGCCACTTTAATTAAAACAAAAAGAATAAGTTAGTAATTTGTAAAGTAAATATGTGCATTGGACTCATTAATAAAATAGAATAAATTGCAAAGAATAAAACCTTCAAAGTATAATTTGAGGGTTTTGTTGTTTACAATTTAAAATTGATTGTAAATATAAATAAGTGTAAAATCAAATAAAAAAGGTATGGTGAATTAGAAATAGTAAATATTAGTGCATTATTTGTATTTTAAAATGAATATTAATAATATTTTCTCAATATATAATCTTCCGCCAAGGGGATACCATCTTCCCATGACATCTTTATTGTCACCTCAAGGCACGTTGAGAGTATAATTCTGATGACGTATTGTGGTTCGAAGGAGAAATAATAGGGTTTGACCACAACATGTAGTGGTTTGAGGACAAAAAAAGGGTCAAAAATCGGCTAAAAAACACCGTTTTTTGACCCTTAAAAATAGGGCGTTTGACAGATGACATTGAATAATTTAGGTGATAAGATAAAAAGTAAAAGTAGAAAAGCTAGGGTTAAAAATGTGGGGTGAATCTTATGATAATTTATTTATCCATAATTGAATCAGAAGAAGATAAAAGCAAATTCGAACAACTTTATATTACATACAGACAAACAATGTTTTATGTTGCTAATAGGATACTTAGAGATGAATATTTATCAGAAGATGTTGTTCACCAAGCATTTTTAAGAATTATTGATAACTTATCTAAAATAGATAAAATTGACTGTCACAAAACCAAAGCTTTCATCGTTATAATAGTAGAACATATAGCAATTGATTTTTATAGAAAACGAAAACGTGAAAATAGTATATCCTTTGATGAAGTTGATATTTATATAGAAGATGTAAAAAATAAGAGTAAATTTATATTGAATGAAATAGAAGAAGCTATCTTAAAACTTCCCATAAATTATTCAATTGTGCTAAGACTAAAATATTCTCAAGGATATACCAATAAAGAAATTTCAGAGATTTTGAGAATATCCGAAGAAAACGTAAGGCAAAGATTAGTAAGAGGCAGGAATAAGTTAACAGAGAGCTTATCTGAAGGGAGTGAGAAGTCTTATGAATAAATATGTAATGGATGATGATTTTCTATATAAATATGTAAAAAGTGCAGAAAATATAATGATTGATAGTTTGCCTAAGGAAGAAGCATTATCTCATAACTTTTCAAAGAGATTTCAAAAAAAGATGAAAAAACTTATAAGACAAGAAAGAAAATCTCCTTTTATAAAAACATTTGTAAACTATAGTAGAAAAGTTGCAATCATATTTTTAATATTTATATCTATAGCTTTTGCTACAACAATGAGTGTAGAAGCATATAGGGTTAGATTTTTTGAAGTAGTCATAGAAGTATGGGAAGAATTCACATCAATAATTTTTAAGGATAAACAAAATATAGATGATGGAAAATTAATACCAGTAAATCCAACTTATATTCCAGATAATTTTAAAATTATAGAGCATGAAATTAACTCTTATGAACAATTTATCTATTGGCAGAATGATAATGGTATTGAAATAATGTTTGAGCAAGCTAAAATTACAGCAAATTCAATTATAACTGATACAGAAGGGATAGATATAGAAGAACTTTTAATAGGAGAGCAGAAAATTATTTATTTTACTAATAAAAATGTTAATCAAATTTATTGGAATGATAGTAATTATATTTATACCATCATTTCAGAATATGATAAAAATGAGCTATTAAAGATGGTTGAAAGCATAATAAATAATAAATAAAAAAATAATTTTAAATTAGGTGTCACAAAAGACTCTTTTCAATCGTTGATATAGTAAGAACAAATGAAAGGGGTCTTTTTATGATTAAGAAAAAAATTAATTAAAATTGGATTATTAAGTGTAATGTTATTGTAAATAGCAACGCCAACTTTTGCTGAAAAACATGCTTTACCACCAACAGAACTAATTAGCAATATAACTATAATAGTCCCATACATGAAATATATAGCAAGAGCTTCTACAAATCTAATTATTGATTCACAAGGGAATATTACAGTAACAGCATCAATTGATGGCTATATCGGAAGATAGAAAATCTGAGGGAGAAATTTCAGATTCAACAGAGAAAGAAGTAAAAAGAAAATTGGGAAGTGAAGCATTAAGGAAATTTAAAAAAGCAGTTAAAAAAGGTCTTGTAGGATCAACAAATGAATCAGGTATAAAAAAATTAAAAGGTAAGGGTATACAAATAGGAAGAACTTATTATCAATATGAACTAAAAATATTAGGAAAATATGGAGACTTTAGATTATTAGGAAATAAAGATCCTCATGGAAAAATTATATTCACAATTTTAACAGACCATAAATATAAAAATGTAAGGGGTTAAATTATGTATATAGGAGAATTATCAACTTTAATTAAAATTAACAACTTAGATAATTATACAGAAGAAGAATTTAGTAGATTTTTAAAGGAAAAGGAGACTATAAAAAAATACTCTTTAAATAATTATAAAAACACAGAAATACAATTGGTTAACTTTAAACTAGTAAAAGGCTTAGATGATTTTAGAATAATAGTAATATATTGTTTAATAAATTTAGATGATGAAACATGTCAAGGAAGACTATCATATTCTAAGGAATACCTTTTAGGAAACTTACAGAAAGGTCCGGATATTAAAAGCATTATAATTACAAAAATTCAAAATTGGATAGAAAAGCAATCTGATTTAAAAAAGTATTTAATAGATGGATTAAAAAGATATTATGAAAACTGGAGGATTGATTGCAAAGATGAATATGAAGAAAAAATGAGAGATATATGTATTGATGAATTAAACTATAAATTGGAGAATATGGCTTATATTGAATCATATTTTATGTATCAAGATGGCTATCCAGATACATTTATAGTAAGATTGGATGTATATTTAAAAGATAAATTATTAAACCATTATTATATGGAATTTTCAATAGATGGACAAGTATTAGATGAATGGATAGAGTGATATTTTTAAAATGAACTAAGTTTCTTAAAATTATTTGATAAAATAATACTTGGGGCGTCAAGGGTTTTTCTTATTGCTATAAAAAGTAAAGAAGTTGATAATATAAATAGAAGGAGGATAAAAAGCTTTAAAACTTACATATGGTTTAATAAGAGAACAAAAATATAAGAAAGAGGGTGAAGAAAATATGATGG
>CAZMBD010000055.1:0-15668 GCA_964564325.1 uncultured Clostridiaceae bacterium
TATGCAATGTTAGATTTAAGCAGAAAAATTGTTGGAGTTAAACTTATCAAAACTTCTGAGGAATTTGAAGCTATTGATGCTATCCAAATTTCTAGACCAATATCATATTGTGTAGCAGTTAAATCTGCTACTCGTGGACATAGCATCAAATTTAACAAAGATACTTCTGATTGTGGAGGTAGTACAAGAGCTTTAGGATTAGAAGAACCTAGTTATGATTTTTTTAATGGTACAGAAGGTTGTAAACTTGGTTTATTTAAGGATAAAGAAACAGCTATGACTATTGCAAGTCAAACATCTAATATTTTTACTTATACGTATGGAATACTTGTACAACCTATAGAAAAATATGGCGATAATATATATCCAGATGTTGTACTAATAATAAGTCATCCTAGAGAAATGATGAGGGTTATGCAAGGATATACCTATCATTATGGTATTACAAAAAATATTAGTATGTCTGGAAATCAAGGTATATGTGTAGAGGCTACTGCCTATCCACTAATAAACGATACTATAAATGTTTCTTTCTTATGTTCAGGAACTAGATTTTTAGCTAATTGGTCTAAAAATGAAGTTGCCATTGGTATGCCATTTCATATGTTTTCAAAGGTAGTGGATGGAATTTATCATACAATAAATTCTGTGGAGATGGATGATAGAAAACAGGAAATAAGTAAAGCATTTTCTGCTGGAAATATAGCAGATTTAGAGATGGAATATGGTAAGACATATTATACTGAATATGAAAAAGAAAAAAGGGAAAAGAGGAAAAATGAAAAAAAATAGTAGAGTAATTAGTAGAAATAACTTAGTTTTAATAATTAGAACTATTATAGTGGTAGGATTATTACTTTTTTGGGAGATAAGTGCACAAAAAGGGTTATATAATCCTATTTTTACAAGTTATCCAAGTGAAATTATTAAAGATTTAGTAAACTTTTTTACTAGTGGAGAATTGGCAAAGCACGCTTCAATTACTTTAACAGAAGCTATATTGGGTTTGCTATTTGGCAGTGTAATTGGGATATTTCTAGCTATTGTTTTTGGTTATTTTTCTATTTTGGGAGAATTAATAACCCCTATTATATCTGCAATTAGTTGTATACCACAGTTAGCATTAGCGCCTATTTATGTATTATGGTTTGGTTTAGGGTTAAAATCAAAGGTTTTTTTAGCAGGATTAATGGTTTTTTTTAATGTGTTTTCTGCTACTTATGGAGCTATAAAGGGAATTGATAGTGGACTTTTAGAATCTGCTACTTTGCTTGGAGCAAACAATATTCAGATATTAAGAACTGTAGTTATTCCTTCTTGTATGCCTTGGATCTTATCAGGTTTAAGAGGGGGCATAGGTGCTGCGTTAGTAGGTGCAATTATTGGGGAGTATATTGGTGCAAAAGGTGGATTTGGTTGGATGATAACTTACTCTACTTCTTATTTCAATATTAGTAGAGTTATGTCTTGTATTGTTATACTGCTACTAGTGGGAATGTTTTTAAATAAAGTATTAGATATTTTAGAGGATAAATTATTAATTTGGAGAACTGAAAGCACCTTATCTATTGAAAATTCAAAGAATAGAAATTAATATATGGGATTTATATATTTATCTTAGAAGAAATGATGATTAGGAGATGGTACAATGAATAAAACAATAAAAAAGATTTTTAGTTTATCTGTATTAATGATTGTTGTAGCTTTAATATTTACTGGTTGTACAAATGGTAAGGAAAATCAAGAAGCTAAAGTTAAATCAGAAGAGAGCCCAAAAGAATTAACAAAAGTAACAGTATCAGAATTTAGAGGTGTTAAATATGCACCTGTACATGTTGCATATCAAAATGGTTATTATGAAGATGAAGGTCTAGATATAGAGTTTGCAGTATATGGTGATGGGCCAGTTGCTTTTCAAGGAATGCATGCAGGTGATTCACAATTTTGTCTTTTATCAATCGATCCAGTTTTTAGAGCATTTGATGAAGGACTTGAATCTAAGCTTATAGCTGCTGTTGACACTACAAGATTATATGGATTTGCAGGTTCGAAAGATATAACAGATATATCTCAATTAAAAGGCAAATCAGTTTTTGCAGGTGCTCCTGGTTCTGCTCCTTATTCTTTTGTTTGGAGTCTATTAGAAAATGCTGGATTAAATCCAGAAGAAGATATTACATTTGTACAAATGGATTATGGTGCTTCTATTGCAGCTCTTGATCAAGGTACGATTGACGCATCTTATATGGATCACTATAATAAAAGAAAATTTGAAGAAATAGGTGCTAATATTTTAGTGGATGGTGAGGATGCAGAAACTAGAAAAGAAATTTTCGGGTCAGAAAAATTTGAAGCATCAATAATAACAGCAACAAAGGAATTTGTAGATGAAAATCCTGAAATTGTTCAAAAATTCGTAAATGGAACTCTTAAAGGATGTCAATGGGTACAAGAACATAGTGATAAAGAGGTAGCAGAAGTATTGGCACCACTATATGATGGAACTCCTATGGAAACGCTTATTGAGAAAGTAGAATTATCTAGATTAGCTTTCTCACCAGATTGTCTTATTTCAGAAGAAGGATATAATGCTATGGAAAAGTTTTGTTTAAAAACTGGAGTATTGAAAAAGGAAATAGGATATGAAAATATTGTTGATATGAGTTTCCTTAAAAAAGCTAATAAATCTAATTAGATAGGTGTTTTAAATGTCATATATACAATTTATTGATATAAGTAAATCATATGGAGATAATAGGGTTTTAAAAAATATAAATTTATCTATAGAAAAAAATGAATTTGTCACATTATTGGGGTCATCAGGATGTGGTAAAACTACCTTGTTAAGGACACTTGCTGGATTTGAAAGTATAGATAATGGGAAAATAATTCTTGATGGTGAGGATATTACTAATAAGAATCCTAGAGATAGAAATATAGGTATGATATTTCAATCTTATTGTTTGTTTCCTACAATGAATGTATTTAATAATGTTGCATATGGATTAAAGATTAAGAAGGTTGATAAGAAAGTTATAGAAAAGGAAGTATTTAATGCATTAGAATCAGTAAATCTTCAAAACAAGGCAAGTAGTTATCCATCTCAGTTATCAGGTGGGGAACAACAGAGGGTAGCATTAGCGAGATCTATAGTTATGAAACCTAAAGTTTTATTATTAGATGAACCTTTTAATGCGATTGATGCTAAATTGAGAAAGTCATTACAAATAAAGGTAAAAGAACTACATGAGGAATATGGAATGACATCTATAATGGTTACCCATGATCAAGATGAAGCCATGATTATGTCAGATACTATCCATTTAGTTAAAAATGGGAATATTGAGCAATCAGGTACATCAACTGAACTATATCTATCTCCTCGGACTAAATATGTAGCTTCTTTTATGGGAAATTATAATGTTTTAGAACCAAATGTGTTTTCTAAAATGACATTAGGTAGATATACTGATACAAAAACAGTAGTTTTAAGACCAGAAGCTATTGAAATTGAATCAGATAGGTGTATTAAAGATGAAGATAATTTATATCAATTCGAAGGTATAATACAAGATTATATTCCACAAGGGAATATAGTTAGATTTATTGTATTAGTTGAGGATATAAAATTAAATGTGGATACATTAATTGATAATTTAACTTGCTTTTCTATTGGACAAAAAGTATATTTGAATGTAGATTTAGAAAAAGTCCTATATTATGATTAGAGTTTGACAATATAGACAAGTTACCCCCCTAATTTTTGTCGAAATTTGGTACCTCACAAGAAAATACTTTTGAGGTATTCCCACACTTTAAAGTCCTAGAATTAGTGTCTTTTATTATAAAATACTAATTCTAGGACTTTTGTGTCCTATATATAGGACTTTTATTTTCTTATAAGGTCACAGGAGTTTGATACTGTGCTAAAGCAGCACTGGCAAGATTATTGCATAAATTAATAATTGGCTGAAAGTTCTGAATGCAGGAAAATGTTTTCGGAATACTTTAAAGGAGATTATTATAATAAGGGGGCATGTTTTGTGAAAAAATCAATACAAAAAAGAAAGCTGATATCAGTAGTCTTGTTTGTCTTAATGACAATCAATCTATTATCACCTGTTGCCTTAGCAACGGAAGATGTTCCAGAGAAGGTCGTAGCGAAACCTTTGGTTATTATGATGGAATATCAGGATTATAAATTTAGTGATATTGATACGAAAGAAACAGAATGGAGACTTAGAAAAGTTCCTGGAGATAAATATACTCCAGAATTTGTATACCAAATGATGTTTGGTGAAGATTGTTTTACAGAGGATATTTACGAGTTTATGACATTGAGAAATTATTATGAACAGGTATCAGGTGGAAGATTTTCGTTTCAAGGACAGGTAGTAGGACCATATACTGCTAAACATGAGGCAGCTTATTATGGTTCTGATAGAAATGAAGATGGTTCTGATCAAGATGAAGCTATGTTATTGGTTAGAGAAGCCATACAAGCAGTAGCTCAAGATCCAAATGTAGATTTGGAAGAGTTTGATGTGGAAAATAGAACTGGAGATGGACAATTTGGGGTATCTGATGGGGTTATAGATACGGTAATAGTTATACATCCTGGAATAGGTGAAGAATGGGGTGGAGGTAGCTTAGAAGAAGCTGCTATCTGGCCATTTAGATGTGGATTTAGTTGGTATACAGAAAATAATTATGAGATGGAAAAGGTAGTTGACCATAGTGGTAAAGAATGGTATTTTGATGATTTTGTTTTAATAGCTCAGGATTCTGCAGTGGATATGTTGCTTCACGAATATGGTCATGTAATGGGCTTGCCTGATTTATATGGGTTTAGTGGAAGTAATCCACCAGTGAATTGGTGGTGTATTATGGGTGGTTCTTATACTGGTAAGGATATAGCTGGTAGTATGCCTATTTCCTATGGAGGATACTCTAGAGAATTTTTGCAAAATAGCTTTTTGGAAAGAAAAGTAGAAAATCCAAAATGGGCTAATTATGACGAAGTGAATTTTTTAGATATAGGTAAGGATGGATTAGATTTAGAACTTCATCAAGCTCATGAAAGACTTGATGAGAAAACAGATTTATTTAGAATAAATTTACCTGAAAAAGAAACGGTTATAACTACTCCAACAAGTGGAGAATATGCATATTTTAGTGGTAAAGGTAATGATTTAAGGAATTACATGAAAACTACTATAGATTTGACTGATTATGAAAAAGCAAAACTTGAATTTAAAGCATGGTATAAAATTGACCCATATTTTGACTTTGCAACTGTAAGAGTTAATGAAGTGGGAAGTGAAGAATGGGAGACTGTAGAAGGAAATATCACTACTACAGAATTTGATGAGTGGCTTATGGAAAATGAAACAGAAGAAGAGCGTTTAGAAAGAAATCCTGGATATGGAATAACAGCAGAGTCTGAGGGATGGGTAGATGCAGAATTTGATTTAAGTAAATATGTAGGGAAGGAAATCGAATTAACATTTTATTTCTGGACTGATGGCAATACTCCTGAAGAAGGAATTTATATAGATGATATAGTAATTAGTGGAGTGGAAAAGGGTAAAGACGAAGAAACAGACGAAGTAGAAGCTGAAGAGGTAGAAGAAGAAGACTTAGAAGAAAATTGGGTAATTATATTTGAAGACAATGCGGATAGTGAGCCTAAGTTTGATTTAGAAGGTGGCTTTAGTCAATCTAGTGGTAAAATAAATTCAGAGCATTATTATCTATTGGAGTGGAGAAATATTGAAGAAGGAAAAGTAGATGAGGGATTAGCATATCCATATTATGGTTGGCCACAAATTGGGTATGACCCTGGACTTTTAATGTGGTATGTAAATACTATGTGGATTGATTCATGGGGAAGACCAGATCAACAAGTGGCAGATCATCCAGGTGAATGTTTTGCAGGAGTAGTTATGGCAGATCAAAATCCTATAATATGGGAGATGGAAGATGATCCAGATAGTTGGGGCAAGGACGGTAGATCAGATATTAATTTACATGATGCTGCTTTTGGTCTAAGAATGGGAAATGAGATCTATCATAAATGGTCAAATGGTGCAATAACTAAGGACCCACATCAGTTTATGGTGCCAGAATTTGATGACAATAAAGATTATACATTTCCAACTAATGCAGAATCAGGATTGATTTTACCTAATTATGGCATGAAAGTTTTAGTTACAGAAGAAGCCAGTGATAGAAGTTCAGCTAAAATTCACATTATGAATAGCAAATTAAAAAATAATTCAGTTAATTATAATGATGGACTGAATGTTAAAAATATAAAAATAAAAGATAATACTATAGAAGTTCAAGCAGAAAATAAAGGTTCAAAAGGTAGTTTAGGGGAAAAAGCATATATAAGCTATATCAAAAAGGATGATAAAGGAAATATTATCGAAGCAAAAGAACAACTTGTTCTTGTAGATGGTGTATATAAATGCTCCACTGATTTTCTAAAAGAAGTTGAAAAGGGAAAATACCAAATTAATTTCATTATATTAGAAGATGCAGAGGGAAATGCTAGGGCAATTTATAATTCTAAAGTTCATTATGGATATGGAACGAATTTAAGTAGTGGAGATATAAATACAGGCAAAAAATAAAAGGTATATTTTAATCTAATTTTGGTGTTTGGTAACTAAAGTCCCAACTAAAGTCCTAAGATTAGTGCTTTACAATAAAAAATGCTAATTTTAGGACTTTTTATCCTATATATGGGGTTTCGTTTTCCTAAAACAATAAAAACTCTATACTATGCTAAAGTAGTGTTGGTAAGAAAATTGCATTTATGATATACTATAAATAATAATTTAGTGTTTCGTATTTCGTAACGGAAAGGAGAAATTTGATATGAATATTGAGGGGAAAAAAGTGTTTAAGCTATTTGCCAAAAAGTCAAACTCCAGAGAAGATGATTTTGAGGAAAATGTGGACAAGTCAACAATGACTGAAGAAAACTGCATCGCAGAATCCAATCTTTCCGTAATTAAACAAAATGAAGAAAATTTATTGCAAAATTTAAGTGTTAAAGTAGAAGATTCAAATAATCAAGTTGAAAATCTAATCAATGCTATAGAGGCCATATCCAATAGAGTAGAAGAACAAATCAAACATATACATCTAGTAGTAGACGAAATAGGCCAATATTCTGCAATGGCAGAGGAATTATATGCAAGTTCAAGTGATTCTTATGAAATGGCTAATGAAACTCTAAATGTAGTTAGTGATGGTAGTACAACTGTTCATAATACAATTGAATCTATGAATGAAATAAATAATTCCATGTCAAATGTAATAGAAGAAATAAATAGTTTAAAGACAAGTGTTGTTCAAATAGAAGATATATTGAATATAATTAAAGATATTGCAAAACAAACTAATTTATTGGCTTTAAATGCAAATATAGAGGCAGCTAGAGCAGGGGATGCTGGTAGAGGCTTTGCTGTTGTAGCGGATGAGGTAAAAAAATTAGCTGATAGAAGTGCAGAATCAGCGGATCATATATCTGATATTATTAAGGAAATTCAAACAAATGTGGACAATACTATTGGTGCTATAGAAGATAGTAATGAAAAAATAAATGAAGGTTCATCTGTTGCCGAAGAGTCTAATGTAGCTTTTCAAAAAATTGAAGCATCTATTAAAAATATGATTCAAACAATTAATGAGATATCAGAGGCTATATCTGTTCAAACTAGTAGTCTTGAATCTATAATTCTTTCTACTGATGAAATGCAACATTCCTCTGACAAGGCTATGTCCATGGTGGAAAGTGCTCTAATGAATACACAATTTACAAAAGCTGCATTAAAGGAATTAAATCAAGTTACTGAACTTTTAAATGAAATGACTATAAAACTATTAGAACAAGATAAAACTGATATAGAAAAAGAGCCTATTACTATAAGGCAAACCCTTGCATCATCATTGAAAATATTAGATCCTGCTGTGGCAAATATTATGGAGAATACACGAGTTTTAAATAATATTCACACAGGTTTATTAACTGTTAGTGATACAGGGGATGTATTACCTTCTATAGCTAAGAATTGGTATGTAGAAGATGACAATCTGACTTGGATCTTTAATTTAAGAAATGATGCTACATTCCATAATGGTAAAAGAGTTAGTGCTTATGATGTAAAATATTCTCTAGAGAGAGTGCTTTCTCCAAAATTAAACTCACCAAATACTTGGTTTATAGATTATATAGAAGGTGCAAAAGAGTTTATGCAAGGTTTAGAAAATGAAGTTATAGGAATTAAAGTATTGGATAAATATAGATTATCAATTAAACTTACTGAGCCTTTTAGTGGATTCCTTCTATTATTATCCCATTGTTGTTGTTCTGTAATGGATTCAGAAGAGCTTAAGAAAGGGAATTTTGTAGGCTGCGGTCCTTATATTATAGATAGTTATAAAGATAATGTCTACAAGCTAGTGACTTATGAGAATTATTTGGGAGGCAAACCTTATTGTGATACAGTGGAAGTAGTAAATGGAGATAGAAATGCCATTGATAATTTTGTTAATGGAAAATACGATTTTTATATTATAGAGAGTAAATATGAATATGAAGCCATTAAATCTAAAGATATAGGTAAAAATATTAAATTTATAGATGTATTAGCAAGCTTTTATATAGGTTTTAAACTTAAAAATACTGATTCTCCATATACTCAAAAAAGAGTAAGACAGGCTTTAAATCATGCTATAAATAAGCAAAAAATAGTAGATGAATATGCAGGTGGACTTGGAGTTCCTGCTAAATGTGTTATACCTCCTGGTTTGATACCTTATGATCATATAAGAGGTTATGAGTATAATCCTAAAAAAGCAAGGGAGATAATTAGACAAGAAGGAGTAAATTTAAATAGACCTCTTGTAATTCTTACTGGTGATAACCCTCATCCAGCTTTAAAGTTTGTTGAAGAGGATTTAAAAGAGATTGGAATTACTTGTAGGTATGAAAGGATTTCAAATGAACGATTTGAAAAATCAGCTGAATTACAGCAGGGCTATGATATATTCTTTTATGGCTGGTATGCAGATGCATTAGATCCTTCATCATATATAAAACCTTTGTTTATGCCAGGTATTCAGACTAATTTAACTGGTTATGAAAATGAAGAAGTAGTGAATTTAATCAAAAAAGCAACTGAAATGACAAATCCTAAGAAAAGAGCCGAACTATATTCAGAAATACAAAGGATAATATCTGAAGATGCTGTTTGTATACCTTTATTTCATCCACAAAATGCAGTGTGCACTCAAGCTGGAGTGCATAATGTAAACCTATCTTCTTTAGCTATGTTAAAATACGATAATATTATTAAGTATGAGTAGATCTTTTATAAAAAAGTTCTTATACACCCCACAAATAAAAAATACTTGTGGGGTGTTTTTTAGTACCAAGATGTTGTATTTTTATTCTTCTTTAAAAATTTCTTATATAAAAACATTCCTGCTAAAAATCCAAATATATGGGCCCACCAGGCTACTCCACCTACAGTACCGTAAATTCCATGCATAATACCTGAACGAAGTTGACTTATAAACCATATAAATAGGAAAAATGGTGCTGGTATTAGTATTTTTCTGTAAAATAAAATAAATGGAACTAAGGTTACTATTCTAGAATTGGGAAACATAAGAAAATATGCTCCCATTACTCCAGCAATGGCTCCTGAGGCTCCCACTGTTGGAATATCTGACATTGGGTTAAAAATAAAATGAGCAAGACCTGCTATTAGTCCAGTTAATATATAAAAAATAACAAAGCGAAATGCTCCCATTCTATCTTCCACATTATCTCCAAACAACCATAGAGACCACATATTACTTATAATATGAAGTAAATCTCCATGCATAAACATACTGGTAAATAATGGGATATAGGATTTAATATTAGTTATTCCATTTATAAAACGAGATGGTATAAAAGCGTATTTATAGACCATTTCCATGGCCTCATCATAGGGTAGTGCTGATTGTTTTACAAAGACCATAATATTTAAGAGTATTATAGTTAATGTAGCTATTGGAAATTTTTCATTTTGTTCAGTATCTCTAATTGGTAGCATGTAAATATCCTCAACTTTCTTTATTATTAATTATATTATAGCATAATTTTTTTGTTATTAGAGTACAATGAATTAATAATATTAGTCATATTCGCTGATTTAACCCAATCTTGCCATTATTTAAAATATTCTTGAAATTCTGGCTAAGTTGTAGTAAACTTATATAATAAGATATTATATAGTTCTATTTAAAGCTTATCTAAGTAAAATTCACACTCACTTACTTCAAGTTTAGACAAAATCCAAATTCATAAATTGTATTGACATAAGACTAAATAATTTAATAAGGGGGAGTATTAAATGAACAGAAAACTTATGTTATTTTTAAGTCTTATTCTAGTTGGGACAATTGTCTTTACAGGCTGTTCTTCAACAACTAGTAAGACTGGAGAGAAGATTTTGCGTTCTAACAACGGTAGTGAGCCAGGTTCTTTGGATCCTGCATTAGCTCAGGGTACCCATGAGTCATGGGTTTTAGAAAATGTTTTTGAAGGCCTTATGACTTTTGACGAAAAAGGTGAATTGGTAAATGGTATGGCTAAAGATTACAAAATATCAGATGATGGATTAATCTATACTTTTACTATTCGGGATGATGCAAAATGGTCAAATGGTGATCCAGTTACAGCAGAAGACTTTGAATTTACGTGGAAAAGAGCTTTAGATCCAGAATTAGCTGCAGATTATGCATATCAACTTTATTATATTAAAGGTGGGGAAGCCTTTAATACAGGAGAAGGTAGTAGAGAAGATGTAGCAGTTAAGGCCATAGACGAAAAAACCTTAGAAGTAACTTTAGAATCACCTACTGCATATTTTCTAGAGTTAACTGCATTCTATACTTATTTTCCAGTAAATAAAAATGTAGTAGAATCTAATCCAGATTGGGCAAAGAAACCAGAAACCCATATTTCTAATGGACCATTTAAATTAGTTAAATGGGATCACAATGCTAAATTGGTTATGGAAAAGAATCCAGAATATTATAATGCTAAAAAAATCAAACTAGATGGTATTGATTTAGACATTATAGAAGATCAAAATACAGCTTGGCAAAAATATGATGCCGGGGAATATCATATTTTAGTGGACATTCCAACTTCAGTAGTTGCTCAGCTTCAAGAAGAGAAAAATAAAGAATTGAGTATTGGTGCTCAGGTTGGTACCTATTATTACAATGTAAATCCAGGTGTAAAACCATTTAATAATGTAAAAGTTAGAAAAGCACTATCCATGGCACTTGATAGGGAAACTATAGTTAAGGATATTACTCAAGGTGGGCAAATGGCAGCTGAAGGAGTAGTTCCCTATGGATTAATGGATGAAAAAGGCAAGGAATTTAGAGATGGAGTAGGTAATTTAATTGAATATAATCCAGAAGATGCTAAAAAATTATTTGAGGAAGGTTTAGCTGAGGAAGGTATGACTTTAGAAGAATTTAATAATTCAAATTTTGTACTTCTTTACAATACTTCCGAATCTCATAAAAAAATAGCTCAGGCAGCACAAGAAATGTGGAGAACTAAATTAGGTATAAATATAGGTCTTGAAAATGTAGAGTTTCAAGTAAAGCTGGATAGAGAAAAAGCAGGAGATTATGAAATTTCAAGAGGTGGATGGATAGGGGATTATATGGATCCTATGACTATACTTGATTTATGGTGGTCAGGAAGTTCTTTTAATGATGTAAATTACAACAATCCAGAATATGATAAACGAATACTAGAATCAAAGTCTATAATGGATCAAAAAGTTCGTATGCAAAATATGAGGGAAGCAGAAAAAATGCTTATGGAAGATATGGCAGTAATTCCAGTGTATTTCTATACTCAACCATATGTTACAAAACCAGGAGTAAAGGGAATAGTTAAAGTTCCTATAAGATATCCAGTTATAACTTATGCAGATATAGATTAAATATTTTAGAATATCAAGTGGCTATTTTGGCCACTTGATATTCTATTAGGATGACAATAATACAACTAAAGGGGAGGGTAATATGGGTAAATATTTTTTAAAGAGAATTGGAATGTCTATAGTGACTCTATGGGCAATTATTACTATTACTTTTATATTAATGCACTCTGTTCCTGGTAATCCTTTTGCAAATGAAAATAAAAATATACCTGAAGCAGTTTATGAAAATTTAATGAAAAAATATGGTCTAGACAAGCCTTATAGTGAGCAATATGTAATCTATTTAAAAAATATTGCAAGGGCAGATTTTGGAGAATCTATGAAATCTAGTGCTGAAACTGTAAATGAAATGATAGCAAGGGGTTTTCCTGTTTCTGCAAGACTTGGGGCACAGGCTCTTTTAATTGCGTTGATATTTGGACCTGCATTGGGAGCTATTGCAGCATTACATCAAAATAAGGGGCCTGATTATATTGCTATGATTATTTCTATTATTGGAGTTTCAGTTCCTAGTTTTGTAATGGGTACTTTTTTAATTCAATTTGTAGCTAGAAAAGTAGGATGGATACCTATAGGAGGATGGGGAGAGTTCAGACATACTATATTGCCTTCCCTTGCATTAGCCCTAATGCCTTTGGCTCAAATGTCTAGGCTTATGCGTTCTAGTATGCTAGAAGTAATGGGTCAAGATTATATTAAAACTGCTCAATCTAAGGGTATTTCTAAAATAGCGGTTATTATAAAACATGGTGTTAGAAATGCTATATTGCCTATTGTATCCATACTAGGTACTACTGTTTCCAATCTTTTAGTAGGAAGTTTTGTAATTGAAAAGATATTTGGAATACCGGGACTAGGAATGTTTTTCACCACTTCTGTATCCAATAGGGATTATACCTTAATAATGGGTGTAACTGTATTTTATGCTATTGTATTGATTACGGCATTTTTATTGGTGGATTTTGCATATATGTTAATTGATCCAAAAATAAGGCTTACAGAGGAGGGACATTAATGGGAAAAATAGATTTAGTATATAATGAAGAAATGTTTAAGAAAGCTCCTCATAAAGTGGGAGATGCAGAAAGCATAAGACGTCCTAGTATTAAATATTGGCCAGATGTATGGCGTAGGCTAAAGCAGGATAAATTAGCTATGGTGGGATTAGTACTTTTAATAATTATGGGGATTATGTCCATTGTAGGTACTCATATAAGTGGATTTAAATATTATGAACAGAATTATAGCAAAATCAATGTAAAACCTAATAGTGAGTATTGGTTTGGTACTGATGAACTAGGAAGGGATTTGTTTTCTAGAGCTTGGCTAGGAACTAGATATTCACTAATAATTGGAATACTGGCAGCTTTGATCGATTTAGTCATAGGAGTTATATATGGCGGAATAGCTGGTATGGGTTCTCCAAGAGTAGATGCTATTATGATGCGTATAGCAGAGGTAATCTATAGTATTCCTTATATGTTAGTTGTAGTACTTTTAACTGTAGTTTTTTCCACATCTGGCTCAGGTACTTCTATGTTTGTTTTAATTTTAGCTATGACTATAACTGACTGGGTGCCAATGGCCAATTTAGTTAGAGGGCAAGTACTTCAATTAAAGGAATCTGAGTATTCTTTGGCATCAGAGTCTATAGGGGCTCCGAAGAGTTGGATACTTAGAAAGCATATTATACCAAATACCCTAGGACCTATTTTAGTCAATGTGACTTTGACTATTCCAAGGGCAATATTTGCAGAGGCAACTTTAGGTTTTTTAAGTTTAGGTTTACAACCACCAAAACCAAGTCTTGGTACTTTAGCTAATGATGGACTTGCTGGTATGCCAGTGGGAAATTTTTATCAGATATTAGTGCCAGCTATATTGATATCTCTTATAATGTTTTCTTTTAATGTATTAGGTGATGGCTTAAGAGATGCTATGGATCCAAGACTACGTAAATAGGGAGGTGGGGAAATGGAAAAATTATTAGAAGTTAAAGATTTAAGAGTGTCTTTTCAAACTTTTTTTGGAGAGGTGGAGGCAGTACGTGGTGTAAGTTTTTATGTAAATAAGGGGGAAACTGTTGCTTTAGTAGGAGAATCAGGTTGTGGAAAAAGTGTGACTGCTAGTTCTATAATGCAGCTTTTACCTATGCCACCTGCATTTTATAAGGGCGGAGAAATACTATTTAATGGGGAAGATATAGTTAAGAAAACTGAAAAGGAAATGCAAAGTATTCGTGGCAGTCAAATATCTATGATATTTCAAGATCCTATGACTTCACTAAATCCTACTATGAGAGTTGGGAAGCAAATAGTTGAAGGATTAGTGAAACATCAAAAGTTAAGCTCTAAAATAGCAGAAGAGAAGGCCATAGAAATGTTGGATTTAGTATCTGTACCACAGCCAGAAAAGAGGGTCAAACAATATCCCCACGAGTTTTCAGGTGGTATGCGTCAAAGGGTTATGATTGCTCTTGCTATGGTATCTAATCCACAATTATTAATAGCTGATGAGCCTACTACTGCATTAGATGTAACGGTTCAGGCTCAAATACTGGATCTTATGAAAAGTATTCAAGATAAATTTGGTACATCTATTATATTAATCACTCATGATTTAGGTGTAGTGGCAGATATGAGTGATAGGGTTATAGTTATGTATGCAGGACAGCTTTTAGAGGAAGGTTTGGCGGATGAAGTTTTTAAAGAACCAAAACATCCCTATACTAGAAAACTTCTAGGGAGTGTGCCTAGATTAGATATGGATAGAATGGAAGCATTACATTCTATTCATGGAACACCTCCTGATTTATATATACCTCCTAAGGGCTGCCCATTTTTCGATAGATGTGATGAGGCTATGGTCATTTGTAAGGAATATATGCCAGATAGAGAATTTCATACAGAGTCTCATTATAGTTGTTGTTGGTTAAATCATCCAATGGCTAAAGATGTAGCAGAAGGGAGTGAGGCATAATGGTAGAACCTTTAGTTTCAGCAAGAAATATTAAAAAATATTTTAATGTAGGTAAGGGCAAATTAAAGGCAGTAGATGGAATTAGTTTTGATATATATCCTGGGGAGACCTTCGGTTTAGTAGGAGAGTCTGGTTGTGGAAAATCTACAGTAGGACGGACAATTATTAGACTCTATGAGCCAACAGATGGAGAATTATTTTTTAATGGAAGAAATATTTATGAATTATCCCGCAATGAAATGCAGGAAGTTCGTAGGAATTTTCAAATGATATTTCAGGACCCCTATGCTTCACTAAATCCTAGGATGACTGTAGAAGAAATTGTTGGGGAGCCTTTGGAAATTCATCATGTGTATAGAAGTCATAAAGAACGAAATGAGAGGGTTCTAGAATTATTAAAATTAGTAGGTTTAAATGATGAACATGCATTGCGTTTTCCTCATGAATTTTCTGGTGGACAACGTCAGAGAATTGGAATTGCAAGGGCCTTGGCATTAAATCCAAAATTTATAGTTTGTGATGAGCCTATATCTGCATTAGATGTATCTATTCAAGCTCAGGTAGTAAATTTATTGAAACAATTACAGGGTGAATTGGGGCTTACTTATTTATTTATAGCCCATGATTTGTCTATGGTTAGATATATTTCAGATA
>CAZMBD010000056.1:0-15525 GCA_964564325.1 uncultured Clostridiaceae bacterium
TCTGAATTTGACCAAGAAAAATACCAAGAAAGACTTGCAAAATTATCAGGTGGAGTAGCAGTAATCCAAGTTGGTGCAGCTACAGAAACAGAATTAAAAGAAAGAAAATCTAGAATAGAAGATGCATTGGCAGCAACTAGAGCAGCTGTAGAAGAAGGTATAGTACCTGGTGGTGGAACTGTACTAGTAGACAGTATTCCAGCAGTATCTAAATTATTAGATGAAACTGATGGTGACGAAAGAACAGGAATAGACATAGTAGTTAGAGCATTAGAAGAACCAATAAGACAAATAGCAGAAAATGCAGGCTTAGAAGGTTCAATTATAGTAGAAAAAGTAAAAGAAGCAGACAATGGAGTTGGATTTGATGCATTAGACGAAAAATATATAAATATGATTGAAGCAGGAATAGTAGATCCAACAAAAGTAACTCGTTCTGCACTTCAAAATGCAGCATCTGTAGCAGCTATGGTATTAACTACAGAAGCAGCAGTAATAGATGCAGAAGAAGACGACCCAATGGCAGCCATGAACGGTATGGGAGGCATGGGTGGCGGAATGCCAATGATGTAAAAAAATAAAAACATAAAAAATGATAGTGTAAATTTACACTATCATTTTTTATTATGGCGTACTTTGTGTTTTCAATTTCAAGATTGGGTATATATTTAAATATTAGATCAAAGGAGGTAGGTTTATGTTTAAAGAATTTAAAGAATTTGCTATAAAGGGCAGTGTAGTAGATTTGGCTGTAGGAGTTGTTATAGGGGGAGCATTTGGGAAAATTGTTACTTCCTTAGTAAATGACATTATAATGCCCATAGTTGGTGGATTGATTGGCAAAGTAGATTTTAGCAATTTTTTTATTAGTTTAGATGGCAATAAATACTCTACTTTAAAGCAAGCACAAGAAGCGGGGGCAGCAACATTAAATTATGGTTTATTTTTAAATACCATTATTGAATTTTTTATAGTTTCTTTTTCTATATTTTTAGTTATTAGACAAATTAATAAATTTAGAAAGAAAGAAGAGCCAACAGTAGAAACCACTAAGAAATGCAAATTTTGTTTTTCGGAAATACCTATTGAGGCAACTAGATGTCCACATTGTACTTCTGAATTAAATGGTTAGTATATTAGTTATATAAAAAAGCAAGGAAATTTAAATCTCCTTGCTTTTATCCTATAGCAAATAAAAATTCACCTTCACAAGCTAATTCATTCTCCACAAAGGCCTTACCTTTCCCTATTCCTATACTACCTCTAATTTTCACAATTTCTACTTCCATTTTAAGTACATCTCCAGGAACTACTTTTCTTTTAAATCGGACTTTATTTATCCCTGCAAAATATGGAGTTTTACCTTGGAATTCCTCTTGGCTTAATAATACAATGGCTCCAACTTGAGCCATAGCCTCAACTATTAAAACTCCAGGCATAATAGGTTCATTTGGGAAATGCCCTTGAAAAAATGGCTCCCCAATACTTACATTTTTATATCCTATGCCTTCTTTACCTGGATTTATTATCTCAGCCTTGTCCACTAATAGAAAAGGATATCTATGTGGGATTATCCCTTGAATTTCCATATTGTTAAAAAAAACGGACACAAATAACACCTCTTTCTTTTGACATCATTATAGTTTATATTATATAATATTGTCAATTGTTTAAAAATCTTTAGCTTTACTTTTTTTTTATGAGTAAAGATGATATAATAGTATTGTCGACATCGATGTCGACTATAATATTATATCATATATATTTTTAAACAAGGATAAAACAAAATTCAATAGGGGGTGAAGAGTTTGGAATCTACAGTATCTGTAGGGATTTCTGGCATAGGAAGTTCTATACCAGATAAAGTAATTACTAATGATGATTTGAGTAAGATGGTAGATACCTCGGATGAATGGATAAGAACTAGAACTGGAATTAGGGAGAGAAGAGTTGTAGATGAAAATACAGCTACATCAGATTTATGTACGGAGGCTGCTGAACTTGCCTTGAAAGATGCTAATGTGGATGCAAAAGATATAGATTTGATAATAGTAGCTACAGTTACGTCAGATATGGCTTTCCCCTCTACAGCTTGCATAGTACAAAAAAATATAGGTGCTACTAATGCCGCTGCATTTGATATGTCTGTAGGTTGTTCTGGATTTCTTTATGGAATAGCAACTGGATCAAACTTTATAAAATCAGGGGTCTATAAGAAAGTTTTAGTTATTGGAGCGGAAGTACTTTCAAAAATTATAGACTGGGAAGATAGAAGTACCTGTGTACTATTTGGAGATGGAGCAGGAGCCTGTATATTGGAAGAATGTGATGATGATTATGGAATCATATCTTACGATTTAGGTGCAGATGGAGAAAACGGCCATTTTTTAACACAGCCTGCAGGAGGTTCTAGAATGCCAGCATCCGTTGACACAGTGAAGAAAAGACTTCATTATGTGCACATGGACGGTGGAGAAGTCTTTAAGTTTGCTGTAAGGGCAATGGAATCTACATCATTAGAAGCATTAAAGAGAGCAAGCATGGAATTAGAAGATATAGATTTTTTAATTCCGCATCAAGCTAACAAAAGGATAATTAAATCAGCAGCAAAAAGGTTAAAAATACCTAATGATAGAGTCTATATAAATTTAGACCGATATGGGAATATGTCCTCTGCTTCTATACCTATTGCTTTAGATGAAGTTTACAGAAAAGGCCTTATAAAAAAAGGTGATACAATATTATTAGTGGCTTTTGGTGCTGGACTTACTTGGGCATCAGTAATTTTAAAATGGTCAAAATAATGGAGGATAATATATGTTTTATACAAGAATATGTGAAATACTAGATATAAAATACCCGATTATACAAGGAGGTATGGCATGGGCTGCTAATCATGAATTAGCACAAGGAGTGTCAAACGCGGGTGGTTTAGGAATTATTGCTGCTGGCAATGCACCAAAAGAAGTAATAAAAGAAGAAATACGAAAGGCAAAGGAAAAAACTAATAAACCTTTTGGTGTAAATATTATGCTTATGTCTCCTTTTGCAGAAGAGATTGTAGATTTAGTATGTGAGGAAAAAGTGTCAGTGGTTACTACTGGGGCAGGAAATCCAGGAAAATATATGGAAAAGCTAAAGAATGCAGGAATTAAAGTTATTCCTGTAGTTCCAACAGTAGCATTGGCTAAGAGAATGGAAAAACAAGGAGCAGATGCATTAATAGTAGAGGGAACAGAAGCTGGTGGACATATTGGAGAACTTACCACTATGGCTATAGTTCCACAAATAGTTGAAGCTGTAGATATTCCTGTAATAGCAGCAGGCGGCATTGCTGACGGGAGAGGTTTTTTGGCAGCTTTGGCTCTAGGTGCAGAAGGAATACAAATGGGTACTAGATTTGTATGTTCTACTGAATGTATAGCTCATGAAAATTATAAAGAAAAAATAATAAAATCTAGAGATAGAGATGCCATAGTTACAGGTAGAAGCACTGGCTACCCTGTAAGAGTTTTAAAAAATAAATTTACAAAAGAATACTTAGAATTAGAAGAACAGGGAGTGCCTTTTGAAGAATTAGAAGAACTAGGAGCTGGTAGACTTAGATTAGCAGTTATAGAAGGGGATATGGATAATGGTTCTGTAATGGCAGGGCAAATCTCTGGAATGATAAAAGACATAAAGTCTTGTGAAGAAATTATCAATGATATTATAAATGAAGGGGAAATGTATTTAGAGAGATTAAATGCTATAAAGAGAGGTGTGTGAAATGGGGAAAGTAGCTTTTGTTTTTCCAGGACAGGGAGCTCAATTTGTAGGCATGGGAAAAGATTTTTATGATAATTTTCCTGTGGCTAAAGAAACATTTGATATAGCAGATGAAAGTTTGGGTTTTAGCTTAAGTAAAATGTGCTTTGAAGGTCCAGATGAGGAGCTTATAAAAACTGAAAATACTCAACCTGCAATACTTGCAACTAGTATTGCTATATATAAGGCCTTAGAAGAGAGAGGCGTAGATTTTGATTATACAGCAGGATTGAGTTTAGGGGAATATACAGCCTTAGTAAGTGCCAAGGCATTGGAATTTGAAGAAGCACTTCCTTTGGTACAAAAAAGGGGAAAATTAATGCAAGAAACAGTTCCTCTAGGTAAAGGTGGTATGGCAGCCATAATGGGCCTAGAGCAGGAGAAAGTAAGAGAAGCAATAGAAAAAGCAAATAGTTTTGGTATAGTAGAGATTGCTAATTACAATAGTCCTGGTCAAATTGTAATCTCTGGAGAAGTAGGAGCATTGAAACTTGCAGCAGAAGAAGCAAAAAATCTTGGAGCTAAAAAGGTAGTCTTTTTACCTGTAAGTGCACCATTTCATTCTAGTTTATTAAAACCTGCAGGGGAAAAATTAAAAGAAGAATTAGAAAAAGTTAAAATAAATAATTTAGAAAAAACAGTAGTAACTAATGTAGATGCAAAACCAATACAGGATAAAAATGAGGTTCTTCCAAGTCTTGTACGACAGGTTAGTAATTCAGTATTATGGTGTGATTCAGTCAATACCATGTTAGACAATGGTGTAGATACCTTTGTGGAAATAGGACCTGGTAAAAGTCTTACAGGCTTTGTAAAAAGAACTGCTAAGGCTAGAGGTGAAGAGGTAAATACTTTAAATATAAGTAATGTTGAGGATTTTAAAAAGGCCTTACAATTTTTTAATGAGGAAGGGGAAATATAAAATTGGGGAATAAGGTAGCATTAGTAACAGGTGGTTCAGGAGGAATTGGGAGTGCTATAGCTATTAAACTTTCAGAAAAAGGATTTAATGTAGCTATAACTTATTTAAGTAATGAAAAAGCTGCTAAGGAGGTGATAGAGGAGATAGAGAAAAACAATGTAAAAGGCTTAGCTATAAAAGCAGATGTTTCAAAAGAAAAAGATGTAGAAGAAATCATAGGAATAATAAATAATGAATTTAAAACTATAGATGTATTGGTAAATAATGCAGGAATTACTAGAGATAATTTACTTCTTAGAATGAAAGCAGAAGATTGGGATCAAGTAATGGATACAAATTTAAAAAGCGTATACTTATGTACCAAAGCCGTAACTAGAAATATGATGAAGAAGAAACATGGAAAAATAATAAATATTACATCTGTAGTGGGAATTTCAGGAAATGCTGGGCAAAGTAATTATAGTGCATCAAAGGCAGGAGTTATTGGATTTACTAAATCCGTAGCCAAAGAATTAGGTAGTAGAGGGATAAATGTCAATGCAGTAGCGCCTGGATTTATAGATACAGATATGACTAGTGTATTAAGTGAGGATATAAAAGATGAAATGTTAAAATCTATCCCGCTAAATAGAGTAGGAAAGCCTCAAGATGTAGCAAATTTAGTAGCTTATCTTTGTAGCGATGAAGCGGATTATATTACAGGGCAGGTAATTCATGTGGATGGCGGAATGCTAATATAATAATAAGGAGGAATTAGAAATGAATGTATTTGAAAAAGTAAGGGAAATTATTGCGGATCATTTAGAAATAGAGGATGTGGAAAGTATAAAGCCAGAAACATCACTTATGAATGATTTAGAAGCAGATTCACTAGATGCAGTAGAGGTAATGATGGATATTGAAGATGAATTTGATATAGAAATACCGGATGAAGATGCAGAAAAGTTTAAAAATATAAAAGATATAGCAGCCTATGTAGAAGGGAAAATTTCTTAAGGCTATTTGGAGGTATGAAAATTGAGACGAGTAGTTGTAACGGGATTAGGGCCTATAACATCTATTGGGATAGGCAAGGAAGACTACTGGACTTCCCTTGTTTGTGGAAAATCAGGAATATCTCAAATAACGAATTTTGACACAAAAGATTATGTAACTACAATAGGCTCAGAAGTTAAGGATTTTAAGCCAGAAAAGTATATGCCAAAAAAAGAAGCAAAGCGAATGGATAAATTTGCTCAACTGGCAGTAGCAGGAACATATTTAGCATTAGAGGATAGTAAATTAGATTTAGATAGTATAGACAAAAATAGAGTAGGAGTGATCTTAGGTTCTGGAGTAGGAGGTATTGAAACATTAGAATCTGAACATACAAAGTTAATGGAAAGAGGACCTCATAGAGTAAGTCCATTCTTTATTCCCATGATGATATCAAATATGGGACCTGGACAAATAACTATGGCCTATGGTTTTAAAGGACCTAGTTTTACTATTACAACAGCCTGTGCATCTGGAAATCATGCCATAGGAGAATCTTATAGGATGATAAAGCATGGAGTTTCAGATATAATAATCACAGGAGGTAGTGAAGCAGCAGTAAGTCCCATTGCTGTAGCAGGATTTTGTACTATGAAAGCATTGTCTCAAAGAAATGATGAGCCAGAACGTGCTAGTAGACCTTTTGACAAGAATAGAGATGGTTTTGTCATAGGAGAAGGAGCAGGAATTATTATATTGGAAGAATTAGAACATGCTTTAAATAGAGGTGCACATATATATGGAGAAATAATTGGCTATGGAGCTACTTCTGATGCATATCATGTAACTGCACCGGATCCAGAGGCTGAAGGTGCAACAAATTCTATGATATTAGCAATGGAAGAAGCAGGATTAAATCCAGAATTAGTAGACTATATAAATGCTCATGGAACTAGTACTTATTATAATGACAAATTAGAAACTCTTGCAATTAAAAAAGCATTTAAAGACCATGCATATAAACTTAAAATCAGTTCTAATAAATCTATGTTAGGTCATTTATTAGGTGCGGCAGCTGGAGTAGAAGCTATAGCAACAGTACTTTCTATGGAAAAAGGAATAATACCACCTACAATTAATTTAGACACAGAAGATCCAGAATGTGATTTAGATTATGTGCCAAACAAGGCTATATCGCAAGAAGTAAACTATGCACTATCCAATTCTTTGGGTTTTGGTGGACATAATGCTACTATTTTGTTTAAAAAATATAAATCTGAATAATTTTTAATTTATGAAAAAACTTTGTCAAAAGAATAGTTTCTTTTGGCAAAGTTTTTTTATGACTTTATTTTTAGTGGAAATTGTAATAAATTTGTAAATTTTAATTTCAAGATTTATATTATAATTTTTAAGAATACAAATATTATATTTGTAGGATATTAAGACAAAAAATACAATATTAAAGCCATTATGATTATATTTAAATCGTAGGGGTTTTAGTATTGTATTTTTGGTGGAGAAACCATAAATTTTTACAATAATGTAATCAATCATGAATGAATATGTAATCTGTTGTCGTTATAATTAAAATAAAAATATATTTTGCAGTACTTTTATCTTTCATTACGTTATTATTTATAGACGGAAAGGAGGGGAGGTATGACACTGCAGGAACAAGATATAGAATTAATAAAACAAGTTTTATCTGGAGCTAATGGAGCATTTGAAGAAATCGTGAATAGATACAAAGGCTATATATTTGCTATTATATTAAATTTTACAAAAGATTCAGAAGAAGTTCAAAACATAGCTCAAGAGGTTTTCTTGCAAATTTATATATCCCTTCCAGAATATAAATTTGATAATTTCAAAGGCTGGATAGGTAGGATTGCAGCAAATAAATCTGTAGATTGGATAAGAAAGAAAAAAGCTAAATTCAAAGAACAAACAATGGAAAACACAGAAGAAATAATAGACATACAAGAATCCAAATATCAAAAAACGCCAGAGGATATGCTCGTTGAAAAAGAAAAGTTTGAAAAAATTCATAGACTATGTAAAAGCATATCTCCTATATATGAAAGTGCAATTATTAAATTTTATTTTGAAGAAAAATCTTATGAGGAAATAGCAGAAGAAGAAAACACTACTGTAAAAACCATAGCATCTAGATTATATCGAGGGCGGATTATCTTAAGAGAGAAATGGAGGGAAGAAGATGAAACATTATGATTATATAGAATGGATTTTATATAAAGAAAAAGTTTTTTCAGATGAGAAACTTAATGAAATGGAAGAACATCTTTATATATGTGATGAATGTATGGATATTTTTCTTGCCCTTATAGATAAGAGAGAAGAAAAAATTGCAGAAAAGATAGTTCCGATTGATTTTACTAATAAAGTCATGGAAAATATCCCAAAAACACAATTCAAACTCAAAACTAAGATAGAAAAACAAAACACAAAGATTAAAGAGATGTTTATTTATTATGTAGCAGTTGCTTCTGTAGCCATAGTTTTAACTTTAGGGGGATTTTACAGTGGAATGGTAGATATGGTACCTAATGTCACTAGTTCGATTGCTAAAAAGTATGAGGTTGATCCACCAAAATTTGTTTTTAATTTATCACAAAGAATAGTAAATAAAACATCCAACTTTATTAACAATTTTGAAATATCAAGTATTGAGGAGGAATTAAAATGAAGAAAAAAAGCAAATTTATAACTTTTATATTGTCATTTATTCCTGGCTTATCCCATTTTTATTTAGGGTTTGGCGATAGAGGCATAATTTTTCTAATGGTATTTTTAGGTGCAATTGTTGGAGTAGTAGGGTTAACAGCTCTTACTTATAATTATTATAATTTTCCTATGTTGTTAGTTTTTATTTTGCCTATAATATGGCTTGTTGCATTAATAGATGCATTTTCCTTGAGAAATATTATGGAATTACAACAACAGGACAATCAAAATGGAGAAATTGGAGGTGAAGATTTAGACGAGATGAAAAAATCAAATAAAAAAGCTATTGCAATGGCATTATCCATAATACCTGGTGCAGGGCATATGTATCTAGGTTATCAGAAAAAAGGACTATTAATAATGGGAGTTTTTTTCTTCACCATATTTTTCATGGGATGGTTAAATATAAGCTTATTCTTATTTGTACTACCTTTGATTTGGTCTTATAGTTTTTTCGATACATTGCATACAGTAAATGACACTGGTATAAACCATGAAAAGATTAATTTTTCTTTTATAAAAATCAAATCTGAATGGGTAGGTATAGGACTTATTATAATAGGAATATTGATTGTTATAGAACGAGTACTATATCCTCTCATACCCCATGAAATACGAAACTATATTCAAACCTCGATAGTAGCTTTTATATTTATTATTGGAGGAATTAAATTGTTAGCTAAAAACAAAAAAGATGAAAATCAGGAGGTTGATGAGAAATGCAAAAAAGACGAGTAGGGACAATTTCCATGGCAATTATATTAATTGCATTTGGAGTATTAATATTTGTCTCTCAAATAAACAAGGTATCTGCAGTAGAATTGGCAATTAAATTTTGGCCAGCTATATTGTTTTTATTAGGAGGAGAAATTCTTTGGTTTAGCTATAAATATAAAGGTGAAGATGTAAAAATAAAATATGATGTATTAAGTGTTTTTATAGTTATACTAATAGTTTTTGTAAATATTGCTATTTATGGTTTGATTGAAACAGGTGTGATGAATAAGATTAATCACATGGTTTTAGCTCAAACTTTTAATTATCAAATGCCTTACAATGAGATAGCTGTAAATGATAATATTAAAAAAATAGTAATTAACACCCCTAATAGTTCTAATATAACAGTTAGAACTGAAGATACTAGAAAAATAGTTTCTACTGCTTCATTAAATATAGTAACAACTAGTGAAGAAAAAGCTAAGAAGCTATTAAACAATGAATATATTTTAGCGAATGAGTCAGGCAACACTTTATATATTTCATTTGCAAATACATCTACCTACAACAATGGAGTATATGATATTCAAGCTTATGATTTTAAGCTTATTATTCCAGAAGATAAGGAAGTAGAAATAAACGGGGGCAATGATTTACACCTAATAGTGGACAAGATTAAAGCAGATTGGATTATAGACAATGTAGATAATTCTAAAATCAGATTAGGAAAGGGGATAGATGTAAAAATAAAAGCTTATGTATTCGATAGAGTAGCACTTCGAGGTAATGTTAAATGGGATACTAGAGAATTAGAAGATGAAATTAATGGTGAATTAATATATGGAGAAGGAAAGAATAGTATAAGTATTTTCAATTCTAATGGTGTAGTGGTGGATGAATCAGAATAGTATATTAGAGGGTTCAAATACCATAGAATAGGAGAAGAAATATGCACGAGGGAAAGGAGAAATCATGATGAATGTATTAATACTAACAGGTCGTTTTGGTTTAGGACATTATTCAACAGCCCTTTCATTAAAACAAGAAATACAAGGACAAATCGAAGATGCAAATGTCCAAATTGTAGATATTGTTGACTATATAATACCTAAATTAGGTGGAATTGTTTATTCTAGTTTTAATGTTTTAGTTAGAAGAGCAAATAAATTATATAATTTTTTCTATAAAAATACTACAGATTTGGATTTTAATATAAATATGCCATTTCCAAATATACTTATAGAAAAAATAGAAGATCTTATTTATAATGATAAACCTGATATTATAATATCTACACTACCATTTTGCTCTAGAATTGTATCAAAATACAAAGAAAAGACTAATAGTAATTTGCCTCTTATAACTTGCATTACTGATATAAGTGTTCACAATGAATGGATTAATCCACAAACTAATTTATACTTAGTTGCAACAGAAACAGTTAAGGCAAATTTAATAAAAAATGGGACAAAGGCTGAAGATATAGCTGTAATAGGAATACCTGTCAAAGATCAATTTAAAGATATTTCTATCTATGAAAATAAAAATAACAGATATACAAAAAATCTATTAATTATGGGAGGCGGTCTTGGGCTCATACCTTTTCATAAGGATTTTTATAGTAGATTAAATAAAATACGTAATTTATATGTAACAGTAATAATGGGGAAAAATGAAAAAGCTTATAATAAACTTGCAGGGAAATATGGTAATATTGAAGTAATAGGATATACAAATAAGGTCCATGAATATATGGCAAATGCAGATTTACTTATTTCTAAAGCAGGTGGAATTACTGTTTTTGAAGCAATTCATGCAGAACTTCCAATTTTGGCTCTTTGTCCATTTTTGGAACAAGAGAGAAATAATGCTTACTTTATAGAGGAAAAAAATATTGGGGAAGTACTTTGGGACAAAAATGAAGATATTGTAGAAAGAGTATTGAAGCTTATTTATAATGAGACAAGGCTTATGACAATGGAAGAAAATATGAAACAAATTAAATCTAATATTAATGCCCATCTTGTACTGGATATGATTGATAAAATTAAATCCTATGAGGTAGCATAATGAAGCCAGTAATTTTAATTATTATAATATTTTATTTCCCCTATAGTATATTACCCACTATTTACTATAGATGCTTTAACAAAAAGATAATGAAAAACTTTGGCACTACAAAGCATATTGCCTTAACTTTTGATGATGGTATTGATAAAATATATACAGAGAAATTATTAGATTTATTAAATGATTATAATATTAAAGTAACCTTTTTTATACTTGCAAAAACTGTAGATGAAAATTTGGATATTATAAAACGTATGGTAGATGAAGGACATTTAATAGGATTACATTCATTAGAGCATAAAAATTTATTATTTAAAGGCTATTTTTATACTAAATATGATTTTGAAACCTCAATGGAAATTTTTAAAAGAAACAATTTAAATATAAGATATTATCGGCCACCTTGGGGTTTATTCAATTTATTTATGTTAAAATATATAAAAAAGTACGATTTACAACCAATTCTTTGGGATACTATGGTGGGAGATTGGAGAAGATATTCGACACCAAATAATATTAAGAGAAAATTAATGAAAAAGATAAAAGATGGTTCCATTATTTGTCTACATGATGGAAGAGGAAGAGATGAAGCACCTAGTAGAACTATTGAAGCATTGGAAAAAGTTATTCCTTTATTAAAAGAAAAGGGATATAAATTTATCACTATGGAGTATATTTATGATTGAAAAAGGTATAAAAAATAAAAGAGAACATTTTATCTATATTATTTTTCTCTTAAGCCTTATAGGTATCACCTTTTATATTTTATTAAAAGGACAAAATCTTAAAATATTATTTAATATAATAAAAAATCTCAATTTTATTATGATTATACTAGGATTATTATCAGGCTTTTTATTTATTTGTTGTGAAGCCTTAGTTTTACAAATTTTATTGGGCGTACTTGGGGGACAACCTCCTTTTTTACAGGTGCTGAAATATTCTATTGTAGGTTTTTATTTTAGCTCTATAACCCCATCTGCATCAGGGGGACAACCTATGCAAGTTTATTATATGAATAGGGATAATATAAATATATCTCATTCATCTTTGGCTATTTTAGTTACTGTAACTATATATGAAATTATGATGGTATTTTATGCTTTAATATCTCTTTTATTTAATTTTAAATTTATTACAGATAGAATGTATTCCATATATCCTCTATTAATATCTGGGTTATTTTTAAATACTATACTTATTAGCTTTATGATAATGGCTATTTTTTCAGATAAAATAGTATTTGAAATTACAGACTTTTTTGTGAACCTTCTATATAGAATAAAAATAGTTAAGGATATAGACAAGACAAATGCTTATATATTAAGGGAAATAAATGAATATAAAAAAGGTGCAGTATTAATTCGCAAAAATATTAAGGCCATTTCAAAGGTATTCTTAATAACATTTATACAATTAACTGCTACCTATAGTATCCCATTTTTTGTCTATAAAGCTTTTGGATTAAATAAAATTCCATTTTTGAAAATTATTGCATTACAATCTATATTAAATATTTCAGTATCCTTTATACCACTACCAGGTGCAGTGGGGGCCTCTGAAGGAGCTTTTATGATAGTATTTAAAAGTTTATTTCCAGTAGAGCTTTTAACTTCTGCTATGTTAGTTACTAGAGGAATTAGTTTTTATATTATGCTATTTATTAGTGGTATTTTTATTATAGGAATTCATATTATGCAAAAGGATGACAATAGAAGATTTTGATTGTCATCTTTTTTATATAAAAAATATTGTTATTTTTAAGATTATAGTTGAAATTTTTCTAATTGTGGTATACTATTTATAATAAAAAAATAAGAGGAGGAGTTTGATTTGGAATTTGTTGGTGAAGGTTTAACTTTTGATGATGTATTGTTATTACCTGGCAAATCTGAAGTATTGCCTAGAGAAACTAAAATAAATACTTTTTTAACTAAAAGTATCAAATTAAATATTCCCATAATGAGTGCAGGAATGGATACAGTTACAGAATCTAAATTGGCTATTTCCATGGCTAGAGAAGGTGGAATAGGTATAATACACAAAAACATGACTATAGAACAGCAGGCTTTAGAAGTAGATAGAGTAAAAAGATCTGAACATGGTATAATTACAGATCCATTTCATCTATCACGTTATCATGCTGTTTCAGATGCTTTAGAATTAATGGAAAGATATCATATATCAGGAGTGCCTATTATAGAAGAAGATGGTACTTTGGTCGGAATTATTACCAATAGAGATATTAGATTTGAAACGGATACTAGTCAATTAATAGACAATGTAATGACTAAGGAAAATCTAGTAACAGGAACTAGAGAAACTACTATGGATGAAGCCTTGGAAATAATGAAGGCACATAAAATAGAAAAGCTACCTTTAGTAGATGAGGATTATAAATTAGCAGGTTTAATAACTATAAAAGATATTGAAAAATCCATAGAATATCCCAATTCAGCAAGAGATAGCTCTGGAAGGTTATTGGCAGGTGCAGCTGTAGGTGTAACTAATGATATGATGGATAGGATTAGTGCATTGGTAAAAGCTAAAGTAGATGTAATAGTAGTAGATACTGCTCATGGACATTCTAAGGGCGTTTTAGATGCAGTAAAGAAAATAAAAATAGAATATCCAGATCTTCAAGTAATTGCTGGGAATGTAGCTACTGCTGAAGCTACTGTAGATTTAATAGAAGCAGGGGCAGATGCTATAAAAGTAGGTATAGGGCCAGGTTCCATATGTACTACTAGGGTAGTAACAGGTATAGGCGTACCTCAAATAACTGCTGTAATGAATTGCGCAAAAGCTGCAAAAGAATATGGTATTCCAATAATTGCTGATGGTGGAATTAAATATTCAGGAGATATAACTAAGGCTATTGCAGCAGGAGCTAATATGGTTATGATAGGTTCCTTATTTGCAGGGACTAATGAAAGTCCTGGAGAAGAAGAACTATATGAAGGTAGAAGATTTAAAGTATATAGAGGAATGGGCTCTATTGCAGCTATGCAACAAGGTAGTAGGGATAGATATTTCCAAGAAAATACTAAGAAATTAGTACCAGAGGGAGTAGAAGGTAGGGTACCATATAGGGGACCATTGGGAGATGTTGTATATCAATTAATGGGTGGATTAAGATCTGGTATGGGATATGTAGGAGCAGAGGATATCAAACAATTACAAGAAAAAGCTAGATTTATTAAAATTACTAACGCCTCTTTAATAGAAAATCATCCTCATGATATAAATATTACAAAAGAAGCTCCAAACTATAGTGTAAGATAGGAGGAGATAAATTGATTTTAATTTTAGACCTAGGTGGTCAATATAGCCGATTTTTAGGGAGAAGTATTAGGGAATCGAAAGTTTATTGTGAAATAGTACCCTATAGTTATTCAATAGAAAAGATAAAAGCTAAAAATCCAGAGGGAATTATAATATCTGGAGGAGAGACAAACGATAAAATATCCATAGATAATATAGATAGAGAAATCTTTAATTTAAGACTTCCTATATTATCTATAGGATATGGGGCTGATTTAGTATCTCAAATATATGGAGGAGAATCAGAAACACCAAATACTGATAAATACGATTTTCAAACTATAGAAGTAGATGAGAAGAGTGTTTTATTTAATGGCTTTAATAGAGAAATACCTCTTTGGGTAAATAAGGATTATGTATTTAAAATTATTCCTGAAGGTTTTGAAATAATTGCTAAATGTAATGAAAATGCAATTGCCATAGAAAATAAAGAAAGAAAATTATATGGAGTAAAATGTCACCCAGAAATAAAAGGATCTAGGGAAGGTAAGGACATAATAGATAATTTCCTATTTAAAATTTGTAATTGCAGCAAGGATTGGAATATGGAAGACTTTATAAATTATAGTATTAAAGAAATTAAGTCTGAAATAGGAGATGGAAAAGCTCTATGTGCTTTATCTGGTGGTGTAGATTCTTCTGTGGCAGCAGTATTGGTTCATAAAGCCATTGGAGATAATCTAACTTGTGTATTTGTAGACCATGGATTACTTAGAAAAAATGAAAGAGAAGAAGTGGAAAAAGTATTTAGAGACGAATTCCATATGAATTTAATTACCATAGATGCTAGAGAAAGATTTTTAAATAAATTAAAAGGTGTAACAGATCCAGAAAAGAAAAGAAAAATCATTGGAGAAGAATTCATTCGAGTATTTGAAGAAGAGCAGAAAAAACTAAAAGATATTGATTATTTAGTTCAAGGCACCATATATCCAGATGTAATAGAATCAGGATTAGTAGAT
>CAZMBD010000057.1:0-15486 GCA_964564325.1 uncultured Clostridiaceae bacterium
AGCGGCTTTGTACCTTTTGACGATGAAGGTAATAAATCTGAAAAAACTTATTTAATTAAAAATGGTGTCCTTTCAGGTAGACTTCATAGTGGTGCAACAGCTGAATCTCTTGAGGAAAACACTACAGGAAATGCTAGGGCATTGAATTTTGAATTTGAACCTATAGTAAGAATGACTACTACTTATATAGAGGCAGGAGATGCGACTAAGGAGGAACTTATTTCTGAAGTAAAGGAAGGCATATTAATTGAGGACATAAAACATGGTTCGGGAATGTCCACATTTACTATAGCTCCTAGTATTGCCTATATGATAAGAGACGGGGAAATTGCAGAGCCTGTAAATATATCAGTTATTACTGGAAACGTAATGGAAACTTTATATGAAATAGATGGCATATCAAAGGAAATAGAATTATTATCTTTTGCACTGGGAGGCTGTGGGAAAATGGAACAATGGCCACTTCCTGTAGGTATGGGTGGTCCCTATATAAGGGTAAATAATATAACAGTTCAATAGGAGGGATTTTTGTGGTAAAGGAAAAATATATTAAAAATCTTAAAGAAATAAGCATAAATATAGTTCAATCTGATATAGAATCCATAAGGAAAAAGGATATTACTAAAACAGGATTTAGGGTATATGAAAATGGATTTATAGGTATAGCAGGGGCTGTAGGAGAAGTGGATGAATCTAAATTAGAAAAAGGGGCAATTGAGAATTTAAAACTTGAGATACCCTATCCTTATGAACCATCTACTGATATGGTAAAAACAGTAGATTATAGAAAAGAAATATTTTCTAATGAAGAATTTGTAAAAGAGATAGAGGAACTATTAAAAATATTGAGACAAGAATTTCCTGATTTTATCTTTTCAAATAAAATTTATATTCAAGAGTTTGAAACTAAATTAATAAATGATGCTGGCCTTGATTTAACTAATATGGACAGAGTTATTATAGTAGCAATTGTAATAAAAGAGAAAACTTCAATTAATGTATTTGATGCATTTTTTACTTATATTGATAGGGAATATAGTCGAGATATAATTTTAGACAATATAAGAGAAACTTTAATAGCCTACAAAAATGAGGTGAAACTTCCTATTCAAAGAAAACAACCAGTAATATTTATGGAAGATGATTCACTTCCTTTAATGAAAATAATAAATGAAATGAATGGGTATAAAGTAGGTACTGGGGCTTCACTTTTTACAGATTTTATAGGAGAGAAAAAATTTAGCGATAAATTTACATTATATCAAAGTGCAGAAGAAGAGGATCTTACAGGAATTGAATTTTTTGATGCAGAAGGTATTGTAAATCATAATTACACCTATACATTAATTGAAAATGGAAAGATAATAACTCCATATACAGATAAAAAAACTGCTGCCCAGTTTAATTTACCTCTTACAGGTAGTGCGTCGGCAGATTATGACAAGGTTCCTAGTTTAGAACCTAGAAATCTTAAGGTAAAATCCAGTGATAAAAGTTTAAAAGAACTATTAAATGGACAATTAGCAGTATTAGTTTTCATAGCTTCTGGTGGGGACTTCACCCAAGAAGGAGTATTTGGTACTCCTGTCCAATTGGCCTTTTTGACTGATGGAGAAAAGCTTTTAGGCAGACTTCCAGAACTAAAAGTATCAGGAGAACTGTATTCAATGTTTGGAGAAGATTATATAGGAAAATCTAAAGATAAGGCATTGTTAGGGCAAAGGGCCTTAGCCTTTAATTTAGATGTAGACTATATTTAATAAAAATTATATTTGTTAGAGAGCAAACTAATTAGTTTGCTCCTTTATTTTTGCTCCTTAGCAACAAATATATTTTGCTTCTTTGTCCACCTGATTATTTCACTAGCCACTTTCTCACAATCTTCATTATAAAATACTGCTTTAATATCTCTATTTTTATAACTATATAGAGGGTCGTAATATTTAATCATTAGATCCTCTATTACTTCCTCATATCTGTTTTTTCCTATCATATCTATAAATTTATCTATATTTTTATCTCCAATGTGTTTTCTTAAAAGATTTAAAGATGCAATTAGTTCATCGTCGGTTTCATGAACATAATCCTTCATAATATTATTAACTCTGTATTCCATATTGGCTTCTATTTTTATATGAATTCCATTATTCATTGCATTATATATATATTCTGGTATTATAACATTTCCTATTCTTCTGCTTTCACCTTCTATATAGACTATATTAGATTTTCTATTTTTAAGGGATTCATATAAAAGGCTTTCAAATTGTTTTTGAGAATTTTGTTCTCCAAGTCCCACACTACCAAGTAAGGAACCTCTATGATTAGCACAACTCTCTAAATCCAAAACATCCAAACCTTTATTTTTAAGGGCCTCTAAAATATAGGTTTTTCCAGTACCAGTATTTCCATAAAGTACTATGAATTGTATACCTTCAACTGTTTTTGGTAAAGTTTCGTTAATATATTTTCTATACTTTTTATATCCACCATCTAATTTAAATGCGTTTATGCCAATGGACGAAAAAAGAGAAACTAATGAACTACTTCGAAATCCACCTTTAGCACAGAAAAAAACGAGATGATTATATTCTTTACCTAGGGCTATTACCCTATCATAAATATCTGGAAGTTTTTTTGATGCTACTTCTATACCAATTTTTTTTGCCTTTTCTACACTATCTTGAACATATATGGTTCCAATTATTTTTCTCTCTTCATCATTAAATATAGGGATATTAATGGCACCAGGAATAGTTGCATTTTCATACTCACTAGGACTTCTAACATCTATTAATATATTTTTACCATCAATTTTATTTTCATCTATATCTTTATATTCAAATGTTTTAAACATAAAAACCCTTCTATCGTTAATTATTTATATACAACTCTTAATTATAACACTTTTAAAATAAATTTTAAACTATTGACAATTATATATAATAATAGTAGTATAACAATATACACATATACCTATATGGGCATATAGGTATAAAAAAGGAGGAATTTAGATGGAAAATAAAACAAAATTATATTTACTTACAGGTTTTTTAGGTGCAGGGAAAACTACTTTTCTTACTAATGTTTTAGAAGATTTAGAAGGGAAAAAAGTAGCAGTTATAA
Source organism: uncultured Clostridiaceae bacterium (assembly GCA_964564325.1). Classification (GTDB taxonomy): domain Bacteria; phylum Bacillota; class Clostridia; order Tissierellales; family Tepidimicrobiaceae; genus JAAZMA01. The sequence goes on from CAZMBD010000057.1 coordinate 3,127, forward strand.
TGAATGAATTTGGTAAAGTGGGGATAGATGGTACTATAATAGAAAAGGAAGGAATGGGATTAGTAGAAATCAATAAAGGTTCAATATTTTGTTCTTGTTTACAATTATCTTTTGTATCTGCACTAGTAGAAATGGCAGATAGAAATATGGAATATGTATTTGTGGAGAGTTCAGGTCTTGCTGATCCATCTAATATAGGGGAGTTTTTAGAAGCAGTAGAAGTAGCTAAAGGAGATGTTTATGATTATAGTGGCGCTATTTGTATAGTAGATGGAGTTAATTTTTTAGAACAAGTAGAGGATATAGAGACTGTAGAAAGACAGCTTAAGTTTTGTCATTTAGTTATTCTTTCTAAAGTGGATTTAATAAATAAAGCGCAAATTGAAAAAGTTAAAGAAAAAATTAAAGAGATAAACAATAAAGTAGAAATAGTAGAATCTATAAATGGTCAAATAGACTATAATTTTTTAGAAAAGGATCTTTTAAGAGAAGGATGGCTTGGCTCAGAGGATACTACTAATACTCCTGAAAACAAACCAAAGACTTTAACTTTAACCTATGATAAAGAGCTAAATAAAGAAAAACTTACTCAATTTTTAGATATTATTAAAAAAGATAGCTATAGGATTAAAGGATTTTTTAAACTTGAAGATGGGTGGAATCAAGTAGATGTTGTAAATAATAGAATAGATTACAAGTTAACTAATAAAGGTGAAGAAAATTCTCAGTTAGTAATAATATCTAAAATAGGGCCTCAAATAATTAGACCTATATTTAATACATGGGAAGAAATAGTGGGAGAAAAAATGACTTTAAGGTAGGGGATAATATGGATAAATTATTAAATTATTTTAAATTACTTTCTGATGAAACAAGACTTAGAATAATGGTACTTTTATACCATAATGAATTTTGTGTATGTCAAATAACTGGTATAACTGGCATATCTCAGCCAAATGTATCTAAACATTTAGCAAGGCTTAGGGATATGGGACTAGTAAAAGATGAGAAGAAAGAACAATATACTTTTTACTCATTAAATATGGAGGATAAATTATTTGAAGAAATATTAGAGAAAATAGTGGACAGTGTTGAAGAATACCCAGTTTTGAAATTAGATATAGAAAAAAGCAAAGCTGCAGCAAAGTATATTGAATTAGCAAATATGCGTAAAGAATAGGTGGTGATTTAAATGGGTATATTTACTTGGTTAAATAGTCAATTATTAAAGATGAAATGGCTTTGGGATTTAGTAGAATTATTGGTGGAAAAAGTTTTTGGATTATCAATAGAAACTAGAGTAGGAGGAAGTGTTCATTTTTTTATCTATGATACTATTAAGATTTTTATACTGCTTTCAGTAATGATTTTTATTATATCCTATATTCAAAGTCATTTTCCACCAGAGAGAACTAAAAAAATAATGGGAGGAATAAAAGGCATTAAGGGAAATGTTTTGGGAGCATTACTCGGAATATTAACTCCATTTTGTTCCTGTTCCAGCATTCCTATTTTTGTAGGATTTTTATCAGCAGGACTTCCTTTAGGTGCTACTTTTTCATTTTTAATATCTTCACCAATGATAGACTTAGCTTCTCTTATGTTATTGATGTCTTTCTTTGGAATGGAAATTGCAATAGTCTATGTAATTGTAGGTATGATTGTGGCCATTATAGGGGGGATTTTAATCAATAATTTAAATATGGAAAATTATGTAGAAGATTTTGTATGGTCTGTAGAAGGTGCTGATATGGAAGTAGAAGAATTAACTTATAAGGATAGAATAAAGTTTTCTAAAAACCAAGTGAAGGATATAGTGGGAAGAGTTTGGCCCTATATTTTAATTGGAGTAGGCATAGGAGCTGTTATTCACAATTGGATACCAGGGTCTATAATAGAAAAAATTTTAGGAGAAAGTAATCCATTTTCAGTTTTAATTGCTACATTTATTGGTATACCAATTTATGCAGATATATTTGGGACTATCCCCATAGCAGAGGCTTTAATTGCCAAGGGTGTAGGTATTGGCACAGTTATATCCTTTATGATGGGAGTAACTACTTTATCAATTCCATCTTTAATTATGTTAAGTAAAGTAGTAAAATCAAAATTATTAGCTACCTTTGTAATTATTGTAACTATAGGAATAATAATTGTTGGATATGGTCTTAATTTTATATCATATTTATTTGTATAGGAGGTATTTCAAATGATTATAAAAATATTAGGCGTTGGTTGTTCTAAATGTGAAAAGTTTGAAAAAAATCTTAAAATAGCTTTAGAAGAATTAAATATAGATGCAGATATAGAAATCATAGGGGATTTAAAAGAGATAGTAAGCTATGGAGTAATGACTACTCCTGCATTGGTAATTGATGAAAATGTAGTATCTACGGGGAAAATATTGTCTGTAAAAGAAATAAAGAAGTATTTAGAATAATATAAATCTCCTGTTTGCTATTTTATATTATAAGTATTATACTAAAAATGTCAGGATCATACTAAAATGCAAACAGGAGGACTATATGAAAATAAAAAAACATAGAGATTTAACTTTAATAGATATGAATGAAAAACAATTTTTAGTAATATCTTGTGATTCTCTTGGGGGAATAGGAGATAAGGAACATGATATGGTTAAAACTTCACCAGAGGTATCAGGATATTTTACAACTCAGGTAGCATTAATGGAATTATTAGCTTTTGGAGCTAAGCCTATAACTATTGTGAATACTTTGTCTGTAGAAATGGAAGATACAGGTAGAAGGATTATAGAAGGAATAGAGAAGGCTTTAGAACCATTAGATTTTGATATTTCCAATTTAGTAACGGGAAGTACAGAAGAAAATATTCCAGTGACTACTACAGGTATGGGCATGACTATAATAGGAATTGTAAATAAGGATAATTGGGAAAAACCCATTACATATCCAGGTTTAATTGCTGCGGTAGTAGGACTACCTAAGGTAGGAAATGAGGTATTAGCTGATAAGGGGAAAACTATAATGGATATTCCAAAACTATTAAAATTAAAGGAAAAGAAGTACATAAAAGAAATACTTCCAATAGGTTCTAAGGGGATATTATATGAATTAGGAGAAATGGCTAGGACTAATAATATAGAATTTGAATTAGAAGAGGATATAAATATAGATTTAAAAAAGACAGGAGGCCCATCTACTTGTGTAGTTGTTTCTATGGAAGAGGATAAATATGAGGAACTTAAAGAAGAATTTTCCATACCTGTAAATAAAATAGGGAAATTTCTATAAGTGAAGCCACAAATTTGTGACTTCACTTATATTTTTTATAAACTATCTCCAAAGTCCTCTTTAAATTTCTCTACTAATTTTTCTTGCCAATCAGATACAGGCTCTAGTTTTCCAAAGAAGAAACGAAGTATTTTTGGTTCATCTACAAATTTGAGACCTTCTATTAATTTACGATTTTCGTATAGCCAAGCAATTCTATCAACTGTGTATTTTACTTGAGATAAGGTAAATACTCGTCTAGGTAATGCTAGCCTTAATAGTTCCATATTAGCTAAAGGTTCAGTGCCATCGGGATTCCTTGACTCTGACATAGTGCCTCTTTCCATCCCTCTAACTCCAGAGGCTATATATAAAGCTATAGCTAAAGCACCAGCTGGGTATTTATTTTGAGGAATATGGTCTACAAATTCCATAGCATTTAAATGACAACCTAATCCTCCAGGAGGAGTAACAACGGGAACACCTTTTTTTACTAATTCATTAGCCATAAATTCTATAAATTGAGGTCCTTGACATATCATATTTTCATCCATGGTTTCCTCGAGTCCAATAGTTAAGGCTTCCATTTCTCTTACAGACATTCCACCATAGGTGAGAAATCCTTCGTAAAGGGGTACTAGTTCCCTCATTTTTTCAAACAATTTTACATTTCTAGTGCATATTCCACCACCTCTAGCACATCCAAGTTTTCTACCAGAGAAGTAGATAATATCACAAAGAGATGATAATTCTAGGGTAATTTCTCTAATACTTTTAGATTTACATTCTTCTTCTCTAATTTTAATAAAGTATAGATTATCAGCAAGTAAAGATGCATCCAATACTAATATAATTTCAAATTTATCACATACTTTTCGTACTTGTCTTAAATTTTCTAATGAAAATGGCTGTCCGCCTATAAGATTTGTACCAGCTTCCATCCTAACAAAAGCAATTTTTTCTGGGCCTTTTTCTTCTATAAGTTTTTCTAGTTTATTTATATTGATATTTCCTTTAAATGGGTAATTGCTTGTAATATTTAAGCCTTCATCAATGATTAATTCTTCTACCACTCCGCCATTTAAATTAATATGAGATGCTGTAGTAGTAAAATGGTAATTCATTGGAACTATTGTATCAGGTTTAACTAATACTTGAGAAATAATATTTTCGCAAGCCCTGCCTTGATGAGTAGGCAAAAAGAATTCCATACCGAATATTTCTTGCAATTTTTCTTCTAATCTAGTAAAAGACTCTGAACCTGCATAGCTATCATCTGCTATAAGCATAGCTGCTTGTTGTCTATCGCTCATGGCATTTACACCACTATCAGTTAACATATCTAAAAATACATCTTTGTTTTTAAGTAAAAAAGTATTGTTTCCAGCTTCTTGTATAGCTTCAAATCTTCTTTCCACATTCTGAAGATTTAATTTTTGAACAATACGAACCTTATGCATTTCCAAGGGAATATTTTCTTCTGTAAAAAATTTAATATTAGCCATTTAGTCATACCTCCGATTTAAATTTTAATATTTTTTTATTAATATGATTAACAAATGAAATAATATAATAATAGTCAGAATCCATATCACCAACTCCTTTAAATAAAATAAAAAACTCGTCCTTTATTTATAAAGGACGAGTTAATTTCTCGTGTTACCACCTAAATTTTATTAATACCTCACAGTATTAACCTTATCAAGTACAGTAATAAATTACGATACTTTAGCATTATAACGGGTGCAGGTTTCCGGGAACAGCCTACTAAGTTTCCTTTTCGGTGACCAACTACTGAGATGTATTTCAGAATATATTCCCTGCTCCTTTCACCAACCGGCAGCTCTCTCTAAGGTACTAATATTTCTTACTTCTTCTCAGTCATAGTTTTTAATCTATTCATTTAAAGCGTTAAATAGAATTATATATTATGCTTTTTTAAAAGTCAAGCAATTTTTTAAAAATTAGAATTAATTTTAATTTCGTATAATCTATTTAAAATCTCAAGTTTGTTGATAATGTTTTTTATCTTTCTACTATTTTTGATTAATTATCTATTTCCTAGTAACCACTTCTACACCATTCACTTAATAAAAATTACTTATAAAAAACTATTGACATATTTCTAAGGTGACTTTATAATATAAAGTAACTTTAAAAAATAAAGTTACTAACAATAAGAAAATGGAGGTATTTAAATATGAGTTCTGTAAATGTGTTAGTAGTATTTTTAGAGGGACTTCTTTCACTATTTTCACCTTGTGTATTATCAATTTTACCAGTATATTTGGCAATATTATCTGGAAGTAGTGTAAAAGATCTAAAAGAGGGAGATGTTGGAATTAAAAATAGTCCACTTTTGAAAAACACAATTTTATTTGTGCTAGGTATATCTACTACCTTTTTTATACTAGGTTCTTCTCTAAATGCATTGAATCAATTTACTGCTGTTAATAAAAGTCTATTAGGAAGAATTGGTGGAATTATAATAATTATTATGGGGCTTTTTTATTCTGGATATTTAAATCTTCCATTTCTCCAAAAGGGAAAGAAAATTAATATGAAAGTTCAACAAATCAGACCATTAACAGCCTATATATTAGGTTTTACTTTCAGCTTTGGTTGGACTCCATGTGTTGGGCCAATGCTTGGTTCTGCACTTATAATGGCATCTAGTACTGGAAGCATGTTAACTGGGAATTTATTAATATTAGTTTATACCATTGGTTTTACTTTACCTTTTATAATTATAGCACTATTTTATGATAGATTATTTGAACATTTAGATAAGTTAAAACTTCATATGGACAAAATACAAAAAGTAGGGGGAGCATTATTAATAATTACAGGTTTAGTAATGGCTTTAGGAGGAACAGATAGTATAATATCACAAATAAAAGGTATAGGGGAAATAGAGACTGAAATCAGTCAGGATATAGAGGAATATAGTGCAAGTTCTCCTGAGAATGAAGATATTATTAGTGGTGAGACTGAAGAAACAGAAGATGAGGAAGAGGAAAAAATTCCTGCCCCAGATTTTACTCTAGTGGATCAATATGGAGAAATTCATACCCTAAGTGACTATAAAGGAAAAGTAGTATTTTTAAATTTTTGGGCAACTTGGTGTCCCCCTTGTAGAATGGAAATTCCCTTTATAGAAGAAATTTATAATGAAAACAACCTAAATTCTGAAGATGTGGTGATTTTAGGAGTGGCTGGACCTAATTTAGGCCGTGAGGGAGATATGGCACATATAGTTAAATTTTTAGAAGATGAAGGATATACTTTTCCAGTAGTATTTGATGAAACAGGCGAAGTTTTTGCTAAATACTATATACAATCTTTCCCTACTACTTTTATAATAGATAAAGAGGGTAATGTAAAATATTATGTACCTTCAGCAGTTTATAAAGAGGATATGGAAAATTTAATAGAAAGTGCAAAATAAATTTTAGAGGAGTGATTAAATGAAACCAGTTTATGATTTAGATTGCAATTTAGCAAAGACCCTCAATATACTTGGAGATAGATGGACTATGCTAGTTTTGCATAGAATTTATAAAAATAAAAAGACCTTTAAAGAATTAGAAGAATCCTTAGATACAATACCTACAAATATTCTTTCTGATAGATTAAAACTTTTAACAGAAAATGAGCTTATATCCAAGGAATTATATAGTAAGCATCCACCTAGATATGAATATATAATTACAGAAAAGGGTAGGAGTTTTAATCATGTATTTAATTCTATGATAATTTGGGCAAATAAATATTTGGACGATTGTAATAAAACAGTATGTCATAAAGAATGTGGAAATGAAGTAAGTATAAAATATTACTGTAGTGAATGCGACAAATATCTAGATGAAGGGGATTTAATAGTAATGGAATATAATGAGATAGAAGAGGGTAATGCACATGAAGAAAAATTTAGAGAAAGCAAGTAATTATATTTTTTATTTAGGATTTGTGGTGGCAGTATATGGACTATATAAATCCTTTATTTCCACAAGGGGATTACCTCCATACGTTTGTCCCATAGAAGATAATAAACCAAAACTATATTTAGGAATAGCACTATTACTATTATCCTACATAATGTCATATATTAGTGATAGGCAGAAGAAAAAACATAAAAGTTAAAATATATTAAAAGAGATATATTTATTAATTTTTCACCAAAAAGTGACAAAAAATATGTTATAATATAAATATAGTTAATAGAAAGGAGTCCTTAAATTGTTGTTCTTAGACTTTGTCCCAGGATTTCGTTCTAGTACTTTATGGAAATGTATAATTGCTATATTTTATTATATCTTTTCTATATACTATTTTATGCATACCTGGGCCATGTTATTGTTTTTATTATCGGCACCTTTTATGTTTTTCTCTTTTATAGATTTACTTGGTATATATAGAGTAGGTTATAGTATGATTATAAGCAGAAATATTTTTATAATTTCATCTATCTTTGTGCTTATATCAGCAGTGGGAGTATTTCATTCTTTTTTTAATGTGAAGATTTTAAAGAAGAGAAACAAAAAAATCGCAAATTCCTTTACCAATCAAGATTTAAAAGTTCATTTTTTAAGTATTGGACAGGCTGATTCTATTTTAATTCAACAGGCGAACAAAAATATTCTTATAGATGGAGGTTATCATATAAGTAGTAGGCCAATACTTAGATATTTAAAAAGATATAATATAGAAAAACTAGATTATTTAATAGTAACTCATCCCCACAATGATCATATTGGTGGACTTCCTAGAATTATTAAAAATATCCCCATAGAAAATATAATAATAAATAATGAAAATCCCTATGAAATTAAAAGGAATTATAAAATGCACAGGGCTTTATTAGAATTAGCTAGAATTATGGAAATAAATTTAATTCATCCTGTACCAGGTGATACTTATAATTTAGGAGAAGGATATTTTACTATACTTGCACCTAATGGTAGTGAATATAGTAGAATTAATGATTATTCCATAGTAATAAAATATATATATGAAGACGTATCTATTTTATTTGTAGGAGATGCAGAAAAAGTTTCTGAAAAAGAGATTTTAGAAAACAATAAAGATTTAAAGGTAGATGTATTAAAAGTAGGACATCATGGTAGTTGTACTTCTTCTTCAGAAGAATTTATTAATACAGTTTATCCTAAATATGCAATAATCTCTGTAGGCTGGTGTAGTTTTTATGGACAACCTGATAAATGTGTTCTAGATAGACTATCTAATGTGGGAGCTAAGCTTTATCGTACTGATAAACTAGGCACTGTAATTTTAAAATCTAATGGAAAGGATATAAAATTTGACAAAGAGCCTGTATCTTATCCAAAAGTAAAGATTCCTTATACCTCAGTTAGATTGAAATATAAAAAATTACATGGAGAGAGGAATTTATATTAATCTAAGATTTTCTAGAAATAATTTATTTTTTAATTAAATAAGGAGATGAGAAAAGTGAAAGTGGTATTTGTCACACCAGCTGCTGATATTAGAAGAAATGGCATTTATAGAATGGGGGGATCTTTTTATGGAAGGAGTAATTCTATAACGGGACCTTTAATTCTAGGTAGGATTCTGAAAGAAGCAGGTCATGAGGTGGAAGTATATGAGGAATTATATAAAGATTTAGAACCTGAAAATATTAAAGATGCCGATGTAATATGTTTTTACACTATGACCTCTAATGCACCTAGAGCCTATGAATTAGCCAAGATATTTCAAAAAGAATATAAGAAAAGGGTGATTATTGGTGGAATGCATGCATCAGCAGTACCAGAAGAGGCTATAAAGTATGCTGATCAAGTGGTAATAGGAGAGGCAGAAAATATTATTGTAGATGTAATAGAGGGAAATGCTAAGGGGAAAATTGTAAATTCATCACCAGTGGAAGATTTAGATAGTATACCTTTTCCAGATTATAGTATATTAAAAACCCCTTGTAAGGTGGCCAATCTAATGACTTCAAGAGGTTGCCCTTTTGAATGTATATTTTGCACTACCTCTAGGCTATTTCATCCATATAGGTATAGGACTCCTGACAATGTAATTGAAGAACTAGAAATGTATAAGAAAATGGGTTTTAAATATGTAAATTTTGAAGATGATAATTTTACAGCCAACAGAAATAGAGCAAAAGAAATACTACAAAAGATGATAGATAATGATTTAGTATTTGGGGAAACTTTTTTCTTTGGAAGAACAGATTTAGCTAAAGATGAAGAACTGCTAGCTTTATTAAGAGATGCACATTTAAATAGAGTGCTTATAGGAATAGAATCTTTAAATCAAGAATCTTTAGATTATATAGATAAAAAGCAAAAAATAGAGGATATAGAATACTGTGGTGAAATGTTAGAAAAGTATAAAATTCGTCTAATTGCAAGTATTGTATTAGGAATTGACTATGATACTAAGGAAGATATTAGAAAATCTATAGAGTTTGCGAAAAAAATTAATGCATATCAATTGCAACCAGCAATACTGACTCCTTATCCTGGAACACCATTATATGAACAGTTTGAAAAAGAAGATAGGATTCTTATTAAAGATTGGCAACATTATGATATGATGAATGTGGTATTTGAACCAAAAAATATGACTGCTTGGGAATTGGAAGCTGAGTTTTTTAGAGCAGTAAATGAATTTTATAGCTTTTCAGGAGCCATGAAAATGTTCAAGATTTTTGGTTTTGAAGCAGGAATGAGAAGGCTTGGTCTTTGGATAGCCAGTAAGTTTGGTAAAACTTTTTTCAAAAAGAAATCTAAAAAAGAAGATGGGAATGTATACAATCAACTGTATGAATTAAGTATGGAAGCTTAGACTTGAAATAACTAAAATAATAATATATACTATATCTAGCAAATACATTATTTGCAATTAAAATTATATGAACAGAGTAGATAGTTTGCGTAAAGTGTTAGAGGATGGGACGTTGCCTCTAAACGAAAAGCTACTTAGCTTGCGTTAAATTATTGCGTTCGCTGTCACATGCTAGATAATGTCTCTTTCTAGATGTGACGGATCTGTCATATCAAATAGGAAGGAGGCTTTTTGTATGCAAAAGTCATCAACAAAAAACATTGCCTATTTTGGACTCTTGATTGCCTTAAATGTAATTTTGACAAGAGTAGGTAGTATTAGAATAGGTGGTGGAGGAACAGAAATTGTTAGGATAGGTTTTGGAGGCTACCCAGTAATATTTGCAGGAATAGTATTTGGTCCCCTAGCAGGAGGAATAGTAGGTGCAGTTGGGGATTTAATAGGAATGATTATAAGCCCAATGGGAGTCTATATGCCACATTTTACTTTATCTGCAGCATTAACTGGAATTATTCCAGGTTTAATAATGCTAATATTTAAAGATTCTAAGGCTAAAACTTCTTTTTGGAAATTATTATTAGCAATAGCCATTGGACAGATTACTACTTCTGTATTTATGGTACCATACTTTATGGATAGGCTATTTAGCATACCAATGGTAACCACAGTCCCTGGAAGGGCTATCACTCAAGCTATTCAGATACCATTATATGCATATATAACTAAAACTTTATTAACAAGATTACCATTATTATGGGAGACCAATTAAAAAAAACCATTACCTAACAAAGGTAATGGTTTTTAAAAATATAAATATAAGAAAGGGAGATGTTTATTTGTGAAAATAGCTATTGTTACGGACAAACCTAGGGTAGAAGTATTACCTACGGAAGAAGGAATAATGGAGGATAGACAAAAGAAAAAAACTGTCGGAGAAATAAAGAAAGTAATATTGAAAAAGTTTAAATGTATTAGTTTGGTATTTGATGATAATATAGTTAAAAATTTAAAGGAAGAAAAAGTAGATTTAGTATTTAATTTATGTAATGGTATTAGTGGAGATGATAGATTGTCACAATTACCAGCAGTATTAGAATATGCACAAATTCCCTATACCAGTTCTTCTCCTCTAGGTCATGGACTAGCATATAATAAAATATATTCTAGTTTATTATTTAATGAAGTAGGGATTCCCACTCCAAACTTTATTTATGTATATGATGTTAAAGAATTAAAAGATATAGATTTAAACTATCCAGTATTAGTAAAGCCTAAGGATGAAGGTTCTAGTAGAGGAATACATGAAAATAGTTTAGTATTTAATAAGGAAGATCTAATTAAAAAGGTAGAGGGAGATTTAAAAATTTACAATCCACCTATTATGATAAATGAATATATTGAAGGAAGGGAATTTACTGTAGGGATACTGGGAAATGGTAACAATTTAAAGGTCTTACCTATATTGGAGGTAGATTTTTCAAATCTTCCAGATCATTTAAATAATATTTACAGTTTTGAGGTAAAAACCCAATATGCAGATAAAACCATATATCATATTCCTGCTAAATTAGATAATATATGTAGAAGAAATATTAAAAAAGCTGCAATTAGAGCTTATAATACATTGAAAATGGAGGATTATGCTAGAGTAGATATACGTTTAAAAGAAGATACACCCTATGTATTAGAAATTAATTCTTTACCAGGACTTATGAAGGGACATAGTGATATTACCAAAATGGCCAATGCCTCTGGATTGGGTTATGATGGGTTGATTATGGGTATTATAAAAAATGCAATGGAGAGATATGGTATGATTTAAACAAATATTATACTTGTCCTAAAACAATTCTTCCACCTTCTCATACTCCACATACTGTTTAATTTTCCATTTTGCTAAAACTTCCTCTGTACCAATCCAGACATTTGTTTTTAGTGGAAGGTATTCAAATAATTCTTCCACATCTTCATTAATCATTCTAATACAGCCAGCAGATATATATTTTCCTATGGAAAAGGGTTGAGAATTACCATGAATACCATAACCTTTATATTTTTCAGTAGAAAGACCGAACCATCTTTTCCCTAATGGATTATTAGGTGTACCACCTTTTACTGGCTTAAATTTTCCACCCATTCCTCCCCAATATGGATTTTTAATCTTGTTTGTTATGGTAAATTTATGATTGGGTGTGGGAGTATTAGATTTTCCTAGGGCTACTGGATATTTTTTATATATTTCTCCTTTTTTATAGACAGTTAATATTTTTTT